>JBKJQY010000021.1:0-92527 GCA_046593725.1 Candidatus Limnocylindrales bacterium
GCATAGCGTTCGAAGAGGGCACCATCGCCGGCGCTCGCTGGCCGCGTCAGGATCTCCGTCAGGCCGACCGTCGCAAGCACCGCCTGGAGCCGGCCGGCCTCGACTGCATCGAGAAGCAGGGCTGCACGATCGGCCGTCGCCCCTTCGCCCTCGAATAGGTAGATGAAGACGTTGCTGTCGATGCCGACCCGGCGATGCGCGGCGATCAGCTCGTCCACGGTCATCGCGGTGCGCGCTCGTCCCACTCGCGACGGAGCTCGCGGACGTAGTCGACCGGGTCGATGCCGCGCCAGATGTCGGCGCCGAGGCCCCGCAGCCGCTGCGACGCTCGTCGCGGCCCTTTCAGGACGAGCTCGTCACCGCGGATCTCCACGTTCAGGCGATCCCCCGCCTGGATGCCGAGAGCTCGCCGTGCGGCGCTGGGAACGACGATCTGGTGCTTGGTGCTGACCTTGACGCTTAGCATGTCCTGAATGCTAAGCGTCGATCCAGCCCGACGTCAACGCCCGCAGCGCTGGGCCCTCCTCGACTCGGCTCAGGTCGGCCAGGCGAGGACCATGATCCGGAGCTCGGTCATGTCCTCGATCGCGAACCGGACGCCCTCACGGCCCAGGCCGGAGTCCTTGACACCGCCGTACGGCATGTGGTCGGTCCGGTACGTCGGGACGTCGTTGATGATGACGCCGCCGACCTCGAGATCGTTGAACGACCGCCAGGCCGCGCCGAGGTCGTTCGTGAAGACGCCGGTCTGGAGCCCGAACATCGAGTCGTTGACCTGGCGGATCGCCTCGCCGATGTCGCGGAACGGGAAGGCGACGACGAGTGGCGCGAACGCCTCGTTGGAGCAGACCTGGGCGGTCATCGGGACATTGGTCAGGATCGTCGGCGGGAAGAACGTCCCCTCGGCCCGGCCGCCGGCGAGGGCCTTGCCACCGGCCGCCAGCGCCTCGTCGACCCAACGCTGGGTGCGCGACGCCGCGTTGCCGTCGACCATCGGCCCGACGTCGGTCTGGGGATCGAGCGGATCGCCGACCTTGAGGGCCTTCGCGCCGGCGACGAACTTCGTCATGAACGTGTCCCAGATGTCCTCGTGGATGAACATCCGCTGGACGCTGATGCAGACCTGGCCGGCGTACGCGAACGCCCCGGTCAGGCAGCGCTTCACGGCCCAGTCGAGGTCGGCGCTCTTGTCGATGATCACGCCCGCGTTGCCGCCGAGCTCGAGCACGACCTTCTTCTTGCCAGCCCGCTCCTTCATCCGCCATCCGACCGACGGCGATCCGGTGAACGACAGGAGCTTGAACCGGTCGTCGCTCACCATCCGGTCGCCGAGCTCGCGGGTCATCGGCAGGATGCTGACGCTGCCCGCCGGCGCGCCGGCCTCCTCGATGATCTCGGCCACGGTCAGCATCGTGAGCGGATCCTTGGACGGCGGCTTCAGGACGATCGGGTTGCCCGAGGCGATCGCCGGAGCGACCTTGTGGGCGGCCAGGTTGAGCGGGAAGTTGAACGGGCTGATCCCGGCGATCGGCCCGATCGGGAAGCGTCGGGTGATCCCCATCCGACCCTTGCCGGCCGGCGAGATGTCGAGCGGAATCGTCTCGCCGACCATGCGCTCTGCCTCTTCGGCGCCGAGGCGGAAGGTGACGACCGCGCGGTCGACCTCGACGAGGGCGTCGCGGATCGGCTTGCCGGCCTCGAGCGACAGCAGCCGCCCGAGCTCCTCGCGGCGGGCCTTGATCCCGGCGCTGATGTTGCGGAGGATCGCGCCGCGCTCGTAGGCCGGCAGGTGACGGGTCACCTCGAACGCCTTCACGGCAGCCTCGACGGCCTGCTCGTACTGGGCCTCGGTGGCGTGGAAGGTGGAGCCGGCCGGGTTGGCCGGGTCGGCCGGGTTGGCGACGATCAGGGGATCGTCGGACTCGACCCACGTGCCGGCGAGAAAGATCGGATGGGGCCTGGCGCCGGTGGCGGTGGTCATCGAGGAGCTCCTGCGGACGGGGTCGTCGTGCCATTCTATCCATGCCCGACCCACGGCCCCGACACGATCCGCCGACGCCCCGCGCGAGGACCTGACGATGAGCCCTGCCCGAGTCCGCCCGCTCCGCGACCTGCTCCGGGTCAAGCCGGGCAAGCCGTTCCGCCTGACCGACGTCGACCCCGACGAGACCCACGGCCGCAACAAGGAGTCGGCGGCGGCCAACCTCGAGGCCGGCCTCGCCCGCCTGACCGATCTCCAGGACCGCCTCTGGGCGGAGGCGAAGCATCCCGTGCTCGTCGTCCTCCAGGGGATCGACACCGCGGGCAAGGGCGGCACCCTCAAGCACGTGATGGGCGCGTTCCAGCCAGCCGGCTGCTCGGTCACCTCGTTCAAGGTGCCGACCGCGCCGGAGCTGGCCCACGACTACCTCTGGCGGGTTCACCAGCGGACCCCGGGCAAGGGCGAGATCGCGATCTTCGACCGCTCGCACTACGAGGATGTCCTCGTGGTTCGGGTCCGGGGGTTCGCGCCGAAGCCGGTCTGGTCGAAGCGTTACGACCACATCAACGATTGGGAGCGGATGCTCGCCGACGAGGGAACGACGATCGTCAAGTTCTTCCTGTGGATCTCGAAGGACGAGCAGAAGGAACGTCTCCAGGCCCGTCTCGACGAGTCCGACAAGCGCTGGAAGTTCCGCCTCGGCGACCTCGAGGAGCGCAAGCGCTGGGACGAGTACGTGGCCGCCTACGACGAGGCCCTCGAGCGCTGCTCCATGGACCATGCCCCGTGGTACGTGATCCCGGCCAATCGAAAGTGGTTCCGGAACCTGGCCGTCGCGGAGATCCTCGGCGACACGATCGACGCGCTGAACCCGGCCTATCCCCCACCGCCCGAGGACCTGACCGGCGTCGTGGTCGAGTAGGGCGTCGGGCTGGCGTCTCCGCCCCACCGACGCCCGACGGACCGTTCCGCTGGGCGTCGGGGGCCTCGCACTGACCCTGCCCGTCGGCTTCGCACGTACCCTGCCCGTCGCACGGGTACTTCCTGGCCACCGGGGTGACGAAGAGGGCTCGTCGGGCCGCTTGGCGTCCCCGAAGGCCCGCTTGTCGAGCGCCTCACCCGTGGAGAGCATGCATCGACCGCCAGGGGCTCCGTCCGCCATCGGCCGCGCGCCAACAAGCTTTGTTCCCCAGCAGATACCCGTCAGGCGGGTGAGCGACGGCGCAACGACCACATAAGCGCCGGTGAATGTCGTCGCGTCACGATGAACGCGTGAGACAGGGACCCGTGCTCGGTGGGCGCCGCTCGGCGCGCCAGCTCGCCGTCGAACAGGCCGTCGACGAGATCTCGCGGCACGTCGGTCGGGTGATCAAGTCAGCGCGCGTGCGGCGCCGGCTGACCCAGACGGCTCTCGGCCTGAAGATCGGCATCAGCCAGAGCGAGGTCAGCCGGATCGAGCTTGGGCAGGGCCGGTCGGTCCCGCTGACGACGTGGGTCTCGCTTGCTCACGAGCTCGGGCTGCGGCCACGATTCGACCTCGCCCGCGACTGGCAGGAGGCGCCGGCCGACGCCGGCCACCTGGCGATCCAGGAGCTCCTCCTCGGACTTGCCCGGGCGACGGGCTGTGCGAGAACCTTCGAACTGCCGATTCGACCGGGCGATCCGGCGCACTCGATCGACGTATTCGTCCGCGACGATCTCCGCCGTCGACTGCTGGTCGAGGAGGCCTGGAACTCATTCGGCGACATTGGCGCCGGCGCCCGGTCCTTCGATCGGAAGATGGCGGCCGCTCGTGACCTCGCCGTCGTCATCGGGGGCGATCGTCCGTATGACGTCGCCGGAGTGTGGGTGGTGCGATCCACGCGGCGAAACCGGGAGTTGATCGCGCGCTACCCGGAGGTGTTCGCGACGCGGTTTCCGGGGTCGTCCGCCCGATGGGTCCGGACCTTGAAGACCGGTGAGTCGCCGCCGAGCGAGCCCGGCCTGGTCTGGACCGACAGCCGGGCGACGGACGTCCATGCCTGGCGGCGCCCGCGAGTGGGTCGCTGACGGGTACGACCCATCAGTGACGCTGCACCCGGCGGACGGGTATCTGTTGCGGACCGGGAGGACCAGGGTCCAACGTCCGACCCCACCGCCGGGCCGTATGGCGGGGTCGACCCGCGGGGCGGGTCAACTGGACGAGATCGGGAGCGCCGGTGGCCATGAGGTGGCCGAGTCGGGGCTTCGCGTAGGTGCAAGCCAGGAAATACCCGTGGGACGGGCATCGATGTGCGGAGGCGAGGGTGGGCGGAGGCGAGGCGAGGGGAGGCGAGGTGACCCGAGGCGGAGCGGGCGGGCGCCCCTACTTCTTGCCGCCGAACAGCGTCCCGAATACGCCGCGCAGGAAGTCCTGGCCGGCCCTCGAGGTGATGACCTTGCCGGCGGTGCTCACGCCGGTCTTGACCATCCGGTTGCGCTCCCTGGCGTCCTCGCGGGCCTGGCGGGCCGCGGTCGCCCGGGCTCGTTCCGCGGCGCGCTGGGCGGCGGCCATCTCGCGGGCCTGGCGGGCGATCTCGCGCTGCTGCTGGGCCGGCGTCATGGTGTTGAGCCCGCCGGCCGTCGTGGCCGGCACGCCGGCGGCCATTGCTTCCTGCGCGGCGGCATTCGCGGCAGCCGCCTTGGCCGCGGTCAGGCGCCCGGTGATCAGCTCGTGGGCGCTGTCGCGATCGACCGTGACCCCGTACTTCGTCGAGAACGGGCTGGCCGCGATCCGGGCCTGGAGGTCGGCATCGGGCAGGGCTGCCATCAGCGAGTCCGGGGCGAAGAGGCGCGTGGCGGCGAGCGGGGTCGGGATGCCCTTCGGCGACAGGACCGTGACCAGAGCCTCACCGGTCCCGAGCGAGGTGATCGTCTTCTCGACGTCGTAGTGGCTCGTCATCGGGAACGTCCGGGCGGTCTTGCGCAGGGCGTCCGCGTCGTCGGGAGTGAACGCCCGGAGCGCGTGCTGGATCCGGTTGCCGAGCTGGGCGAGCACCGACGACGGGACATCGGTCGGAGCCTGGGTGACGAAGTAGACCCCCACGCCCTTCGACCGGATCAGCCGGGCGGTCCGCTCGATCTGGTCGAGCAGCGCGTCCGAAGCCCCGTCGAACAGGAGATGCGCCTCGTCGAAGAAGAAGCACAGCTTGGGCTTCGGCAGGTCGCCGACCTCGGGCAGGGTTTCGTACAGCTGGGCGAGCATCCAGAGCATGAACGTGCTGAACAGGCTCGGCTGGTCCATGACGTCGCGGAGCTCGAGGACCGAGATGATCCCGGCCCCGTCGGCCGTCGTCCGGAGGAGGTCCGCGACCTGGAACTCCGGCTCGCCGAAGAACGTGTCGGCCCCTTCCTGCTCGAGCACGACGATCGAGCGCAGCAGCACCCCGACCGAGGCCGACGACATCCCGCCGTAGTCGGCGAGGATCGGCTTGCCTTCGTCGGAGGCCAGGAACTTCAGCGTCGTCGCGAGGTCCGGCAGGTCGAGCAGCGGCAGGTCGTTGTCGTCGCAGTACTTGAAGACGAGCGACAGGATCGAGGTCTGCGTCTCGTTCAGGCCGAGGACCTTGCCGAGGAGCAGCGGCCCGAAGCTGTGGACCGTTGCCCGGACCTGGGCGCCGAGCTTGCCCGACAGCGACAGGAACTCGACCGGGTGGCCCGCCGCCGCGAACGGCGCCTCCAGCGACGCCATCCGCTCGATGACCTTCGGATTCGTCGGGTCGCCGGGCATCGCGATCCCGGTCACGTCGCCCTTGATGTCCGAGATGAACACGGGCACGCCGGCCTTCGACAGCTCGCCCGCGAGGAGCTGGAGGGTCTTGGTCTTGCCCGTGCCTGTGGCGCCCGCGATGAGCCCGTGGCGGTTCGCCATCGACAGCGCAACCTGGATCCTGGCCCCGTTGAACAGCTCGCCGTCGAGCATCGGGCTGCCGATCGTCAGGGCCGGCTCGCCGAGCGAGTAGCCCTTGGTCATCTCGTCGCGGAAGGCCTGGTCCATCGTCGCTCCAGCACTGATCGGGGCAGGTCGGTGGGAGGTCGAAGGGTATCATCGGCCCCCACGGCCGCCGGTCGCTCTCGGGAGGTTCGACATGAAGATCGAAGAAGTCGAAGGCATCGGCGCGACGTTTGCCCAGAGTCTGTCGGCCGCGGGCGTCGGCTCGACCGACGCGCTGCTTGAGCAGGGCAGGACGGCCGCGGCCCGGAGCAAGCTCTCCGAGGCGACCGGAATCTCCGAGGCGATGCTCCTCAAATGGGTCAACCATGCTGACCTGATGCGCCTCGACGGCGTTGGCGCGGAATACGCGGAGCTGCTCGAGGCGGCCGGCGTGGACTCGTGCGCCGAGCTGGCCCAGCGCAACGCGGCCAACCTCGCGATCACGTTCCAGGAGCTCGACGCCGCCCGCCCGGACACCGTGCGCCGCGTGCCGTCCGAGGCGACCGTCGTCGGCTGGATCGCCCAGGCCGGCAAGCTCGACAAGGTGGTCTCTCACTGAGCTCGGCGCCCGTCGCCAACCGAGGGGAGGTCGCTCGTGATCGGTGAGTTCCGCGCGTTCCTGCTCAAGACGAACGCGCTGGCGCTGGCCATCGGCGTGATCATCGGCGGCGCCCTCGGGACCGTCGTCAACTCGCTCGTGAACGACATCATCATGCCGCCGGTCGGGCTCATCCTCGGCGGCGTCGACTTCAACACGGCGGCGATCGAGCTCAAGAAGGCGACCGATCCGCTCGATCCCACGACCGGCGTCTACCTTCGCTACGGCGCGTTCATCAACGCGATCATCGCCTTCATCGTGATCGCCCTCGTCGTCTGGCAGATCAGCAAGAGCTTCATCAAGGAGCCGCCGCCGGCCGAGGTCAAGACGTGTCCGTTCTGCAAGGAAGCGAATGCGGTCGACGCCTCGAAGTGCCGGGCCTGCGCCAGCGCGATTTGACGTCACCAAACGCAGCGACCGAGCCCGGGCCTCGTGCCCGGGCTCCGTGGCGTCCGGGGCGACTCCAGCTCTACTCGTCGCGGGCGCGCGGGTACGAACCGAGAACCCGGACCATCTCCGTTTCCGCGCGGAGGTCGTCGAGCGCCGCGGCGCAGTCCGGATCGTCCGCATCGGCGTCGACGTCAACCCAGAACACGTACTCCCAGCGGGCACGCCGGGCGGGTCGCGACTCGAGCGAGGAAAGGTTGACCCCACGGCCGGCAAACGCTCCGAGACAGCGGTTCAGCGAGCCCGGCACGTTCCGGACCGCGAAGACGAGCGTCGTCTTGTGCGGGCTGTCGCGATCCTGCCGGCCGAGCGCTCCCTCGGCGCCCCGGGCGAGCACCGCGAACCGGGTCCGGTTCTCCTCGCCCGACTGGACATCGGCGGCCAGGATCTCGAGTCCGTACAGATCCGCCACGCGGGGCGACGCGATCGCGGCGGCGCGCCTCTCGTGGCGCTCGGCGATCATCCGGGCCGCGCCCGCGGTGTTGTAGGTCGTCATGACCTCCCAGGCCCGGGATCGCAGGAACATGTCGGCCTGGACGAGAGCCTGGGCATGGCTGTACACCCGGTCGATCCACTCGATCGATTGGCCGGGCAACGCAAGGAGCGCAAGCCGGACCGGGACCGTGACCTCGCCGACGATCCGGACGTCGCGATCGTAGAACTCGGCGAGGAGGTCGTAGGTCTCGCGGATCGTGCCGGCCAGGGAGCTCTCGATCGCGACGACGCCGGCCGTCGCGGTTCCGTTCGCGACGGCCTCGAACACGGCACGCCAGGTGGGCACGGAGATCCGCTCGGGCCTGCCGCCATCGCGGCCGTCGCCGCCCTCGCCGCCGTCGCCGCCGTCGCCGAAGTACGCCAGGACGGCTTCCTCGGAGAAGGCGCCCGGCTCGCCCTGGTACACGATCCGCGAGTCGGTCATCGCGGAAGTGTCACCGATCCAGGATGCGCGCGCCGCCGTGGCCCGTCGAAATTCGCCATTCGCTCCGCACGTGCGCACTCGGCGCACAGCGCTGCGGCAGTGCAGGCCGCAGGCGCCCGAAGGACCCGATTTCTCGCCATACGCACCGGGGGCGAGCGCATGGCGACGAATCTGCGACGTCGCGACGGTCGGTTCGGGCTAGTGCGCGGGCCGTGATCGTATGGCGAAATCGGGCACGGTCAGGAGCGCGCCGGCAGGCCCGCCGCGCCGGCAGGCCCGCCGCGCCGGCCGACCCGACCCGACGCGACCCGACGCGACCCGACCCGACGCGACGCGACGCGACCCGACCCGACCCGACGCGCTCGCGACCTAGTGGTTGAACCAGTCGGTCGTGTCGATCTTGCCGGCGTCCTCGTCGAGCTCGGCCCGCTGAGCCTTGGCGGTCGGCTCGCTGACCTCGGCCCGCTTGCGGTTGCCGGCGGTCTCGGTCGCGCCCTGCCAGTGCTCCTCGGCGAGCAGCTCATTGATCGCGTCGATGTACGCCTCGATCGACGCGGCGATGATGTTCGTCGAGGTGATCTCGCCGGTGTACCGCCCGGTCCCACGTGGTCCGGCGACATCGGACGGTGGCGCGATCACCACGCTGACCTTGCCCTCCGCGTCGGGCGCGTCGCCGAGGGCACGGACGCTGTAGCCCACGAGCCGTGGATGACCGGCGAGGACATCCTTGAGCGCGCCATCGACCGCGCGGAACAGGGCATCGATCGCGCCGTTTCCCTCGGCCGATGCCTGCCACTGGTGGTCGCCGGACGAGATCACGACAGCGCCCCGGCTGTTCGCGTTCGAGCCGGACGTGACCGTCCAGCGGGCGAGATGAAGCGTGTCCGCCGGATCGGCGGCGGGACGCGGGGCGGCGCTGCTGTCGGCGGCCATCGGTTACCTCCCGGTCGTCGACGTCGCCGGGCTGGGCACCGACGCCGTCGTGAAATGTCGTTCGTCCCGGCGGCGGAGCTCGCCGCCGGACTTCCAGATCGCGTATTCGAGCGAATCGGCGAGGGCCTGTGCCGACGCGGCGATGATGTTCGTGTCGCTGCCCATCGTGGACCACTCAAGCGTCCCGTTCGACGAGTCGATGATCACCCGTGTCCGGGCGGCCGTCGCGGAGTCGCCGTCGAGGATCCGGACCTTGTAGTCGTACAGGTGGACCGCGTCGAGCTGGGGGTAGAACGCCCGGAGCGCCTTGCGCAGCGCGGCGTCGAGGGCGTTGACCGGGCCGTTGCCGTCGGCCGCGGTGTGGAGGACCTCGCCGTCGACCTGGACCTTGACCGTCGCCTCGGCAAGAAGCTCGCGACCGGAGCGCTGCTCGACGAGGCAGGTGTAGTCGAGGACCTTGAACGGGGCGAGGTAGTCGGCCTGGTGGCGCCGGATCAGGAGCTCGAAGCTGGCCTCGGCGCCCTCGAAGGCGAGGCCCTCCGACTCGAGTTTCTTCACGAGCTCGCTCAGGACCTTCGGATCGATCACGCCCTCGAGCTGGTGGCCGAGCTGCTCGGCCCGGATCCGCGTGTTCGCCCGGCCACCGAGCTCCGACACGACCAGCCGGCCGGCGTTGCCGACGGCGGTCGGGTCGATGTGCTGATAGCTCCGCTCGACCTTGGCGACGGCCGCGCCGTGGACGCCGCCCTTGTGGGCGAATGCCGATCGGCCGACATACGGCTGCCAGTCGTTCGGGTTGAGGTTGGCGATCTCGGCGACCGACCGGCTGAGCTCGGTCAGGCCGGCCAGCGCGCCACCGCCGGCAGGCACGAGCTCGTGCGCGGTCTTCAGGGCGAGGTTGGCGAGGATCGAGACCATGTTGGCGTTGCCGGCCCGCTCGCCATAGCCGTTGATCGTGGCCTGGACGTGGCGGACCCCGGCCGCGACCGCGGCCATCGAGTTGGCGACCGCGAGCTCGGCATCGTTGTGGGTATGGATCCCCCACTCGACCGGTGCGCCGGCGGCGTCCGTGTCTCCCTCGAGGGCTCCCCGGACGTCCGTCACGATCGCGATGAGCTCGTCGGTCAGCGTGCCGCCGTTCGTGTCGCACAGGACGAGCGTCCGGGCGCCGGCCTGGCGGGCGGCCCGGAGCGTGGCCAGGGCGTATTCGCGATCGTCGCGATAGCCGTCGAAGAAGTGCTCGGCGTCGTAGACCAGCTCGCGGCCGCGCTCGACGATGAACCGGACCGAGTCCGCGACCATGTCGAGGTTTTCCTGCGGTGTCGCGCCGAGGACCTCCGTGACGTGGAGCAGCCAGCTCTTGCCGAAGATCGTGACAACCGGCGTCTCGGCAGCGACGAGCTCGCGCAGATTCGGGTCGGTCGCGGCGGTGTTGGAGCGATGGCGGGTCGAGCCGAAGGCGGCCAGCTTCGCAGTCCGCCAGGTCATCCCTCGGGCAGCCTTGAAGAACTCGATGTCCTTCGGGTTCGAGCCCGGCCAGCCGCCCTCGATGTAGGGCATCCCGTACTCGTCGAGCATCCGGGCGATCCGGAGCTTGTCGGCCAGGCTGAGGGTGACGTTCTCGCCCTGGGTGCCGTCGCGGAGGGTCGTGTCGTACAGGGTGACCGGGCGGTCGAGCGGCGGGTTCGTGGTCATCGGCGGGAACCTTTGGTGACGAGGCGGTTCGGGTGGATCACGTGGCGGCTGCGGCGGTCGACCGCGCAGCCTCGCGAATCGCGATCCGCTCGACGATCGCCGCCGTCATGTCGGTCGTGCCGACCCTGCGCAGCCCAGCCTCGTCGCCGCTCGGCGGAAGAAGATCGGCCGTGCGGTACCCGTCGTCGAGCGCCGCACTGACGGCCGCCTCGATCGCGGCCGCGGCCTCGTCCCGACCGAGCGAGAGGCGAAGGAGCATCGCCGCCGACAGGACCGTCCCGATCGGATTGGCGAGGTCGCGCCCCGCGATGTCCGGCGCCGAACCGTGGATCGGCTCATACAGCCCGAACGTCCCGTGCTCGGTCCGGCGCTCGCCGAGCGAGGCCGAGGGCAGCATTCCGAGGCTGCCGGCGAGGACTGCCGCCTCGTCGGACAGGATGTCGCCGAAGAGATTCTCCGTGACGATCACGTCGAAGTCGGCCGGGCGGCGGACGAGGAGCATCGCACAGGAATCGACGAGCTGATGGACGAGGGTCACGTCGGCGTGCCGCGCGCCCACCTCGTTGGCGACGGTCCGCCAGAGCCGCGATGTGGCGAGGACGTTCGCCTTGTCGACGCTGGTGACGTGGCCGCGCCGGGCGGCTGCAAGCTCGAAGGCAAGCTCCACGACCCGCTGGATCTCGTGCTCCGTGTAGGGCAGCGTGTCGAGGGCGCGCCTCGATCCCGGCGCCCCGCTCGACTCCTCGCGCTCGCCGAAGTAGACGCCGCCGGTCAGCTCGCGGACAATCAGGAGATCGACCCCGTCAAGGAGCTCGGGACGGACCGGCGACGAGGCGATCAGCGCCGGATGGACGCTGACGGGGCGAAGGTTGGCGTACAGGCCGAGCCCGCCGCGCAGGGCGAACAGGGCCTGCTCCGGGCGAACGGCCGCCGACGGGTCAGACCACTTCGGGCCGCCGACGGCGCCCAGGAGGATCGCGTCGGCCGCGCCGCAAGCGTTGACGTCCTCGGGCCGGATCGCCACCTGGTGCGCGTCGATCGAAGCGCCGCCGGCGAGATGCTCCGACCAGTCGACGGCGAAGCCGAACGCCACGCCCGCCGCGTCGACCGCCGCCCGAGCCGCGCCGACGACGTCGGGCCCGACGCCGTCGCCCGGGATCGTCGCAATCCGGTAGCGAGGGTCAGTCACGGAAGGTTCTCGGCCGCGCGCTGCCCGACGAAGGCCACGTCGACGCCGTTGATCTCGGCCCCGTGGAGCTTGTTGACCGCCACGAGGTAGCCGTCGAGCGACGCCTCGATGATGTTCGTCGATAGCCCGTGACCCGAGACGACGAGCGCCCCCGGCCCTTCGTCCGACGAGCGCCGGCAGCGGACGAGGACCTGGCCCTGGGCGTCCTCCCCGGCCGAGACCGCCTTGATCTCCCAGTGGGTGAGCACGGGGTGCCAGCCGAGCTGGCCATGGAGCGCCTGGTCGACCGCAGAGTAGAGCGCGTCGACCGGCCCGTTGCCGGTCGCCTCGGCCGTCCGGTCCTCGCCGCGAACGGTCAGCGTCACCGAGCCCGTGGCGTTGCCGCCGTGCGACGACGTGACGCTCCAGCCGACGAGCTCGACCGACGCCGGTACCTCCGACGCGCGCTGTTCGACGAGGGCGAGCAGGTCGGCGTCGGTGACGTCCTTCTTGGCGTCGGCCAGGGCGATCGCCTGGCGATAGAGCGTGTCGAGCGCCTCGCCCTCGACCTCGTGGCCGAGCTCACGGAGCTTGCCCTGGAGTCCGCGCCGGCCCGACAGCTTGCCGATCGTCAGCTGGCTGCCGGTCAGCCCGACCGACTGCGGGGTCATGATCTCGTAGGTCAGCGGGTGCTTGATCACGCCGTCCTGGTGGATCCCCGACTCGTGGGCGAACGCGTTGCCGCCGACGACCGCCTTGTTCGGCTGGACCGCGAACCCGGTCAGGTAGCTGACCAGACGCGAGGCCGCGGTGATCTGCTCGGTCTGGACGCCACTGACCAGCTCCGGGAACTGGGTCGGCCGGGTCCGGAGCGACATCACGACCTCTTCGAGCGAGGCGTTGCCGGCCCGCTCGCCGAGCCCGTTGATCGTGACCTCGACCTGGCGCGCCCCGGCCTGGACGGCGGCCAGCGTGTTCGCGGTGGCCAGCCCGAGATCGTTGTGGCAGTGGACACTGACGGTCGCGTCGCGCCCGACGAGGTCGACCACGCGCTTCGTGAGCGCCGCGAACTCGGACGGGATCGCATAGCCGACGGTGTCGGGGATGTTCACGGTCGATGCCCCGGCCGCGACGACGGACTCGTACACCTGGAGGAGGAAGTCGGTGTCGGTTCGCGAGGCGTCCTCGGCGCTGAACTCGATCTCGGCGTCGGAGCCGAGCGCCTCGCGGCCATAGCGGACCCAGCGGACGGCCTCGGCGAGGGCCTGCTCGCGCGAGATCTTCAGCTTGTGCTTGAGGTGGATGTCGCTCGTCGCGATGAACACGTGGAGGTGCGGCCGCTCGGCGATCCGGATCGCCTCGACGGCCCGCTGCGGATCGCCGTCGCGGCAACGGGCGAGGGCGGCGACCGCGATCCCGCCCTTTGTCTCCTGGGCGATCCGGCGGACCGCCTCGAAGTCGCCGGGCGAGGCGGCCGGGAAGCCGGCCTCGATGACGTCGACCTTGAGCCGGGCGAGCTGACGGGCGACCTCGAGCTTTTCCGCTGCGGTCAGCCCGGCGCCCGGCGCCTGCTCCCCGTCACGCAGGGTCGTGTCGAAGATCCGGACGCTGCCGGCCGCGACCGCCGAGCCGCTCATCGGGGAGTGCCGGCCGTGGCCGGTGCGGGCGGCGCGGCGCCGGTCGCGCCCGAGCCGACCGACGACTGAGCCTCGCCCGCGGCCACGACGACCGGGTTGAGGAACGCCATCTGGGCCCGCAGGTCGCGCCCGACCTGCTCGATCTGGTGCTCCTTGTCCTCCTGGCGAAGGCGGGCGAACTCGGCCCCGCCGGACTCCTGCTCGGCGATCCAGCGGTTCGCGAACGAGCCACTCTGGATGTCGGACAGGACGTCTTTCATCGCGGTCTTCACGCCCTCGGTGACGCGCGGGCCCGAGACATAGTCGCCGTACTCGGCGGTGTCGCTGACGCTGAAGCGCATGAAGTTCAGGCCGCCGCGGTACATCAGGTCGACGATCAGCTTCAGCTCGTGCATCGTCTCGAAGTAGGCGAGCTCGGGCTGGTAGCCGGCTTCGACGAGCGTCTCGAAGGCTGCCTTGATCAGGGCCGACACGCCGCCGCACAGGAGCGCCTGCTCGCCGAACAGGTCGGTCTCGGTCTCCTCCTTGAACGTCGTCTCGAGGACCCCGGCCCGGGTCGAGCCGATCCCGCGGGCGTATGCCAGGACCCGGTCCCGGGCGGTGCCCGACGCGTCGTTCTCGACCGCGAACAGGGCAGGCACCCCGCCGCCCGCCTCGTAGACGGAGCGCAGGAGGTGGCCCGGGCCCTTCGGGGCGACCATCCCGACGTCGATGTGGCCGGGCGGCGTGATCCGACCGAATCGGATGTTGAACCCGTGGGCGAACATCAGGAGCTGGCCGGGCCGGAGGTACGGCTCGATCTCGGCGTCGTAAACCGACTTCTGGAGCGTGTCGGGGACCGCGATCATGATCACGTCGGCCGACTTCACGGCGTCGGCGACGTCGGCGACCCGGAGCCCGGCCTCCTCGGCGAGGGCGCGACTCCTGGAGCCCGGCTTGAGCCCGACGACGACGTCCACACCCGACTCGTGGAGGTTCCGGGCGTGGGCGTGGCCCTGCGACCCGTAGCCGATGATCGCAACCGTCTGCCCCGCGAGGGCCTCGGGCCGGGCATCGTTGTCGTAGTACATCTTCGCCGTCATCGCTTGATTGCCTCCTCGATGGACGATGAGCCGCGCGACATGACGACGGCGCCCGTCCTGACGATTTCCTTGATCCCGTAGCCGCGGACGAGCGCGACGAAGCCGTCGATCTCAGCTTCCGGGCCTGTTACCTCCACGACCACCGACTCCCCGGCCAGGTCGACGACCCGGCCCTTCGACAGCTCGACGAGCTTCAGGATCTCGCCCCGGTTCGAGTCGGTCGCCCGGATCTTCACGAGGGCCAGCTCCTGGGCGACGACGGCCTCCGCGGTCACGTCCTGGACCTTCAGGACGTCGATCAGGCGATAGAGCTGCTTGGCGGCCTGCTCGACCGCGACGTCGTCCCCGTGGAGGGTGATCGTCATCCGGCTGACGTCGGGCTGGTCGGTCCGGCTGACGGCCAGCGAGTCGATGTTGAAGTTGCGGGCCCGCATCAGCGACGACACCCGGTTCAGGACGCCGGGCTTGTCGAGGACGATCGCGATCAGGGTGTGGCGGCGGGTCTCGCCGCCGCCGGGCAGGGAGCGGGCCGGCGGGGGACCGGCAACATGTGCCGGCGCCGTGCCGTTCGAGCTCGAGTCCGTGCTCACTCGTCCGCCCCTCCCCACTTCTCGATCAGGTCGGACAGACCCTTGCCGGCCGGCATCATCGGGAACACGTTCTGCTCCTCGGCTATCTCGAACCAGATGAGCGCCGGGCCGTCCACCGCCTGCGCTGCCTGGATGGCGGGGTCCACCTCCTCAGGAGTCCGCGCCCGGAACGCCGGGATCCCGAAGGCATCGGCGAGCTTGGCGAAGTCCGGTCCGGGCAGGCTGGACGAGTGGTAATTGCCGGCGTAGATGATCTCCTGCCACTGGCGGATCATGCCCAGCTTCTTGTTGTCCAAGAGGGCGATCTTCACCGGGATGTGGTCAGCCACGAGCGTCATGAGTTCCTGGAACGTCATCTGGAAGCCACCATCGCCGGTGATCGCCCAGGTCTCGCGATCCGGCCGACCCAGGGCCGCGCCCATCGCCGCCGGGAGGCTGAAGCCCATCGTGCCGAGGCCACCGGAACTGACGTGGCTGTTCGGCTGGCGGAAGCCCGTGTAGCGGGCCAGCCACATCTGGTTCTGGCCGACATCCGCGACATAGGTGCCGGCATGCCTGGACAGCTCGCCGATCCGCTCCACGACATAGTCCGCCGACAGCAGGCCGTCGCGCCACGCGCCTGAGCCGTGCCAGCTGGACGCGACGGAGTCCGTCTTCCACGCCGCGAGCTGTTCGAAGTAGTCGGCGCGGGTCGCCGGATCGACAGTCTCGACCATCGGGGTCAGGGCGCGCAGGACGCGGCCTGCGTCACCCACGATGGGCACCTCCACGGCGACGTTCTTGCCGATCTCGGCCGGGTCGATGTCCACGTGGACGATCCGGGCGTACGGCGCATAGGTCCGGACGTTGCCGGTGACCCGGTCGTCGAAGCGCATGCCGAGGGCGATGAGCAGGTCCGCACTCTGGATAGCCCGGTTGACGTGTTTCCAGCCATGCATGCCCATATAGCCGTAGGCAAGCGGGTGGGTCTCGTCGATGACGCCGATCCCCAGCAGCGTCCACGCGACCGGGATCTGGGTCTTCTCGGCGAACGCCAGCAGGTCGTCCCACGCCTCGGCGTGCAGGACACCATGACCGGCCAGGATGACCGGGCGCTTGGCGGCGGCGATCTCCGCGGCGGCCGTCTTGAGTTGCTTGGGGTGGCCGTCCAGGTTTGGCCGGAAGCCGGGCAGCCCGGCGATGACCTCCGCTTCGGTCGGGTGCTGCGCCCGCGTCTCCTGCTGGAGCGCGTCCTTGGTGATGTCCACGTGGACGGGGCCGGGCCGGCCTGACCGGGCGATGTGGAAAGCCTCGGCGATGACACGCGGGAGGTCGTCGGCGTCGCGCACGAGGTAGTTGTGCTTGGTCATGGGCAACGTGATGCCGTTGATGTCGATCTCCTGGAAGGCGTCCTTGCCCAGCAGGGCGGCGGGCACGTTGCCGGTGATCGCGACCATCGGAACGGAGTCCAGCAGCGCGGTGCCGATGCCGGTGACGAGGTTCGTGGCGCCCGGACCGGACGTGCCCATGCACACCCCCACCCGACCGGTGACGCGGGCGTAGCCGTCGGCGGCATGGGCGCCACCCTGCTCATGGCGGACCAGGACGTGACGCAGTTCGGGATAGTCGCCAAGGACGTCGTACAGCGGCAGGATCACGCCGCCGGGGTAGCTGAAGATGACGTCGACGCCCTGGCGCAGCAGCGCCTCGCACAGGACGTCGGCCCCGATGCGGGTGCGCTTGAGGTCACGCGCCTCGTGGAGCATGCCCTTCCGGGCGCGCTCGACGGCGGCCGCCTCGGGCGTCCCGTCGTTCGGCACGTGACTGCGTCGCGCCGGTTTCGTCATCGTCATCAGTGTGGAGCCTCCAGAGCGTCCGGTGGTCGTCGTGTCGTGGTCCCGGAAATCAAAAGACCCCCGCCTCCCGGCGAGGGTCCCTTCGGTCTTCGGTGGTTCGGTGTGCGCCTAGCGCCCGTTCCTCCGCGTTCCTCCGTTCTCCCGCCGGGAGCCGGTAATGAGGCCAATAAGGCCATCAAGCCCCGGAAGCGAGCGAAGCAGTTCGAGGAGGGGTACGTCGGCGAAGCCGGCCGGTTCGATCGGCATGTGGACGTGTCGTCCGTCCGTCGTGATCACGACGGCGACCCGGCGACGATCCTGTCGATCGAAACGACCCAATGTGGTCTCCACTGACGGGGCATCTCCCGACGAGGTCGGGCGACGTGCGCGCAGTCTACGGGCAGGAAGGATGATGCGCAACCCCGGCCCGCTCACGCGGGCACGGCCCGGAGACGCTCGACGAGCCAGTCGCCGCCGCCCCGCGACAGCGCGTCGAGGTCGATGGCATCGGCGGTGGGTGCATCGGCCGGGCGACCCAGGAGGTACCCCTGGCCGGCGGCGATGCCGAGCGACCGAACGAGGTCCAGCTGGACGGGCGTCTCGATGCCTTCGGCGATGACCAGCGCGCCCCACCGATCGGCCAGGTCGCGCAGGGTTCGGACGACCTCCAGCGACGTCTGACGGACGGCGCCGCCCTGGACGAGCGACAGGTCGATCTTGACGATGTCGAAACGCATCTGGCTCAGGAGTCGCAGTCCGGCGTTGCCGGCCCCGACATCGTCGGCGGCGATGCGGATCCCGGCCGCACGGCACGCCTCGACAGCGCGCCGCAGTCGCTCCAGATCCTCGACGCTCTCACGTTCGGTCAGCTCGAGGACGACGGTCGCGGGATCCACGCCGTTGCGCTGGAGCATGCGCAGGAGCGCGGGGACGCTGAACTCGTCGGACTCGAGGGTCCGCGGCGACAGGTTGACGGTGAGCGACCCCGGCAGGCCCAGCGTCGCGAACGACGACAGGACGGTGGCGAGACAGGCGAGGTCCAGTTCGACGGTCCGACCGGCCTTCTCGGCCGCGGCGAACAGCTCGCCCGGATCGGCGAACCCGGTCCCGGGCAACGGCCGCGTCAGACCCTCGAAGCCGTGGACCGCGCCGGACTTCATGTCGTAGATCGGCTGGAAGACCGCGCGCAGGGCGCCTGTGGCCGCGATCTGGCCGATGGCTGCGGCGAGCTCGGCCGGCGGGCGGGTGGAGGCGCTATCGTGCTTGGCTGGATCGAACTGTGACACGCACGTCCGGCCGTGGCGCTTGCCCCAATACAGGGCAGCGTCCGCCTGGCGATACATGGACTCACGGTCCACGGCAGGGCCTGGCAGCGCGCTGACGCCGGCGGTGAACGAGATCGACGGCTTGATCTCGTAGCCGGTGGAACTCTCGAGGGAAGCCGCGAGGAGACGACGGATCGTGATGTAGGCGCCGTCCACGTCGGACTGGGGCAGGATGATCGCGAACTCGTCGCCGCCTACGCGGAACGCCCGGTCGGTGCGGCGCAATTGGCCGTTCACCGTTCGGGCGAACAGGTTCAGACAACGGTCGCCGGCCGCGTGGCCACCGACGTCGTTGACCTGCTTGAAGTCGTCCAGGTCGATCATGGCGAGCGCCAGTGGCGTCCCATACCGCCGGGCGAGCAGCCACTGGCGCTCGAATTCCTCCTGGAAGGAACGGTGGTTCCCAAGCCCGGTCAGAGCATCGCGCAGGGACTCGGCTCGGGCACGGTCGTAGGCGTCCTCGAGGATCACTCGTGAGCGCTCGAGCTGCTCAGCGGGTTCGAGGATCCTGCGCGCGAGGTAGACCACCAGGCTGCCCAGGGCCATCGCCAGCGCGATGATGGCGAGGGCCGGGGCCAGGAGCGATCCGCCGGGCCGCCACACCAGTCCGAAGACGACCGGGGCCGCGATGGCAAGGGGGATCGCGAACATCGTGACGAGTGCCAGCCACAGCCTGAACCGGACCAGCCCGAGACTGCTCGAGCTGGAGAGGAGCGATTCCTGACCAGACTGTTCGTCGTGGATGGGCGTGACTCCTGGGCGGTTGGGGGCGTTCTGTTCCCGTTTATACCTGTCTCGATCGCCGTTCGGACGGGAACGGTCGTACTGTCGCCGCCAGGACCAACGGGCACGGCAAGAGGCTCGAAACCGGCAGTCGCCGGGCCTCTGGTACGCTCCGGTCATGAGCACACCTCGCACGATCGTCGACAAGATCTGGGCCGATCACGTCGTCGCCCAGGACCCCGGCTCCCCCGCCGTCCTTGCCATCGACCTGCACCTCGTGCACGAAGTGACCAGCCCGCAGGCCTTCACCGGTCTGCGCACACGCGGCCTGACGGTCCGCCGTCCGGGCCAGACAGTCGCCACCGCGGACCACTCGATCCCCACGACCCCGCGAAACCTGCCGATGCTGGACGCGATGGCCGCCGCGCAGATCAGCCGGCTCGAGGCGAACTGCGCCGAGTTCGGCATCCCGCTCCACGGTATCGGCTCGCCCAGCCAGGGCATCGTCCATGTCATCGGCCCGCAGCTGGGCCTCACCCAGCCCGGCATGACGATCGTGTGCGGCGACAGCCACACCAGCACGCACGGCGCGTTCGGAGCGCTCGCGTTCGGGATCGGGACGAGCGAGGTGGAGATGGTCCTCGCGACCCAGACCCTCCTCCAGCGCGACCCGAAGACGTACGAGGTCCGCGTGGACGGCACCCTCGCCCCGGGCGTCAGCGCCAAAGACGTCATCCTGTCGCTGATCAGCCGGATCGGCATCGGGGGCGGCACCGGTCACGTCTTCGAATACACGGGTTCCGCCATCCGCGGCCTGACCATGGAACAGCGGATGACGATCTGCAACATGAGCATCGAAGGCGGCGCGCGCGCCGGTCTCATCGCGCCCGACGAGACGACCTTCGAGTACCTCCACGGCCGACCCCACGCTCCCGCCGGTGCCGCCTGGGACACCGCGGTCGCGACCTGGCGCCAGCTCCCCTCTGATGAGGGCGCGACCTACGACAAGACGATCACCATCGATGCGAACACACTCGAGCCGATGGTCACGTACGGCACGAACCCCGGCATGGGCATCCCCATCACGAGCCTCGTCCCCTCCCCCAGCGACCAGGCCGACCCGAGCCAGCGCCGGGCCCTGGAGCGAGCCCTCGAATACATGGACCTCCAGCCCGGTCAGGCGATCCTCGGCCAGAAGGTGGATGTCGTCTTCGTCGGAAGCTGCACGAACGGCCGCATCAGCGACCTGCGGCTGGCTGCCGCGGTCCTCAAGGATCGCCACGTCGCTGACGGCGTGCGCCTGATGGTCGTGCCCGGTTCGGACGAGGTGAAGCGCGAGGCCGAGGCCGAGGGCCTCAGCGAGATCTTCAAGGCCGCCGGCGCCGAATGGCGTGAAGCCGGTTGTTCCATGTGCATCGCGATGAACGGCGATCAGCTGAGCCCCGGCCAGTACGCCGTCAGCACGAGCAACCGCAACTTCGAAGGTCGCCAGGGCAAGGGCGGACGGACGTTCCTGGCCTCGCCCCTGACCGCCGCCGCCAGCGCCATCGCCGGTGTCGTCGCCGATCCGCGCCGGCTGCCCGGCATCGAGGCGCTCGCCGCCGTCGGGGGTCGCTGACTATGGCCGAGCCGTTCCGGATGTTCACCAGCAAGGCCATCCCGCTCCCGGCGGAGAACGTCGACACGGACCAGATCGTCCCGGCCCGATACCTCAAGGTCACCGACAAGGACGGCCTCGCCGAGGCCCTGTTCCGCGACTGGCGATTCGAGGAAGACGGCTCGCTGAAGGAGCCGCGATTCGTGCTGGACCAGCCCGAGATGGCCGGCCGCAGGATCCTGCTCGTCGGCGACAACTTCGGGGCCGGGTCGTCGCGCGAGCACGCGCCCTGGGCGCTCACCGCGTGGGGGATCCGGGCCATCTTCTCGACCTCATATGCAGATATCTTCCGCAGCAACAGTCTCAAGAACAGCGTCCTGCCGATCGTCGTGGACCCGGCGACGCACGCGCGCCTGTTCGAGCTGCTGGCCGCGGATCCCGACGCAGAGTTCACGATCGACCTCGCCGAACAGGGCGTCCTGCTGCCGGACGGCAGCACACTGGACTTCGACATCGACCCGTTCTCGAAGCGGATGATCCTTGCCGGGACCGACGAGATCGGCTACCTGCTCTCCAAGGATCCGGACATCGACGCCTGGGAAGCCCGCCACCCAGCACGTATCGACTCGCGAGTCGGCGTGGCCTGACACGCATGCAGGGCTCGCACCAGCGCAGCTTGTGGGGCATCAACCTCTATCCGGCGGCGTTCGGCACTCCGAGATACATCGAGTTCGACGCGGTGATCAATATCCGCCCAAGCCAGGGGAATCGGACGCGCTCCGTCGATGACGCGGCAGCGCGCACATCCATCGCCTCGACGGTAGAGCGGCTCGTGACGCGGTGACGGTGCACACAGGTCTGGCGAGCGGGCGATGGTGGACATTGACACTCGCCGAACAACTCGGCAATGCCGGGGCGGATGTCGGCCGAGCGCTCCGCGCTCAGCGAGATGGCGATCAGGAGCGCTTCGTCGCCGCGCTCGATCGCGCGCTCGAGCTGCCTGACCTGACCATGGCGGACTCTCGATGGAATGAGCGTCGACGGCGAGAGATCGCGCGTACTCGCAAGGCTGTGTGCGACTTTCTCGTCGGGGACAACGAGTACGGGCCCACTCCCGAGACGATCGACGGCTACTTCCTCGCGTACGCCATCATGGCTCGGCGCGACAGGTAGAAAGGTCGGGCCGTGCCGGGCGACAGGCACGCCATGTCGCCCTTGCAGCCATCTCTCCGGACCTGTGGGACCATCGAGCCGTGAACCTCCTCGACCTGGCCGCCATCGCCCTCGTCGTGGTCGCGGCCATCCTGGGGTTCCGATCCGGGGCGCTGCCGCAGATCGGCGGCCTCATCGGCGCGCTGCTCGGCGGCATCGTCGCCGTGCTGTCGCTCCCCTGGTTCGCCGACTGGTTGCGCGACGTGGATGCATCCCTGCGACCGATCCTTGTGCTGGGAGGGCTGCTCCTGGCGGTCGCACTGGGCGAGTCGCTTGGTTCGGCCGCCGGTCGCGCCATCGCCCGGGCGCTCGGCACTGGCGTCCTGAGCGCCGCGGACCGGGTCGGCGGCTCCATCGTAGGAGTGGCCCAGGCATTCCTGATCATCTGGCTCATGGGCAGCCTCCTCGCGCTCGGCCCGCTGCCACGCCTCTCGGAGATCGCCCAGGGCTCGACGGCGATCCAGACCCTGTCCGCGGTCCTCCCGCCGGTCGGTGAAGTCGCCGGCGAGCTCGGCGGCCTGTTGAGTGCCTCGGGGCTGCCGGACGTCTTCGTGGGCTTCGAACCCCTTCCGGCCCCGGAGGTCCAGCGGCCGGACGACCCGAAGGCACGCGCGATCGCCGCCGCCGCCGAAGTGAGCACCGTCAAGGTCAGCGCCGGGACCTGCGACGTGGGCTCCGTCGGGTCAGGCTTCGTCGTTGCCGATGGATACGTCGTGACCAATGCGCATGTCATCGCGGGAGCGGACGAGGATGGGATCAGGGTCGCCGACGCGGACGGCAAGACGTGGGACGCGGTCCCGGTCCTGTTCGACCCGAACCTGGACGTGTCGCTCCTGCGGGTCATCGGGCTGGACCTGCCCGCTCTCCGGTTCGCGACCACGGACCCGGGCCGCGGCGCCATCGCGGCGACGCTCGGCTATCCCGGCGGCGGACCACTCACCGTCCTGCCGGCAGCGGTGACCGGCCGCTACCCGGCGACCGGCCTGGACATCTACGACAAGACGCGGGTCAGGCGCGACATCCTTGAGCTGCGCGCCGCCATCGAACGTGGCGACAGCGGCGGTCCGATGATCCTGGAGGACGGCACGGTGGGCGGCGTCGTCTTCGCCGAATCGCGCACCAACGACGACGTCGGGTACGCGCTGTCGCCAACGGCCGTCGCCGTGGCGCTCGCCCCAGGGTTCGGCCGGACGAGCCCGGCGGCCACGGGTGCCTGCCTGCGCTGACCGTTGGGTCCTACACTTGACCGCGCCGACAGCCCGCTCAGGAATGCCCCGAATGCCCGACGCTCCGCATCCCTACCTCGCCCCGTCCGACCCGGCCAAGCGCCACTCGGCCGGGCTGACTGACGGCCCGGACCGGGCTGGCGCGCGGAGCATGCTCAAGGCCATCGGCTTCACCGACGAGGATCTCGCGAAGCCGCTCGTCGGCGTCGGAACGTCGTGGATCGAGACGATGCCGTGCAACTACAACCACCGCCGGCTCGCGGAACACGTCAAGGCGGGCATCCGGGCCGCCGGCGGGACGCCGATGGAGTTCAACACGGTCGCTATCAGCGACGGCGTGACGATGGGCACCGAGGGGATGAAGACCAGCCTCGTCAGCCGCGAAGTCGTCGCGGATTCGATCGAGCTGGTCGTGCGCGGGCACCTGCTCGACGGCGTCGTCTGCATCATCGGCTGCGACAAGACCGGCCCGGGCGCAGCGATGGCGCTGGGGCGGCTGGATGTCCCCGGCCTGATCCTCTACAGCGGGACGATCTACCCAGGCACGCTCCATGGCGAGCGAAGCGCGACGGTCGTGTCCGTCTATGAGGCCATCGGCGCCTACCGCGCCGGCAAGATCACGCTCGATGAGTTGTACGAGGTCGAGAGCGTGTCCTGCCCCGGTCCGGGCGCCTGCGGCGGCCAGTTCACGGCCAACACGATGTCCACGGTCCTCGAGTTCATGGGGCTCTCGCCGGCCGGCTTGAACGGCATCCCGGCCGAGGATCCGGCCAAGGAGGACGCGGCCCGCCAGGCCGGCCGGCTCGTGATGGGGCTCGTCCGCGACGACCTGCGGCCCAGCCGCTTCGTCACCCGCGAATCGCTCGAGAACGCGATCGCGTCGGTGGCCGCGACAGGCGGCTCCACGAATGGCGTGCTACACCTCCTCGCGATCGCGCACGAGTATGGGATCGCGCTGGGCATAGACGAGTTCGGGGCCATCGCGGACCGCACGCCTATCGTGGCCGACCTCCAGCCGGGCGGCCGCTATACCGCCTCGGACCTGTACGACGCCGGCGGGATCGGCCTGATCATGGCCGAGCTGCTCAAGCGTCCGGGCCTGCTCCACGGCGACCTGCCGACCGTCGACGGCCGGACGATCGCCCAGATCGCCGCGGCGACCGTCGCTACGGAGGGCCAGCAGGTGGTCCGTTCGATCGCGAAGCCGCTCAAGGCCACTGGTGGGCTGGCCATCCTCCACGGCACGCTCGCGCCGGACGGCTGCGTCGTGAAGCTGGCCGGCCACGAACGTCGCGAGCATCGCGGGCCGGCGCGCGTGTTCGACTCGGAGACCGCCTGTTATGCCGCCGTGCGCGATCGCAAGATCAGGGCCGGCGACGTGGTCGTCATCCGCTACGAGGGCCCGGTGGGCGGGCCCGGGATGCAGGAGATGCTCAGCGTGACCGGCGCCCTGGTCGGCGAGGGCCTGGGCGACTCCGTGGCGCTCATCACGGATGGCCGATTCTCCGGCGGCACCCACGGGCTGATGATCGGGCACGTCGCGCCGGAGGCCGCACTCGGCGGCCCGATCGCGATCGTCCACGAAGGCGACACCATCGTCATCGATGTCGACCGCAAGGCCCTGGACCTCGAGGTTTCCGCGGAGGAGATCGAACGGCGCCTCCACGGCTGGACCCCGCCCGAGCCGAACTACACCGGCGGCGTGCTCGCGAAGTACGCAGCGCTCGTCGGGTCCGCCTCCGACGGAGCCGTCACCACGGGTCCGCGGATGACGGCCAACCTGCGCCAGCGGTGATCGGCCGGTGACCGAACCGCTCCACCTCGGGATCAAGACCTCGCCCCAGGCGGTCGACTGGGCGACCCTGGATGCGGTCTGGGCGAGGATCGGCGAACGGCCCGAGTTCGAGTCGGTCTGGATGAACGACCACCTGACCGACATCAGCGAGGACCGGGCCGGCACGAGCTGGGAGGCGGTGACCGCGATGGCCGCGCTTGCGCATCACGTCCCCGGTCGCTGGCTGGGGCACGCGGTGCTGTCGGCGACGTTTCGCCACCCGGCGCTGACGGCGAAGGCGGCCACCGTCCTGGACCATGTCACCGGCGGCCGGTTCGTGCTGGGCCTGGGGGCCGGCTGGTTCGAGCCGGAACACGCCCCGTTCGGGATCCCATTCCCGCCCATGCCGGAGCGCTTCGATCGCTTCGAGTCCGCCGTGCGGACGGTCAAGGCGCTGTTTTCGGCGGAGGCCGCGATGGCCGCGGGCGTGACGCGCGCAGACCCGTTCTACCCGCTGGATGGCGCGACGAATGATCCGCCCACCGTCCACGCGGCCGGCCCGCCGATCTGGCTGGGCGGCCAGAAGCGCCGCGGCATCGCGCTGGCGGCGGAACTCGCCGATGGCTGGCTGCTGCCGGCCGTCCTGCCCGACAAGTCCGAGACGAACATGGCGTACTTTCTGGACCGACGCGATGCGCTCCTCGCGGCGATGGACGGCATCGGTCGCGACCCGGCCGGGTTCGCGCTCGTCGCGCAGGTGCCGGCCGGACGGACAGCCAAGCATCGGCGGGCCGCTCTGGCTCAGGCGTTCGAAGCCAGGCTCGGAGGTGCCACGCACGTGATCATCGGGATCCCACCATCGGCCGGACCCGGGGCGGTGGATGAGGCTGCGCGCGACATCGCGATCCCGCTCCGCGATGCCCGATGACGCTCACGATGCGAGGCCCGGCGACCGGCGGCATGATTACGCCATGAAGGACGCGCCGACGGGCACCGCCCCACTCCCCCCGGATCCGGACCTGTACGACTCCCCTCGGGCCGAACTCGCACGCGCCCGCGGCTTGAAGGCGCCATACATCGCGGGCGGCGATGACCCTGATCCAGCGGGCGCGCTCGAGCTGGACCGCCGCTACGGTCGGCTGCTCCTGATCATGGTGATCGTCATCGTCCTCGCCGGGTTCGTCGTCGGCATCGCCATCGCCCTGGCTGAATCGGCCCTGTGACGACCGCGGCGACCTCGATCGACTGGGACGCCGCGACCGGAGCTCTGGTCGCCTCGCTCCGCGATCTCATCCGGATCCCGTCGGTGAACCCGCCGTCAGCCGACGCCCCTGACGGCGAGCTGCGGGCGGCGCAGTACCTCGCCGACGCGCTCGAGGAGGCTGGGTTGCAACCGACCGTCGTCGAGCCAGTCCCCGGACGGGGATCGGTGCACGTCCGTCTACGCGGCGACGGCACTGGCGGCGAACCGCTCCTGCTGCTGTCCCACCTCGACGTCGTGCCGGCGCCCGCGGAGCGTTGGACCCACGGGCCGTTCGATGCGGACCTGGCGAACGGCTACGTCTACGGTCGTGGCGCGGTCGACATGAAGAACATGGTCGCGATGGAGCTTGCGGTCGTGCTGCAACTGGCCACCGAGGCGCGGGCGGCCGGTCTCGACCCCTCGCAGGATCCCATTCCCGGCCTGCGACGCGACGTCCTCTTCACCTGTACCGCCGACGAAGAGGCGGGCGGCCAGGCAGGCGCGGCTTGGATCGTCGAGCACCATCCGGACTGGATCAGGGCCGCAGGCGCCTTGAACGAGAGCGGGGCTGTCTCGACGACCGTCGCCGGCACCCGGTTCTACCCGATCGGCGTGGCGGAAAAGGGCTACGCCGCCTACCGGATCCTCGTCCGAGGGACATGGGGCCACGGGTCCATGCCGCGCGAGGACAACGCGGTGATCCTGGCGGCCGAGGTCATCGCGCGCCTGGCGGGACCGGAAGCGACCCGACTCACGCCGGTCATGAGCCGCTTCCTGGAAGCGGCGGCGGCGGCGCTACCGCCCGATGCGGCGCGGGTCGCCCGGGCGATCGCCGCGGGCGATGAGGCGCTGACGGCGGCGACCCTCGACGGGTTGTGCGACCCGCGCGACGCACTCGTGCTGCGGGCGCTGCTGCGCGACACGATCAGCCCGGATGTCGTCCATGCCGGGGTCAAGTACAACGTCATCCCGGGCGACGCGGTCATCGAGGTGGATTGTCGAGTCCTGCCCGGTACGACCGAAGACGCGATGCGCGCTCGCCTGGTGAACCGTCTCGGGCCGGAGCTTGCCGCGGCCTGCACGATCGAACTCATCGTCTGGGGCGAACCCATCGAGGCGCCGGCGGACGGCCCACTCTTCGAGATCATGGCGGCCACGATCCGCGATCACGACCCGGACGCGGTCCCGGTGCCGGTCATGGTCCCGTTCGCGACGGACGCGAAGCACACCGCGGACCTGGGTGTCCCGACCTATGGCTTCTCGCCCCTTCGGCTCGAGGCGGACGAGCGGCTGCTCGACCGGTTCCACGGCGTCGATGAACGGGTGAGTGTCGCCGCCCTGCGCTGGGGCCTGCCCGTCCTGTATGACGTGGTCAGACGGTTCTGCGGCTGAGGCCTACTCGCCCGGGGCTTTGATCAGGCGTCCGCGGCGAGAGATGGCGTGGGTCGCCAACGCGGCCACGCCCATCGCCACGATCGCGCGCTCACCGGCGGGGAGCGGACGGACCGCCCCCAGGAACTGATCGGCACGACCGCGATCCACGACCCGCAGGATCGCTCGGCCACGCTGGGTGAGGCGGAGCGTCCGCTGCCGCCGGTCCTCGGGCTCCTGCTGGCGTTCGACCAGGCGCCGCCGGACGAGGCCGTCGATCAGCCGGCTCGTGGCCGATGGCGATCGGCCGATCTCCTCCGCCAGTTCGCCGACTGTCATCGTGCTGCCATCGGCGAGGACGTACAGGGCGGCGAGCTGGGTGAACCCCAGGCGCAACTCCCCAAGCTGACCGGCGAACCCGATGACGAGCTCGCGCCACAGCGCTCGACCCATCGCCACGCGCTCGCTCAACTGGCGGACGTTCTGGATGCGGCTGCCGGCCGCGAGCACTGGTGCGGACAGGTCCGCCTCGAACCGTCGAGCCAGCGCGCGGGCCGGGGCGGGCCGTCGGGGAATACGCGAGATGGAAGGCTGTTCTGCCACGACACAAGCGTAATCCGCGGGTCAGACGCGTGCAACCGTGCATGGGAATCGGGAGGGCCACGACTCGCGCGACGTACCCTGCCAACGTGCAGCGGATCGCCTTCGTCTTTCCCGGTCAGGGCTCGCAGGCCGTGGGGATGGGCGAGGCCCTCAGCGCGTCCTCCCCCGCCGCAGCGGCCGTCTTCGCCACCGCCGACGCGGCGCTTGGCGAACCCATCAGCACGTTGGCCTGGGCCGGCCCCGCCGAGCGCCTGGACCTCACCGAGAACGCGCAACCCGCACTCGTGGCGACCTCGATCGCCATCCTCGCCGGGATCCGCGAGGGGTTCGAGGCCAGCAGACCGGGCATGATCCAACCGGTCTTCGCGGCCGGTCATTCGATGGGACAGTACACGGCGATGGTCGCGGCCCGGGCCCTGGACCTGGGCGACGCGGTACGTCTCGTGCGCGAGCGCGGCCGACTCATGCAGGCGTCAGGTCAGGGACGCGACGGCGCGATGGCTGCCCTCATCGGCCTCGATGATGCGAGGCTCCCGGAACTCATCGCCGGCGCAAGCGCCCATGGGGTCTTCGTCGTCGCCAATCGGAATGCGCCGGGACAGGTCGTCGTGTCGGGCGAGCGCCGAGCCATCGAGGCGGGCGCCGAGCTGGCACGCACCCTGGGGGCCAAGCGAGCCATCGTCCTGCCGGTGTCCGTAGCGGCACATTCGCCCCTCATGGCGGAGGCCGCCGACGGCCTGCGGCGGGTCCTCGAGAGCATCGAGTTCCGCGATCCGCTCGTGCCGCTGCTAGCCAATGCGGACGGCCACCTGATCACGACCGCCGACGAGTGTCGGACCGAACTCGTCGAGCACCTGACCGCCGGTGTCGACTGGGTCGGCGCGGTCGAGGCGATGACCGCAGCCGGTGTCGACACGTTCGTGGAAGTGGGGCCGGGCAAGGTCCTGACGGGACTCATCAAGCGCATCGCCCCGGAGGCGACCCCCATCCCGGCCGACGATCCGGAGATCGTCGTTCGCCTGCTAGCCATCGAATCGGAGGTCCCCAGCGCGTGAGGAAGCCAGACTACGAACGCCGCGTCGTCGTCACCGGACTCGGAGTGATCAGCCCGGTCGGCAACGACCCGAAGACCGCCTGGTCCAACATCGTGAACGGCGTCAGCGGACTCGTGCCGCTGACCCGCTTCGACACGACGCCGTATGACGCCAAGTGGGGTGGCGAGGTCCACGATTTCGTCGCCGGCGACTGGATGGACGCGAAAGCCGCCCGCCGCGGGGAGTCCACGATGGCCTACGGCGTCGCCTCGGCCAAGCAGGCCCTGGCCGATTCCGGGTTCGAGCTGACGGACGAGAACCGCACCGAAGTGGGCGTGGTCTACGGCTCCGGCGCCGGTGGCCAGCTGCTCATGATCGAGAGCGTCAACAACCTGCGCGAGAAGGGCCCGCGCAGCGTCGCGCCCACGTTCATCGCGAATGCGCTGAACGACAGCACGTCCGGCATGATCGCCATCGAGACAGGCGCGATCGGGCACAACATCTGCATCGTGTCGGCCTGCGCGACCGGCACCCACAACATCGGGGAAGGTGCCGAGGCGATCCGTCGCGGCGACTGCATCGCGGTCATCAGCGGGTCCGCCGAGTCGCCGCTGCTCGAGGTCGGCCATGCCGGCTTCTCGAACATGCGCGGCATGGGCACGCCGCGACCCGAGGAGCCGTACCAGACCGTGTCGCGACCGTTCGACCTGACCCGAAACGGGTTCATCCTGGGCGAGGGCGCCGCATCGCTGTTCCTGGAGGACCTGGAGTTCGCCAAGGCGCGCGGGGCGCGGATCTACGGGGAAGTCGTCGGGTACGGCTCGGCGGCCGATGGATGGGATATGGTCCAGCCGATCGCGGCCGGCGCCGGGTCCGCCCGCGCGATGAAGATGGCCCTGGAGCGTCGCGGGGTGCCCGCGGACGAGGTCGACATGATCAACCCCCACGGGACGTCGACGCCGCTGGGCGACCTGCGCGAGACCGAGGCGATCCACACCGTCTTCGGCGATCGTGCCAAGGGCGGCGCGCGCGAGGTCTACATCAGTGCCACCAAGTCGATGACCGGTCACATGATGGGCGCCGCCGGCGCGTTCGAAGCCTTCGCGACCGTCATGTCCGTAGCCGAGCAGACCGCACCCGGCACGCTCAACTACCGCGACCCGGATCCCGACTGCGACCTGTGGGTCACGCCCGAGACCCTCGAGATGCCGATCCGGTACGCCCTCTCGAACAACATCGGCCTGGGCGGCCACAACGGCGCCGTCATCTTCAAACGCTACGACGGCGACTGAGCTTCTGCGCGGCGCACAAGGGTCGTCCGACACCTTGTCCGCAGCCGATCGGCCGGCCGCTGCTGATCGGGCAACCGCAGCCGATCGGGCACCCGCTTCCTGCTACGATCGCGACCAGTCACTGACCGGAGGAGTTCGTGCCCACCCAGGATCCAGCTCGTCGCGCCGTCATCACCGGACTCGGCGCCCTCATGCCGAACGGCAACGACTTCCCCACGTACTGGGCCAATCTGGTCGCCGGCGTGACCGGCACGCGGACGATCACCGGGTTCGACACCTCGAACCAGGAGGTCCACATCGCGGCGGAGGTCATCGGGTTCGAGCCGAGTTCCGTCATGGACCCCAAGATGGCCCGCCGGATGAGCCGGTTCGTGCACCTGGCGATCGGGGCGGGCCAGGAAGCCGTCAAGCACTCCGGGATCGACTTCGCGGCCATGTCGCCGGAGCAACTCGACCGGGTCGGGGTCGTGATGAATACCGGCGGTGGCGGGATCGAGGAGATCATCGACGGCACCCACATCCACGACGGCAAGGGCCCACGGTTCGTCTCGCCGTTCGCGGTCCCGGCCCTGTCCGGCTCGATGGGCGCCTGCATGCTCTCGATGGAGTACGGCCTGACCGGCCCGGTCATGACTCAGGTCGCCGCCTGCGCCACGTCCGTCATCGCCTTCCACGACGCCCTGCGCCTGATCCGTTCAGGTGAGTGCGATGTCGTCCTCGCCGGAGGTTCGGAAGCCCCGATCGTCCCGATGGGCGTGGCGGCCCTCGCCAACATGGGCGCTCTCTCGAAGCGCAACGACTCGCCGGAAACCGCCTCACGACCGTTCGACGCCACCCGCGACGGCTTCGTCCTGGGCGAAGGCGCCGGTGTCGTCGTCGTCGAATCCCTCGAACACGCGCTCGCCCGCGGTGCCACACCGCTCGCTGAGATCCTGGGCGGCGCGCTGACCGCCGATGCGTTCCACATCAGTGCCCCGGAGCCCACTGGCCGCGGCCAGACACGGGCCATGACCCTGGCGCTGCGCAACTCCGAGATCGCCCCCGACGAGGTCGACTACATCGTGGCCCACGGCACGGCGACCGCCCTCAACGATGTGACTGAGACCCGGGCGATCAAGGCCGCCTATGGGGAGCACGCCTACAAGGTCGCCATCAGTTCGCCCAAGTCGATGATCGGCCACCTCGTGGGTGCTGCAGGCATCGCCAGCGCGCTGGCGGCCATCGGGTCGATCCGTGATGGCGTCATCCCGCCGACCGCCAACCTGCACACGCCGGACCCGGAGTGCGACCTCGACTACGTCCCGCTGACCGCTCGCACGGCGAAGGTCGACACCGTCGCGGTGGATGGATTCGGGTTCGGTGGTCAGAACGCGGTCGCCGTCTTCCGGCGGGTCACGGACGCCTGATCGGAACGCGGCGCCACCTGCGCGACCGGCGCTACGTGGGCGACCGGCGCTACCTGCGCTACCTGCGCGACCGGCGCGACCTCAGCCTGCCGGCCGCGCGTCGAACGCACGCAGTCGCAGCGAGTTCGTGACCACCGAGACGCTTGAGAGCGCCATCGCACCGGCCGCCAGCACCGGCCCAAGGGTGACTCCGAACGTTGGATAGAGCACGCCCATCGCGACCGGGATCAGCACGATGTTGTAGCCGAACGCCCAGACCAGATTCTGGCGGACGATACGCATCGTCGCGCGTGACAGGTCCACGGCCGCCGCGACGCCCCGTGGGTCGCCACCGATCAGCGTGATGTCCGAAGCCTCGATGGCGACGTCCGCCCCCGTCCCGATGGCGATCCCGACGTCCGCCTGGGCGAGTGCCGGCGCATCGTTGATGCCATCGCCGACCATCGCCACGATCCGGCCGCGGCCCTGCAGCCGCTCGACGATCGCCGCCTTGTCTTCCGGTCGGACGTCGGCGAGGACACGGTGTGCGGGGATCCCGACCTGGCGGGCGACAGCCTCGGCGGTCGCCCGGCCGTCGCCTGTGACCAGCCACGCCTCGATGCCGTCGGCGTCGAGGCGCTGCACCGCCGCCGCGCTCTCCGCCTTGACCGGGTCGCTGATGACGAACAAGCCCGCGGCGATGCCATCGATCGCGATGTAGGCAGCGGTCCGGCCCTCGGCGGCAGCGGCGTCCGACGCCTCCTGCAGCGCCGACAGGTCGACGCCGTGCTCGCGCAAGAGGCGAGCGCTGCCGACGAGGACCCCGTGCGATCCCGTCGCGGTCTCGACCCGACCCTCGACGCCACCGCCGACGATCGCCGCGAACGCCTCGACGCGCCCGAAGCCGAGCTCGTCTTGCAGGGCCCGCGACCGGATCGCCGCGCCGAGCGGATGTTCGCTCCCCTTCTCGATGGCTCCGGCGAGATCGAGGACATCCGGGATCGTGAACCCCGGTGCCGCATGGACCGAGCTCACGGTCGGACGACCGAGCGTCAGCGTGCCGGTCTTGTCGAGGACGACGGCCGTGATGCGATGGGCCATCTCCAGGGCCTCGCCACCGCGGATGAGGATACCGGCCTCGGCGCCGCGGCCGGTCCCGACCATGATGGCCGTGGGCGTCGCCAGGCCCATCGCGCACGGACAGGCGATGACGACGACGGTGATGAAGGCGATCAGGGCGTTCGTGAGCTGCGGTTGCGGTCCGAGGGCGAGCCAGAGCGCGAACGCGAGGGCGGCCAGGCCGAAGACGATCGGGATGAAGACCGAGCTGACCTGGTCGGCGAGGCGCTGGATGGGGGCCTTGCTGCCCTGAGCGCGCTGGACCAGGTCCACGATCCGGGCGAGCGCGGTGTCGCGGCCGACCTTGGTGGCGCGCATGACGAACGTGCCGTTCGTGTTGAGGGTGGACCCGATGACGGCAGCGCCCGGGCCCTTCTCGACCGGGATCGGTTCGCCGGTCAGCATCGACTCGTCCACCGCTGAAGCCCCGGCCGTGATGACGCCGTCCACGGGGATCTTGTCGCCTGGCCGTACGCGCAGCAGGTCGCCGGGCTGGACCGCCTCGAGCGGGACGTCCGTCTCGACATCGCCGACCACGACGCGGGCGGATGTGGCCTGCAGCCCGATGAGCCGACGGATCGCACCGGTCGCCTGACCCTTGGCGCGAGCCTCCAGCCAGCGACCCAGCAGGACCAGGCCGATGATGAGCGCCGATGAGTCGAAGTAGGTCTCGGGCTCCCGGCCGGCCTCCATCGCGATCATCGGCCACAACGTGAGCACGACCGAATACGCCCACGCGGCCGTCGTGCCGGCGACGACGAGCGTGTCCATGTTCGTGCTGCGGTGGCGAAGGGCGCGCGACGCGGCACGATAGAACCGGGCGCCCGCCCAGAACTGGATGACCGTGGCGGGCCCGATGGCGATGAGGTTCCGCTGCTCCATGGTGAGCGGGATCCCGGGGGCGAACATCAGGACCATGATCCCGACCGCCACCACGATCGACGCCATCGCGCGAACGAGGAGGGCCCGCGTGGCACGCGCCTTCTCGAGGTCCTCCTCGGACAGCTCCTCGACGAGACTGACCGGCGCGTCATCCGGGCCGGGGGAGGTTCTTGTCCGCACGTCGTATCCAGCGGCCTCGATCGCACCGACCAGCTCGGTCCGCCCGGTCACGTCCGGCAGGTATCGGATCGTCGCGACCTCCGTCGCGAGATTGACCGTGGCCGACTCCACGCCCGGCGTTTTCGTGAGGAACCGCTCGATGCGGTTCACGCAGGACGCACAGGTCATGCCCTCCACGGGCAGGGCGACCTCGACGCTGGCGGTTGGAGTGTCATTCATACTCCCTGGGAGTATATCACTCGCTAGGATGGCTCGGTGAGCGCACCCGTCGCGTGGACCGCGAGCCTGCCTGGGCCGTGGGGCCCGATCCACCTGGCCGTTTCCACCCATGGCGTCGTCGCTGTGGCCTGGCTCACGACGATGCACGACCTCCAGGCCACGGTCATCGCCAGGCAGCACGGTACGGTCGTTGCGCTGCGCGACGACCACGGCGGGCCACAGGCCGCCCGGATGTCCGTCGCGATCGAGGCCATCGAGGCCGTGCTCTTCGGCGTCCCCCACGAACCGATCCTGGTCGACCTCCGCGATCGGCCGGACTGGGACCGGCTGGTTTTGGGCGAGGTCGCCCGCATCCCGCTCGGTGCCACGGCGAGCTACGGCGAGATCGCGCGTCGGATCGGACGACCCGGAGCGGCGCGCGCGGTGGGTGGCGCGGTCGGTCGCAACCCCGTGACGCTGCTGATCCCCTGCCACCGGGTCATCGCCGGCGACGGCACGCTGGGTGGTTATGGCGGCGACGACTGGGGCGGCCGGGAAGAACGGCTCGCGATCAAGCGCGACCTGCTCGTGCGTGAAGGCGTCACGGTCCGCCCGACGCCGGGCTAGACTCGGCGCCAAGCGTGGGGGCGCCCACCGGTCCAACCGCTCGGAGGCTCGATTTGACCGTCGCGACCGCGGCCGCCCCAGCTCCGTCCATGTTCTCGATCTTCCGCAAGCGCGACTTCAGCCTGTTGTGGCTCGCCCAGCTGGTCTCGACCGCGGGTTCAGCCCTGACAGACCTCGCGGCCGGCATCTACGTCTGGCGCGCGACCGGGTCGGCTCTGGCGGTCGGCCTCACCCTGATGGCCACGGCCGTCCCCAGCCTGATCGTGGGCCTCCTGGCCGGTGTCTACGTGGACCGCCACGACCGCAAGAAGATCATGATCGCGACCTGCCTGATCCAGGCCGTGACGGTCGGACTCATCTCCGTGGTGATCGGCATCGAATCGATCGCCCTGGTGGGGCTGTACGCCTTGCTGCTGTTCAATGCGGGCATCAAGCAGTTCTTCGACCCGGCCCACGACAGCCTCATCCCCGAGGTCGCGACGGACGACGAGCTCACCGCAGCCAACTCCTTCCTGTCGATCGCCTCGTTCGGCTCGACTGCGATCGGGTTCGCCGCGGCCGGTCTGCTTGCGGGCACGGCCGGGCTGCAATGGGCGTTCATCATCGACGCGGCGACCTTCGTCTTCGCCGCAGGCTGCATCGCCCTGATGGGCCGCTACGAGATGCCGGTCCCGGACGAGGACGCCAGCGTGAGCGTCATCGTTGCGAATCTCAAGTCCGGCATGGCGACGCTGTTCGGGACCCCGATCATCCGGTCGCTGTTCATCGTCGGATCGTTCATGTTCTTCGCGTTCGGGCTCTGGAATGTCCTCCTGCTTCCATTCACCCTCGAGGTCCTGGATGCCACGGAATTCCAGTACGGGCTGCAGGAGGGCTTGACGTCCGTGGCCTTCGTGGCCGGCTCGTTCTTCATGGCCCGCTTCTCCGGTCGACTGCCGGAGCCGGTCTGGATCTTCATCGCCATGGTTGGCATGGGCGTGAGCGGCATCCTGTACGCCCTGTCGACCCACATCGGGGTCGCCATCAGCCTCGTCATGGTGTCCGGCTTCTTCAATTCACCGGCATCCGTGTCGCGAGCCGTCCTCCTCCAGCGCAATACCCCGCGCGAGATGCGGGGGCGCGTCTTCTCCTCGTTCGCCGTGATGCGCGACATCGTGTTCCTGTTCGGGATGGCTGGTGCGGGACTCGCCGATGTCATCGACATCCGCGTCCTGATCATCTTCGCCTCATGCCTCCTGTTCGTGTCGGCCGCGTTCGTACTCGTGGCCCCGGGTCTCGGCTATGCCACCTGGCGTGGAGCGTCGGAGCGGCTTCGCGGTGCCGTGGGGGCCGCCGTGCTGGGCGCCATCCCGGTGCGACCGGCATCGATGTCGGACTTCGATCGACTGGCGGGCCGCCTCGTCACCTTCGGCAGGCTGTCGGCGGATCAACGTGCCGCGTTCATCAAGGACGCCACCGTCCAGGACATCCCGCAGGGGACCCGGATCCTGGAGCACGGCGAAGCCTCCACGGCCGCCTATTTCGTCCTGGACGGGACGCTCACAGCGGGTGTCCCCACCGAGACCGGGTTCCGCGGCTTCTCGACCATGGGAGCCGGCGACTTCTTCGGTGAGATCGGCGCGCTGACCGGTAGTCCGCGAACGGCGGACGTGGTCGCCGACACGGACATCGAACTCATGCAGGTCCCGGCAGAGGCGCTGCGAGCCACGATGGTCGTGCCCGAGGTCCAGCGGCTCATCCTTTCGACGCTCAGCAGCCGACTCCAGCGCACCGAGTCCGCGGACCTGCCACGCCTGGCTGGCCTGGACCAGGCCGATCTCCGCGATCTGCGCACACCGCGCCCGAGCGTCGAGCCGAACTAGGCTGTGATACCCGGACGCGTTGTCGACCTCGTCGCGGACCTCGTCGCGGGACTTCGCCGCTGGACCGCCCTGCGGTCCTGTGAGGACCGAGATCTGCACGAGTTACTCGTGAGGCGTGACGATATCGACGTTGGCCGTCGGATCCAGCCGGTGGCCATGCAGGTTCGTCACGATCGCGGTCCCGCCAGGACCGGAGCGGGACCACGTCGCGCGCGACAGCCGACCCGGGCCAGGTCGACCGGCGAGGTTCAGGGGCGGGGTGCGGGCCGCATCGGATAGACGCCGACGACGATCGGCGCGCGCGGGTCGAGCGACAACTCGTAGCCGATCTCGCCCGCCCGCAGGAGTTCACCCAGCAGGCCGCCCTCTCGTGCCGGGAGGCCCACAAAGATCCAGTGTCGCTCGATGTGGACGGGCGTCACGTCATCGTCGCCGCCCTCGATGGCGAAGCGGCGGCGCAGCTCGTGCATGGGCACATATGGGCGGCTCTTGATGAAGCGACGAAGCTGCGGGGCCGTGGCTTGACTCGGCGCGATGGGAGGCATCTGCCCCATCTGGGGCGGGCGCGGTGGCTCGTGAGCCTCGATCGGTGCATGACCGGGAGTCGGGGCCACGAAGGCGGCCGGGCCGTCCGCCGGAACGGTCGGAGCCTCGGCGCGAACGGGCGGTTCGGCGGTCGGAGCGGCCGGGCCGTCCGCCGGAGCGGGCGGTTCTGAGTCGGCAGTCGGCTCGGGCGATTCGGGCGGTTCGGGAGCGACGGCCGTCAACGCCGGGGGCGAGGCGGGCGGGAGCCTGTTCGCCCCCTGAGCGTCATGCGCGGGCTCGACGGCGCGGGGTCCCGGCGTACCGGTCGCTGTCTGCGCGCCGGGCGTCGCTCGGTCGTGGTGGCGCGGGCGGCCGTGGTGGCGACGGCTCATCGAATGGCGACGGCGCTGAGCCGTCGGAGTGTGGTGGGCATCAGGTCTCGAAGGGTTCGGTCACGCACTCCGGCGTGGGATCGGCCGATGATACCGGCCATCGGGCTCAACCGTCGACGACGTAGAGCTCGCGCGGCGCCTCGTTCATCGCGACCGGGCCGTCTGGGCCGCACACGACGATGTCCTCGATCCGCGCGCCATACCGTCCGACGAGGTAGATCCCAGGCTCGACCGAGAAGGCCATGCCGGGTCGGAGTGGCTCCGTGTTGCCCGCGATGATGTACGGATCCTCGTGCGCCTCCAGCCCGATCCCGTGCCCTGTCCGGTGGAAGAATGCCTCGCCGTAGCCCTCGTCATCGATGACGGTCCGGGCGGCGGCATCGACGGCCTCGCAGGTCACGCCCGGCCGGACCGCGCGGGTTGCAGCCGCCTGCGCCGTGTGCAGGACACCGAACAGATGGCGGAACGCCTCATCGGGTCCCTTGGTAGCGTCGCCGCCGGTGACCCACAGCGTTCGCGTGATGTCGGATCCGTAGCCGGACAGCCTGCCCCCGATGTCGAGGACGATCGGCTCACCGGCCTGGATGACGCGCTCAGACGCGTCGTGGTGTGGCGAGGCGGAGTTCGGCCCCGAACCGACGATCGCGAACGACGCATCCTCGTGCCCCTCGGCGAGAAGGCGCTCCTGGACCTCGCGCGCCACGTCGGCCTCGGTTCGGCCGACCAGCCGACCTGCCGCGATCTGCGCAACGACCCGATCCGCTGCGTGGGCCGCCAGTCGCAGCAGCTCGATCTCATCGGGGTCCTTGATCATGCGCAGCTCCCGCAGGACGCTCGAAGCGACGCGGACGTCCGCAGACGAGAACCGCGAATCGGCGCCCAGTGCGGCCTGCAGCTCCAACAGGTGGCTCGCCCACAGCGTGTCGGAAACGGCGACCCGGGCCACGCCGCCCGGACCGTCGTCGATCCGATCGACGACCAGGCGGTACGGGTCCGCACCCTCGTCGAAGGTCAGCACCTCCACGTCGCCGTGGACGCCGGCCTCCGCCGCGGCGCGCTCGAGTCGCGGCACGACGATCGCGGCGCCCCGCGACGACAGGACGAGCATCGTGAGTCGCTCCAGGGGCATCGCCAGGTAGCCGGTCAGGTAGCGAAGGTCCGGCCCGACACCCACCAGCAGGGCGTCCAGGCCGTGAGCTCGCGTCGCGGCCAAGGCTCGCTCCAGACGCCCGGCGTGATGCGCGGTCGTGATCACGGGTCGAACGGGGGCACTCACGCGGGCGTCTCCTTGGCGATCCAGGCGGACAGGGTGGCGGGACCATCCTCGAACAGCTTGCGGTAGGCGTACACGCGCGTGGCGCCGGCGGCCAAGGCTCGCTTGCGCAGGTCGTGATCGTCATGCTGGCCGACCGCGAGGACCGGGTGGGCCGCCGCGGCCACCTGGATGGCCGCCACGCCGTCGTAGGCGCGGGCGGTCAGGTCCACGATGACGAGGTCCACGTCAGGCAGGAGCGTCTCCAGGCCGGCTGCGGATCTCGCAGGAGATGCAGTCGCCCCTGCCGCGCGAACGACGTCCGCCAGGCGGGTCGCCCAGATCAGGTCGTCGGCCAGGATCGCGACGCGCGCGGGAATCAGTCGAAACCCTCGGCCAGGTGGTGGAAGACGTCGCGGGCGGTGACCACGCCCGTCGGGCGGCCGTCCTCCAGGATGGGGATGTGGCGGAACCCGCCGACGGCCATCTTGTGGATGGCCACGGCGATCGGGTCGTCGTGGCGGAGTACGACCGGATCCGGGGTCATGAACTCGCGAACGCGGTGCGCCTCGAGCGGCAGTCCGGCGGCCTTCACCACGGCATCACGGTCGGTGAAGATGCCCACGAGCTTGTCGCCTGCCATGACCAGGACGCAGTCCGCCTCGGCGGCGTGCATCGCGGCCACCGCGACGTCCATCGTCGTGTCAGGGCTCACGAGGATGGGCGCCGGAGCGCCCAATTCGTCGAGGTGTTCGCCCAGGAGCGTGGAATGGAACGTGATGGCCGGCTGCGGCAGGTCGTGCCCGGCAAGGTCTGCGCCGCAGTTGTCGCAGACCTCCGTCCCGATCAGGTTGTCGAAGCCACACGCAGGGCAGTGCATCGGACCTCCCGCTCCCTACTCGACCGTCCAGGTCTCGCGGCCGCGAAGGACCCGGACCAGGTCGCCCTCGCCGCTCTTTGCGATGGCCGTTGCGATCTGCTCCTCGATGAGCTGGTCGTGAGTCGGCCGCGGGACCGCGCGCAGGACACCGACCGGGACCGGGAAGTCCGGCCAGAACATGCGCGACAGCATCAGCGCCAGGTATGGATCCTCGGCGCGCTCGTCGTGGACCAGCAGGTCCGCTTCGGTGACGCCGTCCTCGCCGATCGTGACGACCTCCGGATGGAGCCCGCGCAGGCGGATCCCGCGGTCCCGATCCTTGCCGAAGATCATCGGCTTGCCGTGCTCCAGGACGAGCATCCGATCCTCGCGGACTTCGCGGTCGGTGAAGTCGCGCCAGGCGCCGTCGTTGAAGATGTTGCAGTTCTGCAGGACCTCCACGAACGAACTGCCCTTGTGCCGGCCGGCTCGCTCCAGCGTCCCTTGCAGGTGCTCCGTGTGGGTGTCGACGGACCTTGCCACGAAGCTCGCCTCGGCGGCAAGGGCGATGGTCAGCGGCATGATCGGCGTATCGACCGACCCCAGCGGCGTCGACTTGGTCTTCTTACCGAACTCCGACGTGGGCGAGGCCTGGCCCTTGGTCAACCCGTAGATCCGGTTGTTGAACATGATCAGGTTGATATCGACGTTGCGGCGCATCGAGTGGATGACGTGGTTCCCGCCGATCGACAGGGCGTCGCCGTCCCCTGTGATGACCCAGACCATCAGGTCGGGTCGGGCCGCCTTGAGCCCGGTCGCCAGCGTCGGGGCGCGGCCGTGGATCGTGTGGAAGCCGTACGTGTTCATGTAGTAGGGCAGCCGGCCGGAGCAACCGATGCCGGAGATGAACACGATGTTCTCGCGGGCGTACCCAAAGTCCGGCATGACCTTCTGGGTCTGGGCCAGGATCGAGTAATCGCCGCAACCCGGGCACCAGCGAACCTCCTGGTCGGACACGAAGTCCTTGCGGGTCAGCTGGATGACGGCCGCGTTCTCCGGGCTGAGCGGTGGCTGGACGAGGGGGTCGGTCATCGGGTCACTCCGCCAGGAGGCGTTCGGCCTCGGTCACGATCTCGGCGATGGTGAACGGCTTGCCACGCACCCGGTCGTAGCCCACGGCATCGACGAGGTAGCGCGCGCGGATGAGCATCAGCAGCTGGCCGAGGTTGACTTCCGGGATGAGTACTCGGCGATAGGCGCGAACGACTTCCTCGGTGTTGGCCGGGAACGGGTTCAGGTGGCGCAGGTGCGCGTGGGCGACCGACTTCCCGTCCGCCTGGAGCCGCTCCACCGCGGAGCGGATCGCGCCATACGTGGAGCCCCAGCCCAGGATCAGGAGATCGCCGCGCTCGGGTCCGTAGACGTCGAGCGGCGGGATATCCGTCGCGATCCCCGCGATCTTCGCCTGCCGGTAGAGCTGCATCTTGTGGTGGTTGTCCGGGTCGTAGCTGACGTTGCCTGTGATGTCGGCCTTCTCGAGACCGCCGATCCGATGCTCCAGGCCCTTGGTGCCCGGCACTGCCCACGGTCGTGCGAGCGTCTCCGGATCGCGTTGGTACGGCCGGAACGTCGCCGCGTCCGTCGCGTTGGTGACGCTGATGTCCGGCAGCGTCGTCGGGTCCGGCACGTTCCAGGGCTCGGATCCCGTCGCGAGGAACGCGTCCGACAGGTACACGACGGGGGTCATGTACTTGAGGGCCAGCCGGCAGGCCTCGATGGCCATCCCGAAGCAGTCGCCCGGGGTCGCCGGCGCGACGACCGGCAGGGGCGAGTCCGAGTTGCGCCCGAACATGACCTGGAGCAGGTCCGCCTGCTCGTTCTTGGTGGGCATGCCGGTCGACGGTCCGGCGCGCTGGACGTCGATGACGACAAGCGGCAGTTCCACCATGACCGCGAGGCCCATCGCCTCGGTCTTGAGCGCGATGCCGGGGCCGGATGAGGCGGTCATCGCAAGCGCGCCGCCATATGCCGCTCCGATCGCGGCGCCGATCGCGGCGATCTCGTCCTCCGCCTGGAACGTTTTGACCCCGAACGTCTTGTAGCCCGCCAGCTGGTGGAGGATGTCGCTGGCCGGGGTGATCGGATAGGAGCCGTAGAACAGCTGTCGGTTCGCGAGCTTCGATGCGGTCAGGAAGCCGAGTGCCGCCGCCTCGTTTCCGGTGATGTTCCGGTAGATCCCAGGCGGCAGGTGGGCCGGAGCGACGCGGTAGTGGGTATGGAAGATCTCGGTCGTCTCACCGAACGCGTAGCCGGCCTTGAGGGCACGCTTGTTCGCCTCGGCGACGACCGGCCGGGCACCGAACTTGTCGTCCACCCAGGCGATGGTGGGATCCATGCTCCGTTCGTACAGCCAGAACATCAGGCCAAGGGCGAAGAAGTTCTTGGTCAGATCGACCTGCTTGGAGGTCATCCCCAGGTCCTCGAGCGCCCGGGCGTTCAGGGTGGAGATCGGGATCTCGAAGACGGTGTACGGCGACAGGGACCCGTCGGTCAGCGGGTTGCTGGCGTACGCCGCCTTGTTCAGGTTCTGTTGGGTGAACGCGTCGCTGTTGACGATGAGCGCACCGCCAGCCGGAAGGTCGCCGACATTGGTCTTGAGCGCGGCAGGGTTCATCGCCACGAGGACGTCCGGCTGGTCGCCGGGGGTGTGGATGTCGTTCGACGAGAAGCTGATCTGGAAGCCTGAGACGCCCGGCAGAGACCCGGCCGGCGCCCGGATCTCCGCGGGGAAGTCCGGCAGCGTGCTGATGTCGTTGCCGAAGACGGCCGCGGTCCGCGTGAATTGCGTGCCGGTGAGCTGCATGCCATCGCCGGAATCGCCCGCGAATCGGATCGTGACGCGATCGAGTTCCTCGACGTCCGGGCCGAGCTCAGGGGCGGGTGTCGTCATGCGCCTTCCGAGGCCTTCAGGCGTTGGTGCGGCCGGGGCGGAAGGTTGAGGAGTTCTTCGGGAAACGACTCGGCGAGGTACGAGATGATGTCCTGCTGGCGGACCACGCCCACGAGGTGGCCGCGCTCATCGACCATCGGGACGTTCCGGTACCGGCCGGTCTGCATCAGCTCGATGGCGTCCCGGATGGTCTGGTCCAGGTCGAGCGTCCTGGGCTCCGTGGTCATGAGCGTCTCGACGGGCTGACTCAGGTCCACATGTCCGCCCACGATCCGCCCGAAGATGTCGCGCTCCGTGAGGACGCCGGTGAGGCGCCCGGAGGCGTCGCAGACGAAGACCGAGTCACCGGTCCGTGTTCGCTGGATGGCCTGTAGGCACTCGGCCAGGCTGGTCCCGGGCAGGACGGTCACGGGCTGGCGGCGACTGAGCACGCGCAGCCGTTCCTCCGCAAGGGCGGGCACGCGTCGGACCATGTCCGCTTCGGTGGTTTCGCTCACGGCCCAAGTGTAGTGCGGACGGCCGGAGCGGTCCCGGGGTGCGGGGCGCCGCCTTCGAACCCCATCCGGTCCTGACAGGACCGCGATCGCCACGAACGAGCGCGCCCAGTCCCCGATTTCGACCGGCGGTCGTCACTTCTGCTCACCGTCACGAGGCACTCATCGTGGGTCGGGTCCCGTGAGGACCACGGCGGGAGCGGGGCCGCGGGGGCGGGGCCGCGGGGCCGCGGCAGCGGGGCGGGGTGCGAGGCGGGCGAGCGGGGCGGGGTGCGAGGCGGGCGAGCGGGGCGGCCGATAACGGCCAGATAAGCGTCATGGAGTGAACTACGGTCGTGCCATCGACAGTGTCGCCTCCACGCCACACGATCAGTCAGACCTTCCGACGGATGTGTCGCGACTCGCGGCTCTCGCTCGGCATCACCCAGGAGCGACTTGCGACCAAGGTCGGCGTGACCCGGAGCCACATCGGAAAGATCGAGCGCGGCGTTGGCAACCCGACGGTCCGCGTGATGGAAGCGATGGCCGAGGCCCTCGGGATCGAGCTGGACCTGGTCGCGCGGATGCCGATCATCCGCAGCCTCGCGACGCCGTTCATGCCCGGTGCTCGGCCTACGTGGATCGGCGCCTCCGAACACTCGATCTTGCCGCGGCCCGTGAGGTAGAGGTCGTCCACGGCCGGTCGCACGGTTGGATCGACCTATTGGCATTCGACGAGCGAGCGGGCACGCTATTCCTGATCGAGATCAAGACGCGACTGCACGATCTGGGTGCGATCGAGCGGCAGCTGAGCTGGTATGAACGGTCGGCCTGGGCGATCGGACGCGGTCAGGGCTGGTCAGCGCGCGAGGTCCGATCGTGGCTCCTCGTGCTCGCGAGCGAGGAGGTCGAGGCGTCCCTGCGGGCTAACCGGGACCTGTTTGACCATGCCTTTCCGACACGGGCTCCGACCATGCTGTCCGATCTCGCCGGCTCGACGCCGCAGCGACAGACCAGACGCGGCCTTGCCATGATCGATCCCGCGAATCGCGGACGTCAGTGGATGCTCAAGGCACGAATCGATGGCCGACGATCACCCGCCAGGTACGCCGGCTACGCGGACGCCGCCGGTCGATGACCGTCCATGGGATTGACAGGACCGTCATCGATACGAACAGGCGTGACCGCGGACTGAAACCGACCTTGATCCCCGGCTCTGCATCAGGCCACGAGGGACTTGTCGAACACCCGGTACTGACGGGACCGAAGGGCGAGACGCGGGGCGCCGGGCCCGAACGGGGCGCCGGGCTCGCGGGACGCCGGGCTCGAACGACGCGACCAGCGGTCAGGTGCGACCGGCAGCCGCGAGCATGGCCCTCGCCCCGCTCATGACGAATCCACCATCCGATCCCAGGCCAACGAACGTGAAGCCGCGATCCAGGTGGGGCCCGATGGCGGCCGGGTCGTACAGCAGGATGCCGGCAGCCTTGCCGTGCGCCAGACAGGCGGCGATGACCTCGTCGATGGCGGCGAGGTAGATCGGGGCGTCGAATTGGCCGGGGACGCCCAGGGCGTGCGACAGATCAGCTGGACCCACGAACAGGACGTCGGCGCCCGGTTGTGCGGCGATCGCCTCCGCATCGGCGACCGCCGAAGCGTTCTCGACCTGGAAGACCCCGAGTACGACATCGTTCAGCATGGCGACCTCCGCGTGCGGCACACGCCCAAAGGCCTGGCCGCGAACACCAAGCGCGACCCCGCGCTGGCCGGCCGGCGGAAAGCGCATCCAGCCCAGGGCCTGGGCGACGTCGGCGGCGCCGTCGACACGCGGGACGACGAGGCCCTGCGCCCCGATATCCAATGCTCGCGAGACCCGTAGCCGGTCGAGGCTCTGGATGCGGACGAGCGCGGTCGCAGGCGTGTTCCCGATGGCGTAGAGCTGCGGCAGGATGTCGACGTCGGCGCTCATGCCGTGTTCGCCATCGATCACGAGCCAGTCGAAGCCAGCCTGGCCGGCGATCTCCGCCGCGACCGGCGAGGCCATCGACAACCAGGTCCCGAAGGTGGTCTCGCCGCCGAGGACGCGTTCGCGCAGGGTGGTCATGCGCCAATCATGCTCGACCGGTCATGGTCGCGTCGGTCCGTTATGGGCCGTTGACCAGCCCGGTCGTGTCCACCACCTCGTGGTCGCGGCCCGTGATGACGTCCAGCTGGTGCATGACGTCGTCGTCGAGCGCGGGTCGCTGGCGCCAGACAGGTACCAGTCAGAGCCGTTGCCGGCGAGAATCATCCTGTAGCGCTTGAGGGCCTCGGCGATGACGCGGGTCTGCGGCGACAGGTGACTCTTGTCGCAGCTGGCCTTGAGGCGGACGCGCTGGCCCATCGGCGGCAGCGACGTCGAGGACGCCTCCCCAGCCTGGTGGCGCGCCGGGTATCTGTAACTCGTTCGAGTCCGGTCTGTGGTGAACCGGAGCGCGTGCAGGATCTGCCCGGCTGCCAGGGAGGCCCGTCGACGGGGCGCCATCCCGAGATCATCGATGGTCTCCGCCGGCAGCGGGACCCACCAGGTCGTCGCGGCGGTCGGATCCCGTGGTCCGGTTTCCGACTGGCACCACGCCACTTGCGACGGGGGCGAGATTGAACCTTTTGGCAGGTGCCACCATCTGTACCGGTGAAGCACCCACTCGGGTGCCGTGTGGAGAGACCGCATATGCGGACGAGGCTGGTCGAACAGGCGAGGGATGGCGACGATGTCGCCTTCTCCGAGCTCGTCGACCTGGAGGGTGACCTCTGCTACGCCATCGCCTACCGGATCCTGCGCGATGTCGAGCGGGCCCAGGACGCCGTCCAACAGGCATTCCTCCTCGCCTGGCGGGAACTCCCACGGTTGCGCGAGGCCGAGCGCTTCGGTCCATGGCTCCATCGGCTCCTCGTCAACGCCTGTTACGAGGAGTTGCGCCGACATCGGCGCTGGAGCACCCGCATCAGGGCACTCCCGGTCGACGGACCAGGAGGACCCGATACCACCGTCTCGGTCGACGACCGGGACACGCTTGATCGGGCGTTCGTTCGGCTCACCCCGGAACACCGCTCGGTCTTTGTCCTGCACCACCATGCCGGACTTCCCCTGGCTGAGATCGCCGACATCGTCGGTGTCCCGGTCGGGACGGTGAAGTCCCGGCTGCACTACGCAACCCGAACCCTGCGCGCGGCGATCGTCGCCGATAGCCAGGTCGAATCCACGGAGGCACGACCGGCATGACGACACCACGCGATCCCGACGAGATCCTGGCCGCGTGGCTGGACGAGGGGCCGACCCGGCTCCCCGACCAGACCCGACGGGCGATCTCCGTCGCCCTACCAACCACTCCCCAACGACGGCGCGGCTGGTCCGTGCCCTGGAGGACACAACCGATGAACCAGACCACCAAGTTCGCTTTGGGCCTTGTCGCCGTCGTGGCGATCGCGGCGGGCGGGCTGTACCTGACCAGACCGGCGACTGCACCCGCCGTTGGGGGTCAGGCGAGCCCGTCGCCGACGGCACCGCCGACCCCTTCGTCGGCCCCGTCGGCGGGAGCGGTGACGTCCGGCGCGCCATCCGGCAGCCTTGGCGACGACCCCACGATCCTCTCGGTCGTGGCGACCGCAACCGGTTGCAGCGCAGATCCAGTCCAACTTGCGAGCGGACCGCTCGCGCCCGAGACCCAAGGCTGGATCTCCGTCACGAATGATTCGCCACGCTCAGTGTTCTTCCAGCTGAACGATGCGCCTACCGCAGCGAAATACGAGGAGTTCAGGCTCTACATGCAGGCCGAGCACGAACGTGTGCTCGCTGGACAAGCCCTGAAGGGTCCGGCCACGTTCGTCGGCTTCGGGGCCAGTCGGCTCGTGCCCGCGGGCGCGACCGACCGGTTCCGGGCGCCGACGCAGGTAGGCTTCTATGGCATCGCGTGCGACCCAGCGGATGGCAACAATGTCTTGGATGTGTACCTGGTCGGGCCCTTGGAGGTCGCGCCGTAGACGCCGCCTCGGGGCGGCTCAGTCCGGGAACGCCTCCGGTCCGCGCTCGCTGAGTTCGCGGGCCTCACCGGAGGCGTCTTCGGCCGGTAGCCAGCTGTACGGGTAGCGGGCATCTTCCAGGGCGGCGGCTTGCCGCGTGATCTTGAGGGGATGGAAGGTGTCCACCATGACCGCCAGCTCTTCGGTCGCGTCCTTGCCGATGGAGGCTTCCGCGGTCCCCGGGTGCGGTCCGTGCGGGATCCCTGCCGGATGGAGCGTGAAAGAGGAGATCCCCACGCCGCGGCGGCTCATGAAGTTGCCGGCCACGTAATAGATGACCTCATCGCTGTTGATGTTGCTGTGGTTGTACGGCGCCGGGATCGCCAGCGGGTGGTAGTCGAACTTGCGCGGTACGAACGAGCACACGACGAAGTTCCGCGCCTGGAACGTCTGGTGCACGGGCGGCGGCTGGTGGACGCGCCCGGTGATGGGCTGGAAGTCCGCGATGTTGAAGGCGAACGGCCACAGGTAGCCGTCCCAGCCGACCACATCGAACGGATGGAACGTGTAGTGATAGGCGGTCAGCCGGTTGCGCATCTTGACGTGGACGCGGAACTCGCCCTCGTCGGTCCGGGGCGGGACGTCGTCCGGGAGCCGGATGTCGCGCTGGCCGTACGGGGCGTGCTCCAGCAACTGCCCGTAGTCGTTGCGATAGCGCTTGGGCGCCTCGATCTCGGACGGGCACTCCAGGTACAGCATCCGCTGCTCGCTGCCAGGGTCCGGAGCCAGTCGCCAGGTCGTGCCGATGGGCAGGACGAGATAGTCGCCCGGTCCATAGCGAATCGGCCCGAACACCGTGTCCAGGAGGCCGCTCCCCTCGTGGACGTAGAGCATCTCGTCCGCCTCGCCGTTTCGGTAGAAGACGTTCTCCGGCATCTCGTCGGCCGGTCGGACGACGCCCATCGCGACGTCGTTGTTGAAGAACAGCGGGATCCGGCCGGTGACGGCGTCGCCGTGTGGTTCGACTCCCGAAGCGTCGATCAGTCGGTGGTGGTGGTACCCGTCGTCCGCTTCCTCCAGCTCAAGGTGGGCGCCGATGATCGGTTCGATCCGGTGGGTCCGGGTCGGCGGCGTGACGTGATACAGCAGCGAACTCCGCCCAGTGAACCCCTCCACGCCGAACAGCTCCTCGGCGTAGAGCGAGCCGTCGGCGGCGCGATGCTGCGTGTGGCGAGTGGGCGGGATGCTGCCGTGGGCCGCGTAGAACATGGCGACTGGCCTCCTCGATGAGAAGGCCAGTCTAGGGCGACCGGGCCGGTCAGAGTCGGGCCGTCATGGCGTGTCGATCCAGTGACCGGTGTAGGCAAAGCCGGTCTCAGAGGACGTGAGGTCCATCCCGTTGGCATTGACCGGACGCTGATCCGAGCCATCCGGGTTCATAAGCCACTGGAAGTTCTCCGAGTAGAGGATGTGCTTCCCGTCAGGCGTGAAGGACGCCCCACCGGCGCCGTTGGAATTCGTCAATCGCGTCTGACCTGTGCCGTCCGGCCGGATCGTGTACACGTCGTGCGGCAGGCGCTGCACGCCGCCTGTGGAGTCGAGTGGTCCCGCGGTGAAGACGATCAACGTCCCATCCGGCGACCAATCTGGCTCCCCAGGGATCAGGGTGCCCGGGATGGGCAGGTCCGCGACGACGCGCGTGGCGAGGTCGACGATGGAGATGACTCCGGACTTCGGATACTCCGAGCCAGCCCAGGTGATCCGCTGGAAGGCGATCTTCGAGCCGTCAGGCGACCAGGTGGGTTGCCCTGCGACCGCGTCGACGGAAGGCCCTCTCGTCGACTCGATGATCGTGATCGCGCCGGTCGCCAGGTCGCGGATGCCGATCCAGCTCTGGTCGCCTTCGATGTGCACGTAGGCGATCCTGGTGCCGGTCGGATCGTAGGCCGGGTCGCCTTCGATGCAGTCGCAGGTCGACCTGAGCTCGCGGAGGCCGCTGCCGTCCAGGTTCGCCTGCCAGTTCCGTGATTTGTCGGTGGTGTCCTGGAACACGACCCTGGTCCCGTCCCGCGATACGTCGGCGACCATCTGGCCCCAGGAGCCCGGCCGAAAATTCGTGGGAAGGAATTCGCGGGCGGTGGCGCCAGTCATGGTGGCTGGATCCATGAGGTAGAAGCGGCGCCGGTCGTAGTTGTTGCCGGTCCCGGTCTCGGAGCCGTCGGGGGCATTCCCGAAGTGTTCGAGGAGGATCCGGCCGGGCAGATCCGAGTAGTCGGCCGCAGGGCTGGCCGACGGCGTCGGCGATGGCGTGGCGGTCGGAGCCGGCGAGGGCGTCGGGCTCTCACCCGGTCCGGCGACGGACGAGTTCGATCTCCCGAAGGCGAAGAACGCGACGCCGACGACGAGCACGCCGATGCCGGCTGCGGTCGCGAGGCGAGTGGTGGGAGTCATCTTGGGCAACCTCCACGGGATCCGCAGATCCCGTTCCTGTGATGTGGTCTGGATCAAGAGGAGCGCGGCGTCCACGGCGCGGTCGGGCGCCTGGGTCGGGCCGACCTCGAGCCACGACCGAGCGGCCCGTTCGAGCGAACGATCGTCGGTCATGCGAGGCGTCCTTCCTGGACGACGGGTTCCGATTCCGTCAACAGATAGGCGCGAAGCCCGCGCGTGGCGTAGTGCAATCGGGATCGGGCCGTGCCCGCGGGGATCTCCAACAGCTCGGCGATCTCCACGAGCGGCAGCCCGAGGTAGTGGTGCAGGACGAAGACCGCCCGCTGATCCACCGGAATGCGCCGGAAGGCGCGCTCCAGTTCGTCTCGGTCGGCCAGGGCGGCGCTCCCATCCGGCGTCGATGGCCCATCCATGGGCAGGACGCGCACGGAAGCGACCCACGGACGAGCCCGCTGGGACTCGTCGTAACAGGCATGCACGAGGATCCGATGGATCCACGCTTCGAATCGCTCTGGTTCCCGCAGGTGCGGGAGCCGGCGCCAGGCAAGCACGAGTGCGTTCTGCAGCGCGTCCTCGGCGAGACTCGAGTCGCGCAGGATCCGCTGGGCGACGGCATAGAGCGAGTCACTCACCTGATGCACCAGGAGCGTGAACGCTTCGCGATCGCCCCGACGGGCCTGTTCGACCAGGTCTCGATCCACCTTGAGCCTCCGGTCGCCGCTCCCATCGTGGGTGCGGACTACCCACTATGACGGGAGGCCACGGGCCAAACGTTCAGTCGCGTTGGAGCGAGTGATCGAACGGCGCACCGCACTATTGACTGGCAGTCAGCGTTCCAGGCCGCAAGGGCCGATCCAAGGCCGATCCGAACCCGTTTCCGGTCGTGTTGGTGACCCGTGGTCATCGGTGGCTCGGGATGACAGTGGTGAGGAGTCGCGTCAGGGGCACTTCAGGGCCAGATCGATGACCTCCGGTCATCGCCGGACGAAACCCGACAGCTTCGTGTGGCACTAGAGATATCTCGTGACAGGTGCGTCAACCCGCATCGCGAGCGGCGTCGGACCGGGCTCCGCGGGTCTACCATCGCGGGGACACGGGATCACATCGGAGGCCGCATGGTCCGACTCTTGCGCAAGCACCTCGACGCCCCGGATGAGGTCCGCAGGTTCCCGAACGGCCGCGTCGAGATCTTCGTGATCGGGGACAACATCGTCGGCAAGACGGTGTACGAGCCCGGCTGGCGATGGTCGACCGATGTCAGGCCCATCGCCGGCACGGACTTGTGCATGTATCACCACCTGGGCTACTGCCTCGGCGGCGTGCTGCGCTGCGTCCTGGAGGACGGCACGTCCCTGGAGATCGGCGCGGGCGAGGCATTCGAGATCCCACCGGCCCATGACGCGTGGGTCACCGGCGACGAACCCTGGGTGTCGGTGGACTTCGCCGGGATGCGCTCCTTCGCCCGCCCCATCGTGGGCAACGGCGAGCGGATCCTGTCGACCATCCTGTTCACGGACATCGTCGATTCGACGGCGATCGCCGTCCGGCTGGGCGACGCCGCCTGGCGCGAGGTGCTGTCGAGGCACAACGAGAAGGGTCGCTTCGAGCTGGATCGTTTTCGTGGACGAGAGATCGATACGACCGGCGACGGGTTCCTGGCACTGTTCGACAGCTCCGAGCGTGCGGTTCGTGCGGCAGCCGGCATCAGCGCGGCGGTGTCCGATCTGGGTCTTGCGATCCGGGCGGGCGTCCATACCGGTGAGGTCGAACTGGTCCCCGGAAACGTCCGGGGCGTCGCGGTGCACATGGCGGCGCGGGTGATGGCGCTTGCCGGCCCCGGCCAGGTCCTGGTCTCGGGCACCACGTACGAACTGCTGGCCGGGTCCAGCCTGGTCTTCGAGGACCTGGGTCGTCACGAGCTCAAGGGGATCACCGGCGCCCGGACGATCTACGCCCTGGCCATGCCACCACCGAGTTGACCGACGGCGCCATGTCGGTCCGGATCAGTCTCGGCCAACGACCTCACTTCGGCGCTCGAGCAGTACGACGTCGCGCCAGCGGCCGGTCCCGTCCTTGCCCATCCCCCGCTGGACGCCGACGCGCCGGAACCCGACCGACTCATGCAGGGCGAGCGAGGCCGCATTCTCCGCCATGACGCCGGCGAAGAGGGTCCAATAGCCGGCCGCCTCCGAGTCGCGGATGAGCGCCCGCAACAGCGCCTGTCCGAAGCCGCGACCCCTGGCCTCTTCGGCGATGTAGACGCTCTCCCACGCGACGCCGCTGTAGACCTTGCGCGCCGAGTAGTGGCCGAGCGCCGTCCAGCCAAGCACGGGCCCAGCCGCCTCAGCCCGCCCGACCAAGCGGCACTCGGCCGGATGAGAGCGGTCGAAGTGGTCCCAATCCGGGGCCTCCCGCTCCAGCGTGGCGTCGCCGGTCGCGATCCCCTGGGCGTAGATCCGCCGGACGTCCGGCCAGTCGGCGGCCGTCATCGGCTCGACTCGGAGTCGCGAGGCCCTGGCGGATCCCATCGGCGAATGATAGAGAGGCCCGAACGTCAGGGAGCGGCAGCGGCTCCGATCCGACGCGCGCAGCGACGGTTCGATCTTCGGTCTGGAGACCTCAGCCGGGGCGCATGACGATGGGATTCCGCAGTGAGCCCAGGCGTTCGACGGCGAGGGTCACCACGTCGCCCGGCTCCAGATATCGTCCCAGGGTCGCCTCGCGGGTCTCCAGCAGGCAGCCCGTCCCTACCGTCCCGCTGCCGACCAGCTCGCCGGGCCGAAGACGGACGTCTCTGGACGCGCGAGCGAGCATCTCGCCGAAGCTGAACTGCGCGTCCGACCAACGGCCCCGGCCGGTCTCGGTGCCGTTGACGTCGACGGTCATCGTCAGGTCGTAGCCGGTAGCGCGCCGAACGTCGGTCAGTTCGTCCGGCGTGACGATGTACGGGCCGAACGAGCTCGCGAAGTCCTTTCCCTTGGCCGGCCCCAGGTGGAGCGCCATCTCCTCGCGCTGCAGGTCGCGCGCCGACCAGTCGTCGAAGATCGTGTAGCCGCCGATGACCTCCTCGGCGCGTTCCGCGACGAGGTCCGCGGCCGGCGTGTCCACGATCGCGGCGACCTCCAGCTCGTAGTCCAGTTCGGCGCAGCCGGCCGGGGCCCAGATGAGATCGCCATGGCCGCGGATCTCGGAGGGGTTCGTGAAGTAGAAGACCGGCAGCGTGTACCAGCGCTCCGGGATCGTCCCGCCGCGTCGAGCCCACATCGCGCCCACGTGGCCTTCGAAGGCATAGAAGTCCCGTACCGACGGGGGACGCAGGACCGGCGGGCCGAACGCGAGATCGTCCGCCAGCAGGACCGCGTCGTCGTCGTCACGGGGCTGGAACCCCTCGATCAGCTCGCGCAGGGCCTCGATCCGGAGCCCGCGGGCCAGATGGTCGTCCAGGGTCGTGACCGGGGTGCGGTGGAGGACGGCGTTGTGCGCGAGGGCCCCGTTCGCACGAACGGCACGAGCCCTCGCGACCTCAAGGTCCAGCCAACGAACCGGGCTGTCGGCCGCATCCAGCGCAGCCGCGAGCCGCCACGGCATCCCGGCCGGGGCGGCTCGCTCGCGGACATGCGCGATCCTCATCGATCCGGTCCCGCGTCCCTACGAGACAGGCGCGGCGACGATATCGCCACCGCCCATCAGGGTCAGCGTGCCATCGGCTGCGACCGTCCAGGTCGTCGAGGCCTGCAGCGCCGCCGTGAACGCCGTCTCCTGACCGCCGACCGGCCCTTCGCTTGCCATCATGGTCAGGGCCAGGGGTCCGAACGTCAGTGCGGCGCCATCGACCGGGTACGCACCGTTGTCGGTGTTGCAACCGGTCGTCCCGGTGACCATCCCATCGGCCCCGTGTCGCAGCGTCGGCGGTGTCGCCCGAAGCGTGTCGGTCGCCAGTCGTGGACGCATGTGCCGGGGCTCCAGGTTCGAAGGGAGACGGGACCGCTTCAACGCGGCGACGAAAAGGGTGCGGAATGTCCTTCGGCAGGCATTGTAGGCATCAGACGGCCCATTTCGAACGCTCGGCAGACCGATCAGCCCATAGGGCCGCCCTTCGGTCCTGTGGGGACCGTGATCTGCACGAGCTCTTCGTCAACGTTGACGATCTCGACGTTCGATGTCGGATCTGGCCGATGGCCATGCACGTTCGCCACGATCGCGGTCCCTCCAGCATCGGAGCGGTCACGAGCGGTCGCCGCGAGGCCAGCCGCCGTCACGCCCTGACGAGGCCGCGGCTAGAGGTTGCCGCGCTTGGCCTGTTCGCGTTCGATGGCTTCGAACAGGGCCTTGAAGTTGCCGACCCCGAAGCCGCGCGAGCCGTGCCGCTCGATGATCTCGAAGAAGAACGTGGGCCGATCCTGGACCGGTCGCGTGAAGATCTGGAGGAGGTAGCCCTCCTCGTCGCGATCCGCTTCGATACCAAGCTCCTCGAGCGTGTCGATCGGCACGCCCACGTCACCGACGCGGTCGGCGAGCGTCGCGTAGTACTCGTGTGGCAGGCCAAGGAATTCGATGCCGTTGTCGCGCAGCCGCCGGACGGTGCCCACGATGTCCTCGGTTCGCAGGGCGATGTGCTGGCAGCCGGGCGAGCGATACCAGTCGAGGTACTCCTGGATCTGGCTCTTCTTCTTGCCAGCGGCCGGTTCGTTGATCGGGAACTTGACCCGGCCGTTGCCGTTGGTCATGACCTTGGACATCAGCGCCGAATACTCGGTGTGGATGACCTTGTCGTCGTAATGGATGAGCTGGGCGAAGCCCATCACGTCACGGTAGTACTCGACGAAGGTGTCCATCTCGCCAAGGCCCACGTTGCCGACGCAGTGGTCGACTTCCAGCAACGACAGCCCGCCCGCCGCGGGAGCGCCAGGCTTGACGTTGCGATAGCCGGGCGCGAAGACACCGCCGTAGTCATTCCGATCGACGAACGAATGGAGCGTCTCCCCGTACGTCCGGATCGACGCCTTGCGCAGGATCCCATCCTCACCGCCGTCGAGCTCCGTGGGCGTCAACGATGAGACAGCGCCGCGGGCCGTCGTCTCGCGCCAGGCCGACTCGACGTCGTCCACCGCGAATGCGATGTCGTGGACCCCATCGCCGTGCTCGCGGACGTGGTCGGCGATCTCGCCGTCCGGCGTCAAGGGCGCCGTGAACACGAATCGGATCCCGTTCTGGACCATGACGTAGCTGGCCCGGTCGCGGATCTTGGTCTCGAGGCCACTGAACGCCACCGGCGTGAAGCCCCACAGGGCGCGGTAGTAGGCCGAAGCCTGGCGGGCGTTGCCCACCCAGAACTCAACGTGGTCGATGCCCTTCAGCGGCAGGAAGTCCTCTGCCTTCGCATACGCGTCCACATCGATACGCGCGCCCGCCTGGTTGGCGGCACCGCGGGATACCGTCTCGGTCATGTCTGCTCCCCTGCTGCTGGCGGGGCGGGCGGCCAGAGTCGCCCGTGGTCGTGGCCAGTCATGCTACGCCGCTCGTGCGACACTGCCCACCATGACGACCGAAGACCCGCTCAGCCGACTACGCGCGGCCGCCGAGCGCTTTGCCGCGACCCGTCCCGCCGTCGTCGAGGGATCGCCCTGGCCGTTGGCCGAGCGGTTCGACGACGCCCCCGAAGCCGACTGGGGACCGCCGGAAGTCCTGGCCCATCTCGCCGAGATGATCCCGTTCTGGCAGGGCGAGATGGAACGGATCCTGGCAGGTGGCTCGGCCGGCGCGGCCGGCGATGCCGTCCCGTTCGGCCGGGTTGCCTCGGACGCTGTCCGGATCGCGGTCCTCGGACGGGACCGATCGCTCCCGGTGGCCGAGCTCTACGATCGCGTCGCCGGGTCGGTCGAGCGCTTCGAGCGTCGCCTCCGGTCGCTCACTGACGAAGAGCGCGCCCGTGAGGGCCTCCATCCACGGCTCGGCGCCATGACCATCGAGGCGATCGCGGAGCGGTTCGTCATCGGCCACCTGGCCGATCACGCGGTCCAGCTCGAGACCATCCTGGGCCTCGGGCCGCTGGAGTCCTGACCCAGGGTGTTCATCCTGTATGCGATCCCCATCGGGATCCTCCTCGGGTATCTCCTGGGCGGTCATTTGGGCCGGCTCGCCGACCTGCGCCTTCACTGGATCCCGCTTGCGCTGCTGGGCCTCCTGATCCAGGTCGCCCTGTTCTCGAACCAGCTGGATGGGGACTTTGGTGACGCGGCGCCGGCGGTCTACATCGCGTCCAATCTGCTCGTATTCGCGATGGTCCTGCGCAACATCCGCGTCCCGGGCATGGCCCTCGCGGCCGTCGGGGCCGTGAGCAACCTCGTCGCGATCATCGCCAACGGCGGCTGCATGCCGGCGGACCCTGAAGCGGTCGCCGCGGTGGGTCTTGGTGGCCCGGGCTACTCCAATAGCTGCATCCTGACGGATCCCATCCTGCCGTTCCTGACCGACATCTTCGCGATGCCGGCGTGGATGCCCGGGGCGAACATCTTCAGCGTGGGCGACGTCCTGCTGGGGGCAGGTGTGGCCCTGACGATCGCGCTGGCCATGCGCGCGCCGAAATCGGATCAGTCCGAATGGGGTCCTGCCGGTGACTCCGCCGCCTCGGCGGGGATGTGATAGGACCGCTTGAGCTCAGCGACGAGGCGATCCTCGGCGGATCGCGCCAGGAAGGTCCACACGAGATAGACCGCGATCGCGACCGTCCAGGCGAGCGCCAGAACGGGAAGGACGATGGCGACCCCACCGGACGCACGAGCCCAGGTGATCGTCCCGTACATCCCTGCCGCCCACAGAAGGGCCGCGGCCCCGCTGTAACCGAGCGTTGAGGCCGACATCATCCCGGTCGGGTCACCCAGGGACAGCGCCGCGATCTTCGGGGCGTCCGGCGGGTAGAAGTAGGCCGCCTCCAGTCGATGCGCGACGAGGACGTTACGCCCGAACCGCGCATTGATGGCCCGCTCCAGGTACTCGGCATGGCGGCGGGCGAAGACGGTATAGAAGAAGAGGTAGCCCGTCTCGAGGAAGGCGAATGGCACGAGGAACGGGACGATCACGACGGCGGCCGGCGCGAGATCGGTGGACCCCACGATCAGGAGTGCGATGGTCACGATGCCCCAGTCGCGGATCCGCCTGAAGAACAGGTCCGAGTACCCGAAGAGCATCCCGCGCATCCGCGCCAGCTGGTCCGCCAAAAGGTCCAGCTCGCGCCGTCCGTCGTCGTCCACGAATGCATCGTAGCCAGTCACCCGGAGGTCGGTGACCCTTCGAGGACGTGCGTCTTGAGGAACGCCAGGATCCGTTCGAAGGCGTCGCGCCGGTTCTCGCGCCGCTGCCAACCGTGGCCTTCCTCGTCGTACCAGTGGACCTCGTAGGTCTTGCCCTCGATGTCAAGGGCCTCGACCATCCGCTCGGTCATCAGCGGGACGACGCGCTTGTCCTTGCGGCCGTGGAGCAGGAGCAGCGGCGCCTCGATCCGCTCAGCACGGTAGACCGGTGATCCGCGACGGAACGATCCGGTGCGCGCGGCATCGTCCGGCGAGCCCATCTGGCGGTGGAGGTCCAGGCGACCCACCCGATCGCCGTGCCGATAGCTCTCCGCGATCTCCGAGTCGCCGAACAGGTCCACGCCGGCCGACCACATCGCCGGCTCCTCGACGAGCGCGCACAGGACGACGTAGCCCCCATACGACCCGCCGTAGATCGCCAGCCGGCCATCGGACCACGGCTGCTGGGTCGCCCAACGGGCGGCATCGATGACGTCGTGGATGTCGGCATGACCCCACTCATCGCGATTGCCTTCGCGAAAGGTGCGGCCGTAGCCGGTCGAGCCGCGGAAGTCGACATCGAGGGTGGCGTAGCCCTCGGCGGCCAGCAGGCGCTTGAACGGCGCGAAGGCGCGGAACGTCTGCGAGGTGGGTCCGCCGTGGGGGTAGACGACGGTGGGCACGCGACGACCGCCACGCTTGCCCGTGGCCGCGACCGGCCGATGGAGGTTGCCCTCGAGGCGCAGGCCGTCGCGCGCCGTGATCGCGAACCGCTCCACGACCGGTCCCTTGCCGGGCGCCAGCCACGGTCGGATGGCCATCGGCAGGGAGTTGGTCACCTGACGAGGTCGAGCATCGTCCGCCGCGACACCGGATACGGGCAGCAGCCACAGATCCTGCGGACGGTCCTCGCTCTCGCCGATCGCGGCCACCCACTCGCCGTCCGCAGACCAACCGACCGCGCGCCAGACGCCATCCCATGGGTCGAGCCGCCGGCTCACGCCGGCGGCGCTGACCGTCCGAGGCGTCTTGGGCGGTCGTCCGCGTCCGCGCTTGGGGGCCGGCCCCGCCGCCGTAGAGGCGACCATCAGGTCCTGCAGCCCGTCGTGGACCTCGATGTGGACGAACCGGCTGCCGTCCGGAGACGGGAGCGGGACGTACCCCACGCTGCCGCCAGGTTCGCCGTGCTCGCGCTCGCCGCCGGTCAGGACGATCCGCTCGCGTCCGTCCGCCGAGCGACGGATGACCTGGAACCAGCCACTCTCGTCGCTCACGTAGAGCATCGACCCATCGCTCATCCATGTCCCACCGGTGGCACACGCATCCTCGCCGGCGACGATCTTCGACGTCCCGGATGCGACATCCACGATGGCGATCTCGGCGGCGGCCGGGTGGGTCGGGTCGTGACGCGCCATCACGGCGAGACGCGCAGCGTCGGGCGCCCAGCTGAACGAGTCGACATCGAGTCCGGTCTGCGTGATCGCGTGGGCGACCGGGGGCTTCGGATCGTTGGCCGGCCGGCCGCGGCGGGGTACCGGGGCATCGATGAGCCATAGCTGCGACCACCCGCGGCGACGCGACAGGAACGCCAATCGGCCGCCGTCCGGCGACCAGCGGGCCTCCGTCCCGCCACCGGGCTTGGCGACGACCAGTGTCGTCCGCGAGCCGTCGGCCTCGACGACCCAGATCTCGCCGTCGCGGACGTACGCCAGGCGCCGACCGTCAGGGGACCATTGCGGGTCCGAGACGTCCTTGTCGGATGCCGTCACCTGGACCGGATGCCCGCCGCGCAGCTCAAGACGGAAGAGCTGCCGCGCGCCAGCCCGTTCAGCTGTGTAGGCGACGCTCCGGTCCCGCGGGTGCATCCGGAACTCGCGCGGGGCGTCGATCGCGACGATCGCCGCGATCGTCAGTCCGGTCGTCGGGCCGGCCGGCTTGGGAGAGGTCGCCATCAGTCGCCGGCCCCCGGCCAGGTCTGCGCAGCGCACCACGGCCCGACGAGCGCGAGGTGCTTGCGGGCGTGCCCGTGCAGGCAGTCGTAGGTCCAGGCCCAACCATCGGCGGAGCGCAGGTCATCGACCGACAGCGTCGCGATCGCCGTCAGCAGGTCGGTCCGGAGGGCGTCGTAGCGGGCCAGGGTCTCGGCCTTGGAACTGCCACGCGTGCGCACGACCATCCGTTCGTTCCAGGCATCCAGGCCCTCCTCCGGGTCGGACGGCCAGTCCCCGCGACGCACGAAGACGTCGATCGCCCGGATCCCTTCCTCGGCCCAGTCGCCGAGGTGCGCCACGTGGTCGCGCAACGTCCAGCGTGGCGTCAGTTCCTGGGCGTCCCAGCGGTCAGCGGCGATCGGTCGGATGAGCCGGTCGAAGTCTGCGACCACGGCAGCGTCCTGGGCGATGAGTCCGGCATGGTCTGCCGGTCGTGGATCCTCGATGAACGGATCCCCATCGTTCTGGCGGATGCGGAGTGCGTCGTCCCAGGCTGCCACGATGCCCAGGTGATCCAGATAGTGCCCATGGAGGGTCATGAACACCCAGCCCCAGGCTGCGTCGCCGCGGATCTCGGCATCCGTGAGGCGCCCCACCGCGGCGATCAGCGCCGCTCGCGAGGTCGTGAACCGCGCGAGGATGGCGTCGCGAGACATCGTCGTCCATGGCACGCGGTGGCGTTCGTTGAAGCGGTCGAAGTCGCCGTCGTCGAAGTCGGTGTCGGCCGGCCAGCGACCGGTCTCCGCCGCCACGGTCGTGTAACCGGTGGCGAGCTCCTGCCAGAGGACGATGTGGCCGACGTGCTCGGCCAGGGACCAGTCCGGGCCGCCCGCATCGGACGGCGCCGCACCGGGCACGTGCCAGGCCGCGTCGTCAAGGCCCGCCCACGAGGCGCGCATCCGGTCGTACAGCGCAGCCTCGTCGTCCCACAGGTCGCGCGACGACGAGCGCAGGCTGATGGCGCGCACGTCGGCCAGGGGCGCGCGACGCAGGTCCGTCGCGGTCGCGTCGATCATCGCCCGCCCGGGCGTCCCTTGCCCTGGGGATCCGTCACGCTGGCCTCGAGCTGGTCGCCAAGCTCCACGGTCCGCCGATAGGCGGCCCACACCGCCTCGGAGAGGACCGTGCGGAGGCGCCCCGACTCCAGCTCATGGAGTGCCGCCGCCGAGGTCCCGCCCGGGGACGTGACCATGTTGCGGAGCTCGGCGGGGTGCATCCCGGATTGCTTGGCGAAGAGGGTCGAGCCTTCCAGGGTCTCGATGACGAGATCGTGGGCGACGTGGCGCGGGAACCCCAGATGGACGGCCGCATCGATGAGGGCCTCCATGACGAGGAACACGTAGGTGGGGCCTGTGCCGGAGACGGCCGTGGCCATCGCGACGAACTTCTCGTCGTCCACCTCGAGCTCGGCGCCGAGTGCGCCAAGCAAGGCTGCGGCCTGGGCTCGCTGATCGGCAGTCGTCTCGGGCGTCGCGTACCAGACGGTCATCCCCTTGCCCAGGCGAGCCGGCGTGTTCGGCATGCTCCTGACGACCTGATCGTGGCCGAGCAATCCGGTCAGCGCGGCGGTCGTGGCGCCGGCCAGCACGCTCAGGACGAGCTGCCCGCGGTCAAGGTGCGGGCCGATCTCGCGCCCGACCCGGCCCAGCATCTGCGGCTTGATCCCGAGCAGGATGACGTCTGCGCCCGCGACCGCCTCCACGTTGGACGCGACCGTCCGGATCCCGTAGTCGCGGGCCAGTGCCTCCCGGCGCTCTGCCCGGGGATGGCTGGCGACGACCTGGTCCGGCGTGACGAGCTGGCCGCGGAGCAGGCCGGCGATCATCGCCTCCGCCATGACGCCGGAGCCGACCGTCGCGATGGTGCGCTGCTGCAGGGGTGACATGAGGCCGGAGTATAGCGGGGCGCCATCGCCCTTCCGGCTCATCGGGCCCGCCCGCTGCCCAGGATGAAGAACCGGCCGGTCGTCGTCACCGAGACGTCCTCGAAGCCCGCGGCCGTCAGCGCCGCGCGCATTTCCTGGCGGTCGCGGTAGACCTTGACGACCCTGAATGAGCGGCCGTCGGCGAGTCGGCGGGTAGAGACCCCGCCCACGTTGGCGGTCCGGTCGGCCGTCCCCGACTGCGGATCGTCCAGCGAATCGATGAAGGCGAAGGTGCCGCCCGGCTTCAGCCAGCGCTTCGCTAGGCCCAGGAAGTCCCCCAGTCGCTCCGACGTGATGTGGCTGAGCCAGAAGCCCGTGAACAGGGCGTCCACCGGACGGTCCGGCTCGGCCCACGCGTCGCGGACGTGCAGGTGCGCCCGAAGGTCATGGGCGACCAGGCGGTCGCGCGCCCGTGCAAGTGGCGCATCGCTCGCGTCGTACAGGGCCAGGTCGCCCTTCGTGGCCAACAGCGGGGACCACCAGCCGGTCCCGGCGGCCAGCTCGACGATCTCGCCTTCGATCGGGAGCCCGTCCAGCCACCGTCCAGCGGCGTCCAGCTCCGCGTTCCAGGCCGCATCGTGGATCGGCCCGTGCGTATAGCGGCCGCGGCGCAGATACCAGTCGTCGTACTCGGGCGCACGAGCCTCGTAGTACGCGACCATCTCGCGGTCCGGGTCAGGGACCGGGACGACCGGGACGACCGGGACGGGATCGGCGACCGCTGCGGTCGGACTCGCGCCATGCGCCGCCGCACCTCGCTCCGCGATGGCCTGGTGGAGCCGGAACCGCAGGAAGCTGTTGTCGCCGGCCTTGCCGACGCAGTCCGGACACAGTTGCGCCCAGCCCTCAAGGTCGTCCGACCCGCGGGTCGTATGCGCGGCGCCACACCACAGGCAGGCGAAGCTGGCCCGGAACGGCATGGTGTGTCGAGACCCCTCAGGCCTGGATCGGTGTCCAGGACCCTCGAGGCGCGACGTCCACGAACGCGTCGGGGTCGAGGATCTCCGCCAGCAGCTCGATGCCATCGATCACCCGTGGGCCCGGCCGACTGAAGTAGGACGACCCGTCCACCGCAAAGACCTGGCCGCGGCGAACGGCGGTCAGCTCGCGATACCAGGTGGGCTTGGGGGTCCGCGACCACTCGCTGACGGTCTCCGGCAGGTGCAGGCCGCAGGGCATGAGGATGAGCATCTCCGGGTCTACCTCGGCCACGGCATCCCATGAGATCTCGCGCGATCGCTCGCCGTCCGAACCCAGGAGGTCCCAGCCACCGGCCCGGCGGATCTGCTCCGGGACCCAGTGCCCGGCCGAGAACGGCGGGTCGAGCCATTCGAGGGCCACGACGCGGATGGCGGATCGCCCGGAGTCGCGCCGGGCCTCGACCAGCGCCTCGATGGCGCCGAGCCGTTCGCGCAGTGAGGCGACGAGCTCCATCGCCTCATCCTCCGCCTCCGCCATGGCGCCGACGGTCGCGATCGCGTTGAGGATGCCCTCGATCGACGTCGGTTCGAGCGAGACGACGGTCGTTTCCGCATCCAGCGTGCGAGCGACGGCGTTGACCTCGCGGTAGCTGACCGCGCAGACCCGGCACAGCTCCTGGGTCAGGATGAGGTCCGGTTCGGCCGCGGCCAGGGCCGATTCGTCAAGGACGTAGAGCGAGGAACCGCCGTGCATCGCGCTCACGACCCGTGTGTGGATCTCGCGCGACGAGGCGCCCGGGTCGTCCTGGACGTTGCGCGTCATGACCGGCTTGCCGATCGCCTCCGGCGGCCAGTCACACTCGTGGGTGACGCCGACGAGTTCATCGCCCAGCCCGATGGCGCACACGATCTCCGTGGCGGACGGCAACAGCGAGACGATGCGCATCGGGCCTCCGATCAGGCGATCCGGCCCTGGCCCGGCGTCCCGGGCGGACGATCAGCGGGGCTTGGCGGCGTCGATGGCGGCCCGGGCGGCCGCCTTGTCCGTATACCAGATGGCGTCGATCGCCGTGTAGTTCGCCCATTCCGGAGGGAGGGACTCCTCCGGGAAGATGGCGTTGACCGGGCACTCCGGTTCGCACGCGCCGCAGTCGATGCATTCGTTCGGATCGATCACCAGCTTGCGATCCACGCCTTCTTCGAAATGGATGCAATCGACCGGGCAGACCGAGACGCACGAGACGTCGAGCACATCGATGCACGGCTCGGCGATCACGTATGTCATCCAGACTCCTCCTGAAGGTAGCCGGTCACCAGAAGCTCGACCGGCGGGTCAACGGAATGTACCACTCGGGAGGCTCAGGGTGCCGGAACCCAGCGAACCGGGATCGTCATCCCCTTTTCGAGGTGGCCGGGGATGTGGCACTGGACGAGGTAGGGATCCGCGTCGAGCGGGATGGTCCAGACGAGGTCCACGCGCTGTCCGGAGGTGACGACGAGCCGGATCCCCGCCACGTTTGGCGACACGCTGACGACGGGGGTCGGGCCAGGCGGGGCTTCGTCGGTGCCGGACTCCGCGTCTGCCCAGGCGGCCTGCGTTGCCACATCGCCGATGATGGCCTCGTGCGTGGCGAGGCCACCGTTGACGACGTGCAGCAGCACCGTCTCGCCCGGGACGAGGTCGAGGACGTCCGGCAGGAACGAGTAGTCCTTGGCGATCAGGTTGACCTCGCGTGGGCTCGCGGAACCGCCGGGCACGATGGGCGGGGTCGCCGGCGGTGGACCGGCATCGCACGCGGCAAGCGCCACGACCAGGATGGCGAGGGCCAGCCAGGGGTGGGAACGGCGGGGAGTCACGGCCGAAGTCTAGGGGTGGCCGGGCGCGCGGGCCGGGCAGGCTCCCACCGGCTTGCTCCCCCCGCGGCTTGCATGAGATGCAACCATGGTCGGCCGAGCGTGCTGAACGGGCTCGAATATGCAGATTCCTCGTATCCAGCGCAACGGAGCTACACGTCGTGCTCGAAACTTGCGCCGGATGCAACCCGAAGGGTCTCCCGACGACCCCTGCCGACAGTGCTTGCATCCGATGCAACGCGATGCAGGATCCTTGCATCCCACGCAACTGACCGAACACCGGCGCCCGCTCCACCCTGCGCGGCCGCCCACATCTGCCGCGATCTCGCTTGACATGGCCCGGACCGAACGGCACAGTGCGGCGACCCGGACCGGCAGCGCGTGACCGGCCCAGCTTTCCCAGTTCGAGGTCCTGCTTGGCGATCCCGACCGACAGTCGCGAACCGGCAACGAGCTCGATGGCCCGCTCCGTCGCCGTCCGTCTCGAGGGTGTCGTCAAGACCTTCGGTGATGATGATGCCGGCCGGCGGGTGGCCAAGGCCATCGACGCGGCGCCCGGCGATGCCATCACCGCGGTGGCGGGCATCGATCTCGACATCTACGACGGCGAGTTCTTCTCGATGCTCGGCCCGTCCGGCTCCGGCAAGACGACCACCCTGCGGATGATCGCCGGCTTCGAGTTGCCGACGAGTGGCCGGATCCTGCTGCACGGCGAGGACGTCTCGTCCAAGCCTCCGTTCGATCGCGACGTGAACACGGTCTTCCAGGACTACGCGCTCTTCCCGCACATGACCGTGGGGGATAACGTGGGGTACGGCCTGATGGTGCGCAAGGTCCCGAAATCGGAGCGCGCGGCCCGGGTGGCCGACGCCCTGCGCATGGTCCGCCTGGAGGGCTACGACAACCGAAAGCCCGGCCAGCTGTCCGGTGGCCAGCGCCAACGCGTCGCGCTGGCTCGAGCCCTCGTCAACCGGCCGCGCGTGCTGCTCCTCGACGAGCCGCTGGGCGCCCTGGATCTCAAGCTCCGCGAGGAGATGCAGATCGAGCTCAAGGCCATCCAGCAGGCCGTGGGCATCACCTTTGTCTACGTCACCCACGACCAGCAGGAGGCGCTCACGATGAGCGACCGCCTCGCGGTCTTCAACAAGGGCCGGATCGAGCAGGTCGGCGCCCCGGCCGACGTATATGAGCATCCCGCGACCCGGTTCGTGGCCGGCTTCGTGGGGACGTCGAACCTGCTCAGCGGCGATGTGGCACAGGCCATCGTGGGGACCCGCGGCACGTTTACGATCCGGCCGGAGAAGATCCGCCTGGCGGGACCCGAGGCGACAGCGGAAGCGGATGAGACATCGGCGACCGGGACGATCCACGACGTGGTCTATCTCGGGCCCGATACGCGGTATATCGTGGCGCTCGACGTCGGTGGGCGACTGGTGGTCACCCAGCAGAACCTGTCATCGACATCCACCGAAGCACTCGCGCAACAGGGCCGGGCGGTCCGGCTGATCTGGAAGCGACAGCACCAGCTCCTCGTCGCCGACGGTGGAGCACCGATCGAGGTAGTGGAGGAGGAGACGACATCGTGAACATCCGAAAGGCGCTGGCACTGGCCGGTGCGATCGGCCTGTTGGCCGCAGCCTGTTCCGGCGCGTCCGGCACACCCAAGCCGAGCGTGCCCACGGAGCTCGGTAGCACCCAGGGACAGACGATCAACGTGCTGGCATGGCCCGGGTACGTCGAGGACGGCACGACCGACCCGGCAGTGGACTGGGTCACGGACTTCGAGAAGACGAGCGGCTGCTCGGTCAACTACCAGATCTTCGGGACCTCCGATGAGGCGTACACCCTGTACTCGACGAGCCCGGAACAGTTCGATGTCGTATCGGCATCCGGTGACGCCAGCTTGCGGCTGGTCCGCGGCGGGTTCGTGCAGCCGGTGAACCTTGCCCTGTTCAAGAACTATCCCGACATCTTCGAAGCCCTGAAGAACAAGCCGTACAACACCGTGGACGGGGTGCCCTACGGCGTGCCACACGGCCGTGGCTCCAACCTGTTGACGTGGCGGACCGACCTGGTCACGCCGGCCCCGACGACCTGGGCGGAGATGTTCGACCCGGCCAACGGGTACAAGGTGAGCGTCTACGACGCCCCGATCTACATCGCCGATGCGGCCGTCGTCCTGATGACGACAAAGCCCGAGCTGAAGATCAAGGACCCGTACGCCCTGGACGACACCCAGTTCGCGGCAGCTGTTGACCTGCTCAAGCAGCAAAGGCCGTCGATCAAGCAGTACTGGGTGGACTACCTGAAGCAGATGGACGACCTGCGCAGCGGCAACGCGACCGTGGGCACGACCTGGCAGATCATCACGAACCTGCTCCAGGGCGAGGACCCGGCCGTTCCGGTCGAGGTCATCAAGCCGCCGGAAGGTGCGACCGGCTGGTCCGACACCTGGATGATCAACTCCAAGACCAAGAATCTGGCCTGCTCGTACGCCTTCATCGACCACCTGGTCTCCCCGGAGACCAACGCCGCCATCGCCGAGTGGTTCGGCGAGGCGCCGGGCAACTCGAAGTCCTGCGCCCTCACCGTGGACCCGAACCACTGCACGATCTTCCATGCCGACGACGATGCGTTCTGGAAGGACGTCTGGTTCTGGCGGACTCCGACCGTGGACTGTGTCGATGGCCGCACGGACGTCAAGTGCAAGGGCTTCGACGACTGGATCAAGGCGTGGACGGAGATCAAGGGCTGATCGCCGACTGACCTGAGCCGATCGAAGGCCCGGTGTCCGCGTCGCGGCGCCGGGCCTTCATCCATCCGATGGTGTCATGACGACTGCTGAGCACTCGCTTCCCGGCGCTCCCCGACGATCACCCGGGCGTCGGATCTCCACGTGGCTGCACCAGCATCCCAGGACACGACTCGGCCTCATCCTGGCTCTGCCGCTGGCATGGCTGCTCGTCGCCTACCTCGGGTCGCTGCTCGTCCTGTTCCTGAACGCGTTCTGGTCCCGCGACCCATTCACGTCGCTGGTGGTCCGCCAGTTCACGCTCGACAACTTCATCGAGCTGTTCAGTACGGACGTCTATCGGGCGGTGACTTTCCGGACGGTGGCGATGGCGCTGTTGGTCACGGTGACCTGTGCGTGCATCGCCTATCCCATCGCCTATTACATGGCGCGCGTCGCCTCCCCCCGCGTGCGCGGCTTCCTGGTCGTGGCGGTCGTCATGCCGCTGTGGGCCAGCTACCTCATCAAGGCCTACTCGTGGCGCCTGATCCTGTCTCAGGACGGCGTCCTCGACTGGTCCCTCGGACCACTCGGACTCAAGGGCCCGGGGTTCGGGGACGTGGCGGTCTGGCTCGTGTTCGTGTACCTCTGGCTGCCGTTCATGATCCTGCCGATCTTCGCCGGGCTGGAGCGGATCCCGTCCTCGTTGCTCGAGGCATCGTCCGACCTTGGCGGCCGGAGCTGGGTCACGTTCCGTCGGGTGATCTGGCCACTGTCCGTCCCGGCGGTCGCCGCGGGCTCGATCTTCACGTTCTCGTTGACCATGGGCGACTACATCGTGCCCGGGCTCGTCTCCACGACGCAGTTCATCGGCAACGTGATCTTCATCAACGTCGCCCAGAACCTCCCGTTGGCCGCAGCCTACGCCCTCGTGCCGCTCGCGATCATGCTGTCGTACCTGTTCGTCGTACGGCGGTTCGGCGCCTTCGACGCGCTGTGATGCCGCGCGACCTCAGCCGTGTCGCCCTGCGGATCGCGACCGCGTTAGTCCTGGCATTCATCTATATCCCGCTCGCGATCGTCGTCATCTACGCCTTCAACCCGAGCGGCACGTCGGCCTGGCCGCCATCCGGTTTCACTCTGTCATGGTTCGAGGTGGCGGCACGCAATACGGGCCTCCAACAGGCTTTCCTGACCTCGATCGTCGCGGCGCTCGGGGCGACCCTTATCGCGTTGGTTCTCGGCGGCCTCGCCTCGCTCGCGGTGGCCCGTTACGACTGGTTCGGCCGGGACACCGTCTCGTTCGTGATCCTCCTGCCGATCGCCCTGCCCGGGATCGTGACGGGTATGGCCCTCTCGACGACCTTCGCCTCGCTCAGCATCCCGCTGGGCCTGCTCACGGTCATCGTCGGCCACGCCACGTTCTGCGTGGTCCTCGTGTTCAACAACGCCATCGCACGCCTGCGACGGACCGCGAGATCCTTCGAGGAAGCTTCAGCCGACCTGGGCGCCGACAGCTTCCAGACGTTCCGCTACGTGACGTTCCCGGCGCTCCGGTCGGCGCTGCTCGCGGGCGCCCTGCTCGCCTTCGCCCTCTCGTTCGACGAGGTCATCGTGACGATCTTCACCGCGGGTGGGATCAAGACGCTGCCGATCTGGATCTTCCAGAGCTTCCGCCTCGCGAACCAGGTACCCCTGGTCAACGTGGCTGGCGTGGTCGCGATCGCGTTGTCCGTGATCCCGGTCTATCTGGCGACGAGATTCAGCTCCGGGGCCGGCGTCGGGCGGACCTGACCGGCGAGCCGTAGCGCCGTCAGCCGACGAGGCGGGATCCGATCGCCCACTTCCAGCCACACGTCACCATCAGCGCCGCGAGCGGCAGGACCACCGCGACAGATCTCGACACGAGGTCGCGCACGAGACACCTCACTCCGGCACGAAACCGGATCACTCCGACGGCGGACCCCTCCAGGGAGTGCCCGGTCACGGACCGTCGGGTGAAGTCTCGCAGGGGCGGCTCACCGCTTGGTCAACTGCCACTTATCTGGCGCTTATCCCATGCTCGGGACGTGATCCGGCGCGAGGTACTTGTCCGGGTCGTCCTTGAACTCGAGCAGGCAACCCTTCCCGCAGAACCAGTACGTCACGCCGTCGTGCTCGTGGGAGAGCAGCGCGGTCGTGTCGTCGACCTGCATGCCGCAGACGGGATCGATCTGGATTGCCATCGGACTTCCTCGACGCTGTGGGTTGATACTCCAGGGCAGTATACGGCACGGTCGACCGGACAGGCGCACGCTGGGGGCGTAGCATCGGCCGATGGACACTGGATCCGGCAACCGGGACGCACTGCTCGAGGAGCGCGTGCGACTGCTCGGCGAAGTCGCCGAGACGATCACCGCCCCGAGCCAGATGACCTACGGGTCGCAGGCCGCCGCCGCCAGCCAGGTCTTCGAGCAGCAACGCGACCTCGCCCTGCGCGACCGTGCGACCCAGCACCTGGCGCTCGTGGACGCGGCGCTGGCCAGGCTGGACGCCGGGACCTATGGGCCGTGTCAACGCTGCGGCAAGCCGATCCCGGTCGAGCGGCTCGAGGCACTTCCATGGGCCGCCTACGACATCGACTGTCAGCGGGTGATCGACAAGGGCGGCCGTTGACGACGAGGGACGCGCCGCTGGTCGACCTCGTGGCCATCCGCGCCGCGGCCGTCCGCCTGACCGGCATCGCGATCCGTTCGCCGCTGCTGGCATTCGGGCCGCCCGAGGGCCGCCGCTTCCTCAAGGCCGAATCCCTCCAGCCGATCGGCGCGTTCAAGATCCGTGGCGCCTACAACGCCGTCGCCTCGCTGTCGGCAGACCAGCTCGCTCGCGGTGTCATCACCTACTCGTCCGGCAATCACGCCCAGGGCGTCGCTCGGGCCGCGCGCCTGCTCGGGGCGCCGGCGGTGGTGGTCATGCCATCCGACGCGCCGGCCATCAAGCGCGACAGGGTCGCGGCCGATGGCGCGGAGGTCGTCATCGTCGGGCCTTCCAGCGACGAGCGCCAACGGGTCGCCGAGGCCCTGGCCCTCGAGCGCGGCCTGTCGATCGTCCCGCCGTTCGACGACGACCGGATCATCGCGGGCCAGGGCACGGTCGGCCTCGAGATCGTGGAAGACCTGCCGGACGTGGCCGCGATCCTCGTCCCGGTGGGTGGCGGCGGGCTGGCCAGCGGGGTCGCGGCGGCGGTCAAGGCCCTCCGGCCGACGACCCGTGTGATCGGTGTGGAACCGGAGCTGGCCGCCGACGCGCGCGATTCACTGCGCCGCGGCGAGATCGTCCGCTGGTCCCCGTCCGACGTCGCGCGCACCTGCGCTGACGGTACCCGGACCCAGGCGCTCGGCCGACGGACGTTCCTGCACCTGCGCGCCCATCTCGACACGATCGTGACCGTGACCGAGGCAGAGATCGTGGCCGGCGTCCGCCTGGCGGCCGAGATCGGCCGGATCGTCGCCGAACCGTCCGGGGCGCTCTCGATCGCTGCGATGACCTTCCGCTGGGATGAGCTTGCGCTAGGCGCGACCGATGGCCCGGTCGTGGCCGTGGTCAGTGGCGGGAACGTGGATCCGGAGCAGTACCGCGCCTACCTCGCGGTGCCACTCCCCGTCTGATCGGGTTCAGGGCCGTTCGCCGCGCTCCTCGGCCAGGCGGTCCGCCAGTCGCTGCTCGCGGACGCGGATGGCCGCGAGGTCAGCCGTAGCTGCGCGATCCGCCCGCGGCGTAGCTCGCTCCTCGGAGCGCATCCAGCCCCACATCAACGCCATCAGGGCGGCGATGAAGATCGCGTCGCCGGCGATCCACATGATCCCTGCCGCCAGCTTCTGGTCGGCCAGCGCGTCCGACGGCCACGGCAGGGCGAGCGTCGCGTAGTGCTGATAGAGAACGCTCGACGCACCCAGGATGACGACCGCGAGGAACGTGTTCTGGGTCATCTGCATGAACACATAGGTCAGTCGACCGGGGTGGCCCATACGCGACGGCGCCGGATCGAGCGCCACGACCGGCCACCAGAACAGCATCGCCGCCGTCAGGAACAGGGCGTGCTCCAGGTCGTGGACGAGGGGGTCCTCCAGTGACGCGTCGAACAGCGGCGAAAAGTGGCTGACCCACATGACGACCGCGAGCGTCAACCAGGCGACGACCGGGTTGGACAGGACACGGACCACCCGCGAGTGCAGGATCGGCAGCAGCCAGCGTCGTCGGGTCCCGGACGAGCTGACCCGGAGGCACAGCGTGACCGGGGCGGCCAGCGCGAGCAACGGCGCCGACACCAGGATGAGCAGGACGTGCTGGACCATGTGCACGGAGAACGATGTCGTGTCGTAGCGGCCGATCCCGGACACGAGGGCGAAGGCGATCGCGGTCATCCCGGCGAGGAACGCCCAGGTCCGCCGGCGAGGGACCGGATTGGCCGGGTGGCTGGCGTTGACCCGTCCGACGGCCCAGAACCACCACGTCGTGGCGGCCAGGATCGCCAGAGTCGGGACGGGCTCGAAGGTCCAGCCGAGCAGCAGCGAGGCGGCCGTGGGCGGCTCGGCGGGCGGCACGCCATGAGCGGCCGCGGGAGCGGCGCCGACGAGCCAGGCCGCCACGCCGGCGGCGAGTCCCAGGACGGCGCTGGACCGGCGCGTCGATCGCATGGTCGGCATCGTCGCATGAACGGACCGAGCGGACGCGCGCCTCGCATCCGCTCGGGTAGAATGACCGGCGTCCGGCCGGGTGGTCGGTCCATGGGCCTATGCACATCGCCAAGGCCCGTCCGTGCCCGAAGACCCATCCTCGAGGACGTTGATGTCGAGCCCTCCCAGGACGCGCCCCTCCACCGTCGCGCTCACGGCGATCGCGGTCGGGGTCCTCGTCGTGGGCGCCGTGGTGGTGGCCGCGATCCTGGGCGTGAACGTGATCAAGTACGGCGAGACCTTCGTCACCGGCCTGTACCCGCCCCAGGCCGTGACCGCCCAGGGCGGCAAGATCCGCGACCTGTACACGATCGTGTTCCTGGTCGCGGTCGCCATCTTCTTCGTCGTCGAGGGCCTGATCCTGTGGTCCGTGATCCGGTACCACCGCAAGCCGGGCGACGACTCCCTGCCACCCCAGACGCACGGCAACAATGCCGCCGAGGCGGTCTGGACCATCGTCCCGACCCTCATCGTCGCCTTCCTGTTCGTCATCTCGTGGCAGACGCTCAACGAGGTCGATGCCACCTCCGCCGCGCCCCAGACGCGGCTCCACGCGCAGGCGGGCCAGTTCCAATGGAGCTTCGACTACCTCGACGCGAACGGCAACATCCTCTACACCGAGTTCGCTCCGGTCGGCCCGGAGGGGGGCCTCAACGTCCCGACCGGGCGGACCATCGAACTGACGCTGAACAGCAAGGACGTGATCCACGCCTTCTACGTCCCGCAGTTCCTGTTCAAGCGGGATGTCGTGCCGGGCCGGACCAACAAGTTCCAGTTCGACGTCCAGGATTCGATGGCCGGCCAGACCTTCCGCGGCCAGTGCGCCGAGCTCTGCGGAGCCGGCCACGACGTGATGCTGTTCGAAGTCCACGCCATGTCGGGCAAGGAGTTCGATGCCTGGCTGGCCGCCAAGGTGGCCGAGGCTGCGGCCACGCCGACGCCCGCCGCGTCGCCTTCCGGCAGCACCGCCCCATGACCACCGCGTCCCACGGCACGAGGATCGACTGAATGGCGACCACCACGCTGACACCGGCCGCCACGGCGTACAAGAGCGGGCTCTATGACTGGGTGACGACGACCGATCACAAGAAGATCGGGATCCTGTACATCGTCAACTCATTCCTGTTCTTCTTCATCGGCGGGATCCTGGCCCTGGCCGTCCGCAGCGAGCTGGCGGTGCCCGGCCTCCAATTCCTGACGAGCGCGACCTATAACCAGGTCTTCACGATGCACGCCACGTTCATGATCTTCCTCTTCGTGATCCCGATGCTGGCGGGCTTCGGCAACTATGTGGTACCGCTCATGATCGGCGCTCCTGACATGGCCTTCCCGCGGATTAACGCCCTGTCGCTGTGGATGCTGCCGCTGGCCGGCGTGCTCCTGCTCACAGGATTCGTCACAGGTGGGACGGCCGCAGCAGGATGGACGAGCTACGCGCCGCTGTCCGAGGACTTCCCGCTGTCATCGCCCGGCGCAGGCCAGGACCTGTGGATCGTGGCGCTCATCCTGATCGGGACGAGCTCCATCCTGGGGGCCATCAACTTCATCGTGACGATCTTCAAGATGCGGGCACCGGGCATGACCCTGTTCCGCATGCCGATCATGGTCTGGACGGTCCTTACGACGTCGGTCCTCGTGCTGATGGCCACCCCGGTCATCACGAGCGCGTTGATCATGCTGTTCATCGACCGGAACTACGGCGGCAGCTTCTTCGATCCGCGCACGGGAGGGGACCCGATCCTCTATCAGAACATCTTCTGGTTCTACTCCCACCCGGCGGTCTACGTCATGGTGCTGCCGGCGATGGGCATGATCAGCGAGATCCTGCCGGTGTTCAGCCGCAAGCCGCTGTTCGGCTACAAGGCGTTCGTGTTCGCCACGGCAGGCATCGGGGCGCTCGGGTTCTCCGTGTGGGCGCACCACATGTTCACGACAGGTGCGGTCTACCTGCCGTTCTTCAGCCTCATGACGTTCCTGATCGCGATTCCCACGGGTGTGAAGATGTTCAACTGGATCTTCACGATGTGGCGCGGCAAGCTGACATTCTCGACCCCGATGATCTTCGCGATCGGGTTCCTCTCGATGTTCCTGCTGGGCGGGATCAACGGTGCGATCACGGCCTCGGTCCCGGTGGACTTCGCCCTGCACGACACCTATTTCGTGGTGGCGCACCTCCACTACGTCCTGTTCGGCGGGTCCGTCTTCGGGATCATGGCCGGGTTCTACTACTGGTTCCCCAAGATGACCGGCCGGATGCTCAATGAGACGCTGGGCAAGACCCAGTTCGTGCTGATGTTCATCGGCTTCAACCTGACGTTCTTCCCGATGCATGAACTCGGCCTGGCCGGGATGCCGCGCCGCATCGCCGACTACTCGTCGACGGCCGGCTGGAACGACTTGAATCTGCTGGCCACCGTCGGTGGCTTCCTGATCGCGGCCAGCATGCTGCCGCTCCTGTGGAACGTCTTTGTCTCGCTGCGCAGCGGCCAACCGGCCGGCGACGACCCATGGGAGGCGAACACGCTCGAGTGGGCGACCAGCTCGCCGCCGCCGCCGTACAACTTTGATCGACTGCCGGAGATCCGCTCTGAGCGACCCCTGTTCGACGTCCGGCACGGGCCGGCGGCGGACCACTGAGCGCGAGCGCCACGATGACCACCGACAGCCAGTCCCTCACCACCACGCCGGCGCAGCACGACCCACTGGAGCACTACGGCCACGACCGTGGCGGCGGCATCAGCAACCCGATCATGGGGATGATGCTGTTCATCACCTCCGAGGTGATGTTCTTCGCCGGCCTCTTCGCGGCCTACTTCAATACCCGGGCATCCGCATCGATCTGGCCGCCCGAGGAGTTCGCCGAGACCCTCAAGATCATGCCGTTCGTGGGACCCGCCACGATCCTCCTGATCATCAGCTCATTCACCTGCCAGATCGCGGTGTGGTCCATCCGCAAGGGAGACCGGGTCAGGTTCATCCGGGCCATGTCCGTGACGGTCGTTCTGGGCATCACCTTCCTGATCATGCAGGCAGTCGACTACTTCGTGCTTGGCAGTGAGGGACTCACCCTCTCGTCGGGCACGTTCGGGACCACGTACTACACACTCACCGGCTTCCATGGCGCCCACGTGTTCGGTGGCGTCGTGATGTTGAGCGTCATCCTCTACCGCGGGATGGCCGGGCAATTCTCAGCCAAGCATCACGACGCGGTCGAGGCCGCGTCGCTGTACTGGCACTTCGTCGACGTCGTGTGGATCCTGCTGTTCACACTGTTGTACATCGTCCCGGGCAAGGGCTGAGGAGGACCCGCCAGGTGCATCTCCTGAAGCATCCACGCAACGCGGCCTTGCTGGGCGTGATCTTCATCGCGATCGGGGTCATCTACCTCGTCGTCCCGAATGTCCTCGGGGTGAACGACGTGAACGGCGACGCGAACTGGCTCGACATCGCGGCCGGTGGCACGATGCTGTTGGCCCTCGGGGTCGCGATGTCGCTCATGGCCTACGTCCTCGCGGCAGGGACACGCGGCGAATGACCCGGCGCGTGACCGGCCGTTCCGTGCGTCCAGCAGCCGCCCTGGCCTGACCCGAGCACCGCCATGTTCGAAGCCTGGTCCGCCCTGCTGCAGCTCCTCTCCCAGTTCGTCATCCCGGACTGGGGAGCGTTGATCTCGCTGCTGCCCATCGCGATCATGGCGCTGGCGCTGCTCACCTTCGCGATCGTCTTCCTTCGGCTGATGCGGGCTCCAAAGGCCCGACGCGGATTCCAGCCGATCGCCCCATCGACGCCCGAGGGCATCCACATGCCAGGCCCGTCGTTCGCCCCGATCTTCGCGGCCGTAGGAGCGTTCCTGTTGTTCCTCGGCGTGGTCTTCGGTGGGACGATCCTGATCCTTGGCGCGATCGCCTTCGCGCTCACGCTGTTCTACTGGCTGGCCGAGGCGATGCGCGTCTACGACCACGACATCTCCGCGTCGGCGCCGCCGCTCCCCGCCGTCGTCCACGACGGGCCGCCGCCCGGTGTCCACATGCCGGGTCCGTCGTATCGCCCGTTCCTCGGCGCCCTCGGCACGATGATGCTGATGTTCGGTCTGGTCTTCGGGGGGTGGCTCCTTGCGGTCGGGGTGATCGCGCTCATCGTCACGTTGTCAGGTTGGCTGGTGGACGCGGTCAAGGAATACCGCAAGACGGTCGAGGCGGACCAGACAGGCCATATGGAGAACATCCCGGCGCCGCGCACGCCGTCGCTCCTGATCGGCACCCTGGCCGTCCTGTTCATCGGCGGGGTCCTGCTCCAGGCCGGGATCCTGCCGCCGCGCTCCGCCGTGGCCGGCGCACCGGGCGCCTCAGGGGCACCGCCGGTCGGATCCGCGGCCCCACCGGTCGGATCGGCGGCCCCGGCGCCGGACCTGCCGACAGGCGATGTCACCGTCACCGCGAGCGGGATCAAGTTCGTGGAGACGACCTTCTCTGCCCCGGCAGACAAGCCGTTCACGATCGTCTTCGATAACCAGGACCCGAGCACGGCCCACGACATCGACATCAAGGACGCGTCCGGGGCGCTCGTGTTCGAAGGAAAGATCATCAAGGGCGTCTCGAACATCGTGTACGACGTGGGAGCCCTGCCAGCCGGGACCTACCCCTATGTCTGTTCGATCCACTCGAACATGACCGGGACGGCCACGATCCAGTAGGCAGGTCCCACCACGCCTCGTCGTCCGATCCTGGTCGCACTTGCCATCGCCGTCGCCGTGACCGTCGGCGTGCTGCTGGTCAGCAACGCGATGCGTTCGGGCGGGGCGAAGGCGGGGATCGGGGATCCGGCACCGGACATCGTGGGGACGACCCTGGACGGTCAGCCGTTCCGCCTGTCCGACCTCAAGGGCCGGTCGGTCGTCATCAACTTCTGGGGTCCCTCGTGCGTCCCCTGCCGTGACGAGTTCCCGCTGCTGGAGGCCAAGCAAGCCCAGTTCGGGCCGGCCGGACTCGCGATCGTCGGCATATTGACGGACGACCCGCCGGCGCCGGCGAGGGAGTTTGTCGCCGAGTTCGGCGCCACGTGGCCCACGGTCATCGATCCAGACAAGGCGGCCAAGTCCGCGTATCGCGTCATCGGCCGACCACAGACCTACTTCGTGGACACGACCGGCGTGATCCGGTCCATCCAGGTGGGCGAGATGACCGACGAGGAGTTCGACGCGCAGTACGCCAGGATCGCGCCGTGACCGACGCTCCGGCGATCGTCGTGACGGAGCTCTCGAAGCGATACGGCGATCGGACAGTCCTGGCCGGCCTGTCGATGACGGTCGCCCGAGGCGAACTCGTTGCCCTCCTGGGTCCCAACGGGGCCGGAAAGACGACGACCGTGGAGATCGTCGAGGGCTACCGGGCGGGCGACGGCGGCTCCGTGCGGGTCCTTGGTGAGGATCCTGCGATGGGTGGGCCGGCCTTGCGGGCCCGGGTCGGGCTGATGCTGCAGGGAGGGGGCTTCGATCCGCGGGCACGACCTCGCGAGACGCTGCGCCAGTACGGTCGCTTCCATCGCGACCCTCGCGACGCGGACGAGCTCCTCGAGCTGGTCGGGCTGGAGGCCGTCGCCGCCACGCCCTACAAGCGGCTGTCGGGTGGCGAGAAGCAGCGGCTGAGCCTGGCGGTGGCGCTGGTCGGTCGCCCGGAGGTCGCCATCCTGGACGAGCCCACCGCCGGGATGGATCCGGAGGCCCGGGCGGTGACACGGGCCATCGTCGCGGACCTTCGCGCGAGCGGCGTGGCCATCCTCCTGACGAGCCACGACCTGACCGACGTGGAGCGGCTGGCGGACCGGATCTGCATCCTGGACGGCGGGCGACTCGTGGCTGCCGGGACGTCCGCCGAGGTGACCGGTGGGGCGCGCCCACGGCTGCGCTTCCGACTCGACCGGGCGATCGCGACGGACGAGATCGGTGGACTTCAGGCCGCCCTGGTCGTCGGACACCCGGGCGCGACGGTCGTCCCGGACCAGGACGACGCTCGCTACTCGGTCGAAGGGGTCGCGCCGGACCCGGGGCTGATCGCCTCTCTCGCAGCCTGGTGCGCGTCGGTCGACCGGCTCATCGTCGAGGCCAGGACGGCCGGCGGGACCCTGGAGGAGGCCTACCTGGAACTCGTCGGCGCGGCCCGGGAGGTCAGGCCGTGAGCGCGCCCGCGGGGACCGCCGCGAGGACGCTGGCCCAGGTGGTGATGGAGGTGCGGCTGACCGCGCGGCGCGGCGAGAACGTCCTGGTGACCGTCATCGTCCCGGCAGTCGTGCTCGTGTTCTTCAGCTCGATGCACCTCGTTCTGGCGAGCGCGGGCGACCCACTCGCGTTCCTGGTCCCAGGGTCCCTGACGCTCGCCGTGATCGCCACGAGCCTGGTCAACCTGGGGATCGCCACGGCCTACGAACGACACTACGGCGTCTTGAAGCGGCTTGGTGGGTCTCCGCTCACGCGGTCGGGACTGATGACCGCCAAGATCGCGACCGTGCTCATCGTCGAGACCCTGCAGGTCGTCCTGCTCGGGGCGATCGCATCGGGCCTGGGCTGGCGCGCCGGGCCGGAGGCGTCGGTCGCGGCCTTCCTGGTGGCCATGCTGCTAGGGACGCTGGCGTTCGCCGGCCTGGGGCTGCTGATGGCGGGGACGCTTCGGGCAGAGGCCGCGCTCGCCCTGGCCAACGGGGCGTTCATCGCCTGCCTGTTGCTAGGCGGGATCGTCGTGCCGGCGGACCATCTGCCGGGTCCCGTGGCGGCCATCGCGAGCCTGCTGCCGGCCGCAGCATTGTCAGAGGCGCTGCGTATCGCCCTCGGGGCGGGCGGAGCGCTGGGACCGCCGCTGGCGATCCTTGGAGCCTGGGCGGTCGGGGCGGTCGCACTGACCGCCCGGACCTTCCGCTGGGAGTAGGTTCAGCCCTTCTGGTTGACCTGGCGGTCGACTTCCTTCTGGATTTGCTCGTCGCGGCGGCGCTTGACGCGCCGCGCAAGGACGATGCCGATCACGAGCGGCCAGAGGATCGTGGCGATCGCGCCGATGACGACGGCTGTCACGTACTGGGGCGAGGTGGTCGCGTTGGTGACCACCAGCACGAACCACGCGACGGCCGCGCCGACGACACTACCGATGATGTGCTGAAGCATCCGACCCTCCTGGCCGATCACTATGCCGCAGGGCCTACGATCGCGTGATCGGAGCGTGAGCCTAGGGTCACGGCCATCCTCGCGTCAATCCGATTCGTGCTCAACGCCTCCATCCGACGACACACTCGATGGGGGACTGCCGCGGCCCCGGCACGTCCTCGCCTCGCGGGGCGCCCGACGTCTTCCCATGTGCCCCCGCGGGTGGCGTTAGCTTCGGCTGGGGCCGATCCATTCGAGCGGATCGGGAGGAGTTGCGCTACAGCCACGATCGAACCGGATTGTTGAGCCGCGATGGACGCCCCGAAGAAGCCCGGGATCCATTTCCCTTGCCACCCGGGATGGCATCTGGGCAGACCTCAGCCAGGACGACCCGCCGCCTGGTGCTCGGCCTCGATCAGCGCCCCCGGCGCCAACCCCAGCTCCCCTTCCGCCGACCCCGCCGTCCAGCCCTGGACGTCCGAGCGGCTGACCGTCGTCCCGTGCGCGACGACCTGGAGTGCCAGACCGTCCAGGAGCGACAGGATCCGCCAGGCCGCCCCCGACGGATCGGCGCAGCGGAACTCGCCGGTCGCAACGCCCGCGACGATGGCTCCCTCCAACAACCGCTGCCAGGCCAGATTCAACCTTCGTGACGTGGCCTGCAGGGCGGGACGTCGCGCCGCCTCGGCCCAGGCATCCAGCCAGACCTGGAACGACCAGTCCTTGTCCGCGGGCGTGTAGGTCCGCAGGAACTCGACGATCGCCTCGCGCGGACCGGCGGCGTCGGCCATCGCGGCCTCCGTGAGGTCCAGATCGTGCGAGGCGACCCGCTCGAAGGCCGCCGCGAGCACGTCGTCCATCGACTCGAAGTAGTGATGGATGAGCCCGCTGGACGTGCCCATCGCCGCGGCCACGTCGCGGACCGTCGTGGACGCCAGGCCCTTCTCGAGCGCCACGGACAATGCAGCGTCCACGATCGCGTCACGCCGCTGATCTGGCGTCATCCGGGTCATGTCCCGCAGGGTACGCTGCTATTGCGCGAGCGTCCAATAATCGGTATCGTGGCGCGGTCCCCATCGCCACCATCGAGGGCCCATGATCCGCCGATCCCCCTTCCACGAGCGCACGAGCGCGCTGGACACTACCGGGCTGTGGAGCCACTGGTCGGGCCACCTGGCCGCGCAGCGCTACCAGATCTCTGACAAGTTCGAGTACTTCGCTGTCCGCAACTCGGCCGGCATCTTCGACTCGTCGCCGCTGTTCAAGTACCGCATCCACGGCCGGGACGCCGAGTCGTTCCTCGCCGGGGTCCTCGCCCGCGACATCCGGACATGCGCTCCGGGCAATGCCCAGTACACGGCCTGGCTGGACGATCGCGGCTTCGTCGTCGAGGACGGGGTCATCCTGCGACCCGGCAAGGACGAGTTCCTGCTGACATCCGCCGAGCCGAACCTGGCCTACTTCGGGGACCTCATCGGGCGACGCGAGCAGGTCACCATCGAGGAAGTCAGCCACGACCTCGGAACGCTCGCGATCCAGGGTCCGCGCTCGCGCGATATCGTCTCGCGGCTCATTCCGGATGCCGCCACGATCCCCTACTTCGGGCTGGCCCACGGCGAGATCGCCGGATCGCCGGTGACCGTGTCGCGGACCGGCTATAGCGGCGACCTTGGCTACGAGCTGTGGATCGACAGCGCCGACGCGCTCAAGGTATGGGACACGCTGTGGGAGTCGGTCGAGGGCTACGGCGTAATGCCATTCGGCCTGGACGCGCTGTACATGCTGCGCCTCGAGGCTGGTCTGCTGTTGCTGGACGTCGACTTCTCGTCAAGCCGCTTCGCCTGGACGGACGAGGATCGGTCCACCCCGATCGAACTCGGGTTCGGCTGGATGTTCAAGGACCTCGCGACGGACGACCGCTCGTTCATCGGCCGCAGGGCGCTGGAGCGGGAGATCGCCGACAAGACCTCGCGCTGGCGCCTGACCGGGATGCTGGTCGACTGGCAGGACTATGAGCGGACGTACAACGACGCCGGCCTGATCGCGCCGAAGGACCACACGCCCATCCACGAGGAATTCTTCGTCTACGACGACGCGATGACCCAGGTGGGCTACGCCACGAGCTACATGTATTCGCCCATCCTCCAGCGCCATATCGCCCTGGTCCGGGTCCGACCGGAGCTGGCGGCGCCTGGCACGGAGGTCCGCCTGGAGGTGGACGTGAACCACAAGTACGAGTACGTGCGAGCCCGGACCGCCCGGAACCCGCTGTACCACCCAGCTCGAAAGACGGCCTGACATGACGACGAAGACGACCAAGGACAAGTCGACCGCCAAGAGCGCTGCCAAGGGCGGTGCGCAGTCGGGCGCCAAGCCGAGGACGAATGCCGGCGCGACCGCCACGACGTACGACGCGATCGTCATCGGTGGCGGCCATAACGGGCTGGTCAACGGCGCCTACCTGGCCAAGTCCGGCCTCAAGACGCTGATCATCGAGCGCCGACATCTCGTCGGTGGGGCCGCCATCACCGAGGAGCTGCGCCCCGGCTTCAAGTTCACGACATTCTCCTACGCGCTCAGCCTGATCCGACCCGAGATCATCCAGGACCTGGAGCTCACCAAGCACGGGTTCATGCCGCTGCTGATGTCGTCCACGTTTGCGCCGATGGAGAACGGCGACTACCTGTTCATGGGCCAGGACCACGGTCAGAACCAGAAGGAGATCGCGCGCCACAGCCAGCATGACGCGGACGCGTACGACCAGTACGCGCACGACATGGAGATGGTCTGCCAGGCGGTCAAGCCCCTGATGGACATGGCGCCGCCGGACATCTTCAGCGACGATCCCGAGGAACTGCTGGCCCTGGCCGGTCTGGGTTCGCGCATCCGCAAGATGGACAAGCGGACGCTGACCAACGCGATCCGCCTCCTGACCGGCAGCGCTGCCGACTTCCTGGACGACTACTTCGAGTCGGACATCCTGAAGGGCTACCTCGCGTCGTCCTCGATCATCGGGTCCAAGGTGGGTCCGCGATCCCAGGGCTCGGGCCTGGTCCTGCTCTACCACTCGCTCGGCGAACACGATGGCGAGTTCGGGGCATGGGCGTTCCACAAGGGCGGCAACGGCGGATTCACCCAGGTCCTCGCGCGGGCGGCCCAGTCGTTCGGTGCCGAGATCATCCTGGAGTCGCCGGTCGAGGAGGTCATCACCAAGGGTGGCCGGGCGATCGGCGTCGCCCTCGCCGACGGCACCGAGTACCACGCGAAGACCGTGGTCAGCGCGCTGGACCCGCGGCGGACGTTCCTGGAGCTCGTCAACCGGCGCGAACTGCCGAGCGACCTGGTCGAGGACATCACCCGGTTCCGCTTCCAGGGCACCTCGTCCAAGGTGAACTTCGCGCTCGACGGCCTGCCCGAGTACCCGGCCCTGCCCGGCCGCGGCGACCAGTACCGCGGGTTCATGAACATCGGCCCGACGATGGACTACCTGGAACACGCCTTCGACGACGCGAAGTACGGCTGGTACAGCCAGCGCCCATACATCGATTGCGCCATCCAGTCCACGATCGATCCGGACATGGCGCCTCCCGGCAAGCACGTCATGAGCTCGTTCATCCAGTACACGCCGTACAAGCTGCGCGAGAGCGATTGGGACACGGAGCGGCAGAACCTGGGCGACACCGTGCAGGCGACGCTGGAGTCGTTCTTCCCAGGCTTCGGCAAGCTCGTCCTGCAGCGCGAGATCGTCACGCCGCTCGACATCGAGCGCGTCGTGGGCCTCAGTGAGGGCAACATCTTCGCCGGCGAATTCCTCGCCCCGCAGATGTTCTTCTTCCGGCCCGCCCCAGGGTGGAGCCAGTACCGTACCCCCATCGACGGCTACTACCAGTGCGGCTCCGGCACGCACCCGGGCGGCTGCGTCATCGGGGCACCGGGCAAGCTGGCCGCGGAACGGATCCTGAAGGATCTCGGCAAGGACTGACGTTCCCCGGCGGCTTCCGGGGGGGCGGGGGGGCGCCCTTGCGCCCTGTGCATGGGGTGACCATGTGAGCTATCGAGGCCTGCCTCGTCGGCGGTCGGTGCATGTGGCGCACACGATGGCTACGGACACAGGCCCGGTTCGCCAGATCGTGCATGGGGTGCACCGCGTGGCCAACGGCTGCGCCGTCGATCGCCGATACGGTCATGTGATGCACGAGCGGCACCCGGGCCAAGGTCAGGGTCGCTGCCCCCCAGCCCTGCGGTCGGCACGTATACTTCCGCTTCCCATCCACAGCTCCCGTTGAGGCGAACCGCCTGTCGTGAACGCCATCGAGGCCGAGGGCCTGGTCAAGATCTACAAGTCGCGCAAGAGCGAGGTCCGCGCGCTCGACGGCGTGGATCTGCAGGTCCCTCAGGGCACGATCCTCGGACTGCTCGGGCCCAATGGCGCCGGCAAGACCACGACAGTCCGGATCCTGGCGACGCTCCTGAAGCCGGACGCCGGGCACGCGACCGTGGCCGGCTTCGATGTCGTGAAACAGGCGCAGGAACTGCGCTCGGTCATCGGGCTGTCGGGCCAGTACGCGGCAGTCGACGAGAACCTGACCGGTCGCGAGAACCTCGTGATGTTCGGGCGGCTGTACCAGCTCCCGAAGGCCGACGCGAAGCAGCGGGCGAGCGAGCTCCTCGAGCAGTTCGACCTGGCCGATGCCGGTGACAGGGTCGTCAAGACGTACTCGGGCGGGATGCGTCGCCGACTTGACCTGGGGAGCGCGCTCATCGGGCGGCCGCAGCTGCTCTTCCTGGACGAACCTACGACCGGCCTGGACCCGCGCAGCCGATTGGGGATGTGGGACGTCATCCGCGACCTCGTCCGCGAAGGGACGACGCTCCTGCTCACGACCCAATACCTGGAGGAGGCGGACGAGCTGGCGGACACGATCGCGGTCGTCGACCACGGCAAGATCATCGCCCGTGGGACGGCCGATCAGCTCAAGTCTGACGTGGGTGGTGCGCGCGTGGAGGTCGTCGTCCACGATCGGGCGGACATCGCCCTTGCCGCCCAGGTCCTGTCAAGGGACCTGGAAGGCGAGACCACCCTGGACGAGCACACGCGCAAGCTCACTGTCCCGGCGCACGGCGGTGCCCAGGCGCTGGCGAAGGTGGTGCGCGACCTGGATGAGGCCGGCATCGCCATCGACGACATCGCCCTGCGGCGACCGACCCTCGACGAGGTGTTCCTGTCGCTGACGGGCCACGGGACGGACGACAGCGAAGGGGCCGCGGCATGAGCGCAGCGCCAGCCCGGACGGCGGTGCCGCCCGTGACCGGTGGGATCCGCCAGGCTGTCGCAGACGGGCTCGTGGTGGCTGCCAGAAATCTCATGCGCGTCCCACGGATCCCCGAGTTGGCGATCTTCGCGATCCTCCAGTCGATCATGTTCGTGCTGCTGTTCGCGTTCGTATTCGGTGGCGCGATCCCGCTCGAGGGCTTTCCGGGCGCCAACGCCTACCGCGAGTACCTCCTGCCGGGGATCTTCGTCCAGACCATCGTGTTTGCCGCGGCAACCACCGCAATCGGCATGTGCGAGGACGTCAACAAGGGCATCATCGACCGGTTCCGCTCACTGCCGATGGCACGCTCCGCCGTATTGACCGGGCGCACGTCCTCCGACGTGGTCTACAACGCCGGCATCCTCGTCGTCCTGATGCTGACCGGCCTCCTCGTCGGCTGGAGCGTCCATACGGACCTGGTCAGCTTCCTGGCCGGCGTGGGGTTGTTGTTGCTGTTCGCGTTCTCGATGGCCTGGCTCGGGGTCTGGCTGGGACTTTCCGTGCCGGCCGTGGAGGTCGCCCAGCAGGTGTCGTTCACGGTGCTGTTCCCGATCACCTTCATCTCGGGCGTCTTCGTCCCGATCCAGTCGATGCCGGACTGGCTCCAGCCGGTCGCCACGTGGAACCCGGTCACGACGCTGGCATCGTCCCTGCGCACGCTGTGGGGCAACCCGAGCCCGCCGGCCGGCAGCGGCTTCGCGTCCGAGAACCCGATCCTCGTGACCGTCGTGTGGATCGTGGCGATCGTGGCGATCTTCGCGCCTTTGGGGATCAGGCGGTACCGCAACATGAGCCGCTGACCTGGCCCTCACATCGGAGGCAGCGCTCCAGCCGTTCCGCCGGCGCGGTTATCCGGCGCTGGTCGCCTCGAACGCAGCAGCCGCCTTCGCGGGCAGTGTCAGTACGGTCGCGCTGGTCTGGCTGGTCCGCGACGACCCCGGCGCCATCGGTCTCCTGTTCGCCCTCCGGGCTGGGGCACTCCTGATCTTCGGGATCCCGGCGGGACTGCTCGCTGACCGGATGGACCGCCGAACCATGCTGATCCTCGGCAACCTGATCGCCATCGGGATCAGCCTCGTGGTGGCGGCGGCCTCGGCCACGACGACCCTGCCGATCTGGTCGATCATGCTCATCTCGCTCGCGATGGGCACGCTGGACGCCGGCAAGATCGCGTCCGCCCAGGCCTACGCGTTCGACCTCGTCGGGCCGTTGCTCGCGACCACTGGCATCGCCATCGCCGCGATCGGCTGGCAACTCATGAGTGCCCTCGGCAATGTGGTCGCCGGACCGATCATGGACACCAGCGGAGTCAGCGTCGCCTTCCTCATCGTTGCGGCCGGGACCGCGGTGAGTACGGCATTCCTGCTGGTGGGTGCCCCATCTGCAGAGGTCCGTCGACGGCTGGCGCGCCCAGAGCCCGGGGCCGTCCCACGTACGGTCGTCGCATCGCTCGCGCTGGTTCGACGAAACCATGTGCTGGCGCTGCTGGCCGTGGCCGTCATCGTGACCGAGATCTTCGGCTTCTCGTCCATGGTCCTGCTCCCGGTCTTCGCGGACCAGGTCTTCCTCACCGATGCGGCCGGCTATGGCGCGATGGGTGCGGTCATGCGGCTCGGTGGCGCGGCGGCCCTCGTGGTCGTCGCCCTCTATGGGGTGCGTCTGACCCGGGGTAGTGTCCTGCTGACGACGAGCGGCGTGTTCGGGGGTGCCCTCGTGGCATTGGCCATCACGCCGTCACTGGCCTTCGCCTTCATCCCCATCTTCATCGCCGGTGGCGCGGCGGCGGTCAGCGACTCCCTATCGCAGTCCCTGATGCAGCGCTCCACCGACGATGGCGAGCGCGGCGCGGCGATGGGCGTCTGGGCCTTTGGCGTGGGGTGCGGTCCATTCGGTCACCTCGCCGTCGGCCTGGCGGCCGCCCGGGTCGGTGCCCCGCTGACCCAGGCGGTGTCGGGCGCCGCGCTCCTGATCCTGGCCGTCGCGCTGTCCTTCAACCGCGCCTTGCGAAGTCTTCGGTAGTCCGACCGATCCCACGCAGTCAGCTGGCAGTTCGAACCGGCGCGAGGGTCCCATCGGCCACGGCCGCGACGATGTTCTCGAGGAACGCTACCGCCTGCGTATCGGTCAGCCCGTTCGCCGTCAGCGAGCGCCACGTCTCGAAGGCGGTCGCATGGCCCACGACCGCGTTGAGTGTGCGGCTGACCGTACCGTCTGGCACGGCCCAGCCCGCTGCGAGCGCTTCGTGGATGCTCGCCATGCGGCGCTCGAACAGGTCAGGTTCGGTTGGCGGTGGCGCAGACGGGTCGACGTCGTACAGCACGTTGCGAAGCATCGACTCGTTCGCCCGGTACCAGTCGAACAGGTCCTGGAGCCCGGTGTTGAGTCGAACCAGCGGATCCGCAATGAACAGCCATGCGTCCGGAACGGGCATGCCGGTCACCCGGATGCCGTGCTCCGTGCAGGCGAGATAGAGCATCGCCAGGTCCGGGAAGTGGGCGTACACGGTGTGGCGCTGGACGCCAGCCCGGTCGGCGATGCCTCGGACGGTCGTTCGCGACGGGCCGATCGTGGCGTGCAGCTCGAAGGTCGCGGCCGTGATTCGCTGGCGGGTCGCCTCCGAGGACGCGAGGCGCCGACCCATACGGTACGGGCGACGCCCCCGTGGCGGGATCGACTGCTCAGCCATGTGCACCGAAAGTATTGACGAATGCGGGTGTTCGGTCTACCGTCCCGCCATCATCCACTGCACACCATTGTGCAGTGATTCTTGCGAAGGAGGGCCCCGTGGCAGTCGTGGAGCGAACGAGATTCCTGGTGCCACCAGGAGGCGGCGACCCGATCTGGGACGGCCCGATCGGGACGACGGTCAGGGTCCCGACGGAGTCGACCGGCGGCCTCCTGTCCATCTGCGAGATGCCTGTGGCCCCTGGCTACATGGTCCCGCCGCACACGCACCGTGATACAGATGAGTGGTCGTACGTACTGGCCGGCCGGATCGGGGCGCGGATCGGGGACGACGAGTTCACGGCCAGCCCTGGCGCTTGGATCCTCAAGCCGCGCGGGATCATGCACACCTTCTGGAATGCCGGTCCCGAGGACGCCAGGATCATCGAGTTGTTGACGCCCGGGACCTTCGAGCACTTCCTTCGGCGCATGACGGCCCTCGCGTCGCAGGGGGAGCTCACCGACGAAGGCATGGGCGCCCTGGCCGAGGAGTACAGGACCACAGTCTCCATGGACTGGGTGGAGGACCTGACGTTGCGCTACGGGCTGCAGGTGGCTATCTGACGACGGACAAGGAAGAACCCCGGGTGGTCGGGCCCGGGGTTCAGGGAAAAGCGGTCTTGGTTGCGGGGACTGGATTCGAACCAGTGACCTTCGGGTTATGAGCCCGACGAGCTGCCGCTGCTCCACCCCGCTCGCGTACGGTAGGCGCTGGCGGCGATTCGGTCAAATGGCGGTACCCGTTCAGTGCGTACGTTACCCAGCGGCTCATCGAACGAATGGCCGCCGCACATTCCACTGAAGGTCAGTGACAATTGTGGATAACCCTATTGACGACACCCCCCCCCAGGCGCCTAGGGTCCGCGAAGACGACATCGCTCGACCTTGCCGAGTGGTCGTTGGGGAGCAGGCGTGTCGCGCGTCACCCTGTGCGCCCGTGGTCCGGAGGGTCGACCATGGCGTCCGCACGTGCGACCAAGCCTGCGCTCAGTGTCCGTCACCGAGCGTCCACGCTCCGATCGCGTGTTCGCGGCGGCTTCGGCGTCCTCGCCATGAGCGGCATCATCGTCCTCCAAGCGGTGGCGTCGGCCGCACCGATTCGGGCGGTCGAACCCAGCGCTACCGCATCGCTGCCGACGCAGACACCTACGGCTGGTGATCCGGTTGCGTCGGAGCAACCGATCCCCTCTGACCCGACGGCCAGCCCATCGTCCGCTTCAGAGTCACCCGCGCCGACCGTCGTTCCGCCCCCAACAGTCAAGCCGGACGCGACTACATCGCCTAAGCCGGTCCGGACACCGACCCTCGCCTCCGACACCGCCATCGGCGATGGCGACGTCAAGACCCGTCGCACCGAATCATCCCAGACGTTCACCAATCCCGACGGCACCCTGACGACCCAGTTCTTCACCGAGCCCGTCTTCTTTCGCCCGACCGCCGGCGCCGCCTTCGAGCCGATCGAACCCGGGTTCGCCGCGGACGCCAAGCCGAACGATGCGGTCACCGCGCGCTCCGACAAGGCGCCGGTCTCGATCGCCCTGGCGCCCGCGGACACGAGCAGCGGGTTCCTTGACACGGTGTCGGGCGATCAGCACATCGGCTTCGGACTCTCGAGCGCCGATCGAGCCAAGGCATCGACGTCAGCCCCGACTCTGGACGGTCCAGCCGCCGACTACCGCGACATCCTGCCCGGCGTCGACCTGCGTGTCCTGGCCCAGGCCGACGGCGCCCGCAGTTTCGTGATCTGGCACGCCCAGCCGGTTGACCCGAGCATCTCGTTCACCATCGCTGCACCCGGACTCAGCGCGGTCCTGCGCGACGATGGGACGATCGCGTTTCTCGACGCCAAGGGCGAGCAGGTCGCCCGGATGCCGCGACCGTATGCCACCGATTCGACCCCGAATGCGGAGCTCGGCTCCGGGATCTACACCGAGAAGGTCAGCTATGCTCTCGATAAGGACGGCTCGACGCTCACCGTCGCGGTCGATCCGGACTGGCTCAAGAGTGCGGTCTATCCCGTCTATGTCGACCCGACGGTCGTCTGGGATAACGCGGGTGGTCTCAGCTACGGCGATGTCCACATCGCATCGGCCTATCCGACCGGCAACTACGACAACTACCAGCGACCCGACTCGCCCTACTTCCACGAGCTCTGGTTGGGTACCGATCCGTCGGGTACCTCCGGCACCAGCTACGACTACCTGCGTTGGAACGTCAGCACGCTGACCGGCGCGATCATTGATGCGGCGAGCGTGGACTTCGATCCGTACCACCAGTACTACAACGCACCGACCGCGACGACCACCTGGCTGCGCCAGGTCACCGGCATCAACGGCCAGGCCAGCTGGCAGGAGACGTACCCCACCTGGACCAACCAGTACACCCACACGGGCGGCATCACCACCACCGCCGCATGCGTCGAAGGCGTCACGTGCACGTTCGATGTCAAGGCGATCGTGGCGGCGTGGGCGTCGGGCACGGCCAACTACGGCATCAAACTCGATGAGAACAGCAATGGCTCCACCTACTGGAAGCGGATCGTCGCGGCGGAGCAGGCCACCTCCAACATCGAGCACCTGACCGTGACCTACCACACCCTCTCGGCGACACCGACGACGCCCGCCTTCTCGGGTTCGATCACCTGGACGTACAACAACAGCGACGGGGTTACGGTCCGACCACAGACGAAATTCCACGTCGACGTCGCGACCAACTCGACGTTCACCAGCGGGCTGGTCACGTCGGGCGATGTCACCAGCGCCAACCCCAACTGGCGGATCGGCGCCGGGTTGACCGATGAGACGGTCTATTGGTACCAGGTCAAGGTCTACGACGGCGCGGGCTGGTCGGCCTTCTCGGCCGCCACCCAGTTCACCTTTGACGCCTATCTGCGTGGTGCCGAGTCGTACTACGAGCGTGTGCCCTTTGACCTTGGTGGTGGACTCGGTCTCGAGATCGGCACCCACAACGGCGAAGCCCGCCTGTCGCGCGACCTGTTCGACATCCCGTCCTACGGCCCGACCGGCGGGCTCAGCCTGACCTACAACTCGCTCGATGCCTCGACGGCCGGCCTGTTCGGCGCGGGCTGGCGCTCCAACCTCACCCAATACCTGTCCTTCTCGACCGGGCTCATCGAGTGGCACCGCGCCGACGGCGCCCGGGTGGCATTCCTGAACGTGTCGCCCTGGACTGTCCAGGGTGGCCACTACGAGACGCTTGCGTATGACGGCGTCGCCCATACCTACACGATCACGCAGCGCGACCAGACCAAGCTCGTCTTCGCCGATACCTCACCCTGGCGTCTCCAGAAGATCGTCAACCGGTTCGGCAAGACCCTCACGCTGGCCTGGGGCGCGTCGAGCTCGACCGCCACCAACGCCGCGAACCGGGTGACGACCCTGACCACCAACGGCACGACGCCGATCAGCGCGGTGACCGATTCGGCCGGGCGCGCCTGGGGCTTCGCCTACACCGGGACCGACCTCACGACCCTGACCGATCCGGCCGGCAAGACCACGACCTTCGCCTATGACGGCAGTCACCATCTCATCACGATCACCCGCTCGCGGACCAAGGCCGCCGGTGGCAGTGACACGATCGTGTGGGCCATCGCCTACACCGGCGGTCTGGTGACGAGCGTGACCGACCCGATCGGCGCCGCGACGGCCGGGACACCGGCCCACACCTTTGCCACGACCGCCGCGTCGACCGTGGCGGGTCTCCTCCGGACCTATCCGGCCACGGTCATCCGCAACACGACGACCTTCACGCTCGATGGCCTCGGCCGCTCGACGGCGATCCTAGACCCAGGCGGCTACACCACCAAGCAGGCGTTCAACCCGAAGGGCGACCTGGTCTCCATTGGCCGTCCGATCGATGCGACACCAACTTGGGCGACGACGACCTATCAGTACGACGCCGCCGGCAACCCGACGGTCGAAGTCATGCCGCTCGACACGGCCGGAACCGATACGGTCACCAGTCTCATGTCCTACAACGCGACGAACGATCTGCTGACGCGTTCCGAGGACGACCTATCGAGCGCGGTCCGGGTCATCACCCTCAACAAGTACGACGGCTCGGGCCATCTGACCGACGTGATCGAGAATTGCACGACCACCGGCACGACGCCGCCGACGCCCGCATCGGGCTGTACCGGCAACGGGACAAGCGACGGATCGACCAATCTCAGAACGTCGTACACGTACACCGCCAACGACCAGGTCGATGTCGAGTGGAACCCGCGCGGCTACGCCACCAAGCATCTGTATGACGCCCGCGGCAACGAGACCTCGATGATCGTGAACTGCACGAGTTCGGGGACGACGATCCCGGCCCGCAACACCAGTTGTACGGCCGCCGGGACGCATGACGCGACGTTGAATGTCACCACGAGCGCGACCTTTGCCATCGGGACTGCGGCCGGAGACGCCGGGCTGGCGGGCACCACGACCGATGCGCTTGGCGCGGTGACGACCAACATGTATGACGCTGTGGGTCGCCTGTCGGTCGAAGCGCTCCCGGGTGACGCGACGATCCCGGTGCTGACCCGGACGACCACCTTCGACGAGTTCGACTTGACCCTCAAGGTCTCCGACATCTGGCCCGGGCTGTCGCCCGCACGGGACACGATCTCGGTGTACGACCTGCGCGGGCGCTTGCTCAGCGAGACCGACCCGATCGGTGTCGCGACGTCCTCGACCTACGACGCCGCGGGCGACCAGACGAGCGCCACTGCGGGTGGGGTCACCACCGTCAACACGTTCGACGGCCTTGGCAACATCACGACGGATGTGGTGGGGGGTTCGGTCACGACCAATCACACGTTCAACGCGCAAGGCGTCGAGCTCCAGATGCTCGACGGCAGCACAGTTCTCAAGAGCGAGACCGTCGACGCGGCCCTTCGACCTACCGTCATCAAGGTCCGCCTGGTGCCGAGCCCGCTCCTCGAGGACACGCAGACCTTCCTGGATCATCTGGGTCACACGAAGACCAGCCGTCTGATCAGTGGTGCCTACATCCAGCAGACCGATGCCACGGTGGATCGGCTGGGCCGCGGCATCTCGCTCGCGACCGGCCCCTTGGGCGGCACGATCAATCAGACCGCCGTGTTCGACGCCGCTGGCAACCAGACCGGCGCCACGGCGCCGGCCGCCAGCGGGACCGGCGCGGTCACGACGACGACCTACGACGCGCACGATCGCGCCACGGTCGTCATCGCCAACGATGTGGCCAGCCCGACGGCCCCCGACCAGGACGTCACCACGACGAGCTACTACGACGCTGCCGGGCAGGTCGCCGCGACCAAGGACCCGAACAACGTCGTGACCCGCACCTTCTACAACGTGCGCGGCCTGCCCTGGAAGACCATCGCCAACTGTCTCGAGAGCGGTGGTCCGCCCGCCAACCCAGCAACCTGCCCGGGCACCGGTACCGCGAACGCCTCGACGAACGTCGTCACCACGACGCTCTACGACGGGTCCGGCGCCCAGATCAGCACGACCCAGGTCTTGAGCTTGGGGTCGATCGTGACCGAATCGACCTACGATGCCGGTGCTCGCCTGATCAAGGTGGTCGTCGACCCCGCCGGTCTCGCGCTGACCACCGAGTATGCGTTCGACTCGACCGGCAACCAGGTCGCGACGAAGGATCCGGCCGGGACCATCACCCACACCTTCTTCGACGCCGCCGGCCGGGTGACCAAGACGGTCGTGAACTGCACCAACACCGGCACCACGCTCCCGTCGCCCTGGGCGACGTGTGCCGGGGCGGGGACGGTCGATGGGACCTGGAACCTGACCAGCCTCACGACCTACGACGCTCGGGGCAACAAGGCCAGCGAGACCGCGCCCAACGGGCGCCTCACCTCCTATACCTACGATGCTGCCGACCGCCAGGTCACTCGGACCGATGACGACGTGGCGAGTCCGACCAGCCTTCAGGACCTCGTGACGACGACCTTTTACGACGACGCCGGCAACGCGGTCGCGATGAAGGCGCCGACGATCGATCGGAACACGTTCGCGGTCACCCGGACGATCTACGACGCCTTCGGTCGGGTGACCAAGGAGATCCGCAACTGCACCGATAGCGGAACGACGCCATCGCCGGTCCCGGCGACATGCATCGGTGCCGGCACCAAGGACGCCGCGACCAACCTCGAGACGTCCTTTGCCTATGACGACCGCGGCAACCGGATCCGACTGACCCAGGCCGATCCGTCGGCCACTAGCGGTACAGCAACGGTCACGACCCAGAACGCGTTCGACGCGGTCGATCGACTGTGCCGGGTGGTCGAGAACGCCACCGGCACGACCAACCTGCAACTCCTAGCGGATCCGTGTTCCACCGCCACCCAGACCGCCGGGACGACGACCACCAACCTCTCGACTCGCTATACCTACGATGTGTCTGGTCGCATGCTCACGATGGTGGATGCGGCCGGCAACCCCACGACCTATGGGTATGACGCGGTCGGCCGACTCAGCGGACGGACCGACGCCCTCGGCAAGTCCCTCGCCTGGAAGTTCGACGAGCTCGGTCGTCAGATCCGCCAGGAGAATCG
>JBKJQY010000127.1:0-3061 GCA_046593725.1 Candidatus Limnocylindrales bacterium
TCCGCCCGGGTGCACCGGTCATCTACGGCGGCTTCACCTCGAACGTCGACATGCAGTCGGGCGCGCCCGCCTTTGGGACCCCTGAGTACATGCGCACCGCGATGGTCGGCGGGCAGCTGGCGCGGCGCTATGGCGTCCCGTATCGGTCGTCCAACGTCAGCGCCGCGAACGCGCTCGACGCGCAGGCGGCCTACGAGTCCGTGTTCTCGCTGTGGGGCGCGATCATGGGCGGCGTCAACCTGCTGATGCACGGTGCCGGCTGGATGGAGGGCGGGCTCCACGCCAGCTACGAGAAGATGATCCTGGACGCCGAACTGCTGGGCATGGTCGAGGCGTTCCTGGAGCCCATCGTCGTGGACACAGAAACGCTGGGCTTCGAGGCGATGCAGGAGGTGGGGCCGGGCGGGCACTTCTTCGGTGCCGCACACACGCAGTCGCGGTTCAAGACCGCGTTCCACAAGCCGATGCTGTCCGATTGGCGTAACTACGAGACCTGGCAGGAGGCGGGCTCCCCGGAAGTTCCCGCCAAGGCCAACCGCATCTGGAAGGAGCTGCTTGCGGCGTACGAGCCGCCCCCGATGGACCTCGCGGTCCGCGAGGAACTGGATGCCTTCGTGGACCGACGCGTTGCCGAGGGCGGCGTCCCCACCGACTACTGAGGACCGCGCGACGAGCTGATGAGCATCGTGGTCGAGGCTCGCCCGGGAGGGTTCATCCGCTCCTGCAACCTGGCCCGCGGGTCGAGCGCCGGCGCGCGACGCAGATAGCGACGGGTGTGACGGCGTTGTGCAATTGATCGTTCGGGCGCGACAGGGGGAAGGCCGAATTCGCCGATGGCGGTGATCGTCAACGCGCGGGGCTAGGGTCGAACCTCGACGAAGCCCGCCGCGCTGAAGTCGCCGTCGAATGCCAGTGCCTCCCCGAGGCGCTCTCGTCGCATGACCACGAAGCTCGTGGCATCGACGAACGAGTAGACCCGCTCGTCGTGGCGCCGCAGCCAGGCCCGTGCCTCGCGCTCGATCCCCTCGTTGACCTGCACGACCGTCAGCCAGTCCGCGGACTCGACCGCGTCGAGGAATGCGACGGCGGGCGTGTGTCCGTCGCGACGGCGCAGGAACGTCCAGGTCTCGCCGACGACGTGGTTCGTCGTCAGGATCGCCTGGCCGGGCGACCACAGGCGGACCGCGTCCCCGTGGTTGGCATCACGCCGCAGTCGGAGCGCCACCCAGTAGGAGGTGTCGACGAACCTCACGAGCCGTAGATGGCGTCATCTATGGGTTCGGGCTCAGCATCGCTGCCGCCGATCCAATCGCGGAATGGATCGATCGTGGGCTCCGGCTCGCCGATCGAGCGTCGGACGGCCTCGCGGATGAGGGCCGCCTTGGACGTATGGGTACGCCGCGCCCGGGAGGCCAGGGCGTCGTCCAGCTCCTCCTCGATGTAGATCTGCAGTCGCTTCATGTGGGAAGTATACATCCCATGCCAGCGTATACACCACCGCCCTGATCCGTGCACACCCGATGATCCGATCCGTCCCGGGATCGGCTCGCGCACTCGTCTTTACGGCGGTCGTGATGGCGCAACTCGCCTTGTCCGCTTGCTCGGTCGGCACTCTCATCTCCGGTTGCCAACCGATCGCCCCATCCGAGTTGCCAAGCGGCGCGTCGCCAGGGCAGGCCGTCGAGGGCGTAGCCGGGGGGACAAAGCAGTTCATCTGGGGAACCTGGCGTGACAAGGTCGACTTGAGGGTTGGCCTCACGTACAGAGCGTTGAGGGATTGGACACGGTCCTGGCCAATGTCACCGTGAGGGGGCAGCCCGCGGTCGTCTTCCTCGTGATTGCCTACCATGAACCAATTGACATCTGATGCGTCACGTCGCATCATCACGCATCATGACTCGGACGACGCTCGATCTTGACCCCAATGTGACCGAAGCGCTGCGTGAGCGCGCCAAGCGCGAAGGCAAGAGCATGGGTCAAGTCGCGTCGGAGGAGCTAGCTCGCGCCTTCGCCGACGATCGTCAGGAAGCGGAGCCGTTCCGATGGATCAGCCACCACATGGGCGAACCACTCGTGGATCTGGAGGACAAGAGCGCCGTTTGGGCGATCCTCGATGATCGCGGATGAGCGCCTCGATCGACGCGAACGTCCTCGTCTACGCGGACAACCTCGATGATGTGGCCCACGTTCAGGCGCGTGCCCTGATCGACCGGTTGTCGACAGGACGCGACCTGCTCTACCTGTTCTGGCCGACGATATTCGCCTACCTGCGCATCTCGACGAACCCGCGCATCCTTCGGCACCCGATCGCCCCCTCTGTAGCCGTCCGAAATATCGACGGCCTCCTGTCGCTCCCGCATGTCATCACGCCAGGCGAGCGCGACGGATTCTGGCGGACCTACCTCGACGCGGGGGGAGCAGCGGTCCGCGGGGACGCCGTGCCTGACGCGCATCTGGCGTCCTTGATGCGCGAGAACGGCGTTCGGATCCTGTACACGCGGGACAAGGGCTTTCGGCGCTTCGACTTCCTGGATGTGCGCGATCCGTTCAGCCACCAGCCCAGCGAGGGACCTTCGTGAAGCGAGAGACCCAATGCGTCGTCATCGGTGGTGGCGTGGTCGGCGCGAGCGTCCTGTACCACCTGACCAAGGCCGGCTGGACGGACGTCATGCTCCTGGAGCGCCGTGACCTGACGGCCGGCTCCACCTGGCACGCGGCCGGCGGGATGCACACGCTCAACGGCGATCCGAACGTCGCGCGACTCCAGCAATACACGATCAAGCTGTATGAGGAGATCGAGCGCGTCAGCGGGCAGTCGTGCTCAATCCACCTGCCCGGGGGCCTGATGCTCGCCGACACGGAGGTCCGGATGGACTTCCTGCGGATGGCCGTCGCGAGGGGTCGTTACCTGGGCATGGACCTGGACCTCATCTCGGCGAAGGAAGCCCAGGACCTGTTTCCACTGCTAGATCCGAAGTACTTCGTCGGCGCGCTGTACGACCCGATCGAGGGGCATGTGGATCCGTCCGGCGTGACCCGCGCCTACGCCAAGTGCGCCCAG
>JBKJQY010000057.1:0-37718 GCA_046593725.1 Candidatus Limnocylindrales bacterium
CTTCGAGGGCGTCATCACCAATCTGCAGCGGCGCTATCGCGAGACGGACTCCGACTACATCAAGGCTGAGCTCGAGCGATACATGGTCAGCCGGCCATGCCCGGACTGCGGCGGCAAACGGCTGCGTCCGGAAGTCCTCGCGGTCACGATCGGTGAGCACAATGTCTGGGACGTCTCGACCATGTCGATCACCGCGGCCCTGCGCTGGGCGACCTTGCTCGGCTCCGGCTTGACTGATCGTGAGCGGACGATCGCCTATCAGTTGCTGAAGGAGATCGTGGCTCGTCTGGGGTTCCTTGTGGACGTCGGGCTGGACTATCTGACCCTCGACCGCACGAGCGTGACGCTGTCCGGCGGCGAGGCACAGCGGATCCGGCTGGCGACCCAGATCGGAACGACGCTCATGGGCGTCCTGTACATCCTCGACGAGCCATCGATCGGGCTTCACCAGCGCGACAACGCGAAGCTCATCGCGACCCTCACCCGGCTGCGCGACCTTGGCAACACCGTTCTCGTGGTCGAACACGACGAAGAGACCATCCGGACCGCGGACTGGGTCGTGGACATCGGACCGGGGGCGGGGGAGCACGGCGGCGAGATCATCGCGAATGGGCCGCTGGAGGTGGTGCTGGCAGAGCCACGGTCCATCACTGGGGCATTCCTGCGCGGTGAGCGTGCGGTGCCCATCCCATCGGTGCGTCGGACGGGCAACGGCAGATCCCTCGTCATCCGTGGCGCGCGCGAACACAACCTGCGTGGCGTGGACCTGCAGGTACCGCTCGGGACCTTCGTTGCCGTGACCGGGGTATCGGGCAGCGGCAAGAGCACCCTCGTGACCGAGGTGCTGTATCGCGCTCTTGCCCGGGAGCTTAACGGGTCACGCGAGCCCGTCGGGGCCCACGATGCGCTCGAGGGTGCCGACGCTATCGACAAGATCATCGAGATCGACCAGAGCCCGATCGGGCGCACACCGCGTTCCAATCCGGCCACCTACGTGGGACTGTTCACGCCGATCCGGGAGTTATTCGCCGGCGTCCCCGAATCCCGCCTGCGTGGCTACAAGCCGGGCCGCTTCAGCTTCAACGTGAAGGGTGGCCGCTGCGAGCACTGCAAAGGCGATGGGATCCTCAAGATCGAGATGCAGTTCCTGCCGGACGTCTACGTGTCGTGCGAGATCTGCAAGGGCAAGCGTTACAACCGCGAGGCCCTGGAGATCCACTTCAAGGGCAAGTCCATCGCGGACGTGCTGGAGTTGACGATCGCCGAAGCGCTCGATTTCTTCGCTGCTGTGCCGAACATCAGGATGAAGCTCCAGACGCTGTTCGATGTGGGCCTCGGATACGTCCACCTTGGCCAGCCGGCGACGACTCTGTCGGGTGGCGAGGCCCAGCGTGTGAAACTGTCGACGGAACTATCGAGGCGCGCCACCGGCCGGACGCTGTATGTCCTCGACGAACCAACGACCGGCCTCCACTTCGCCGATGTCGAAAAGCTGCTGGAGGTCCTGCACCGACTGGTGGACGGTGGCAACACCGTCCTCGTCATCGAGCACAACCTCGACGTCATCAAGACGGCGGACTGGCTTGTGGACCTCGGGCCGGAGGGTGGAGACCGCGGGGGCATGATCATCGCCGAGGGAACGCCGGAGACCGTGGCCGCCATGCCCGGATCCGCGACCGGCGAATATCTGGCGCGCGTCCTTCGCGGTGAGCCGCTCGTGCCGTTGTCGGACGTGACGTTCGCCGAGGAGGCTGGCCGCGCGAGTCGATCCAACGGCAACGGGGCTGGCTCGAAGGTCAAGTCCCCGATGCCGCGCAAGCGCGCCGCGGCCGCCCGTTCGGTCACCCCCTGACCGAACGGCCACAGAACCGCCCCGAACGACCGCCGAACCGCCCGTTCAGTCACCCCCTGACCGAACCGGCCACAGAACCGCCCCGAACGACCGCCGAACCGCCCGTTCAGTCACCTCCTGACCGAACCGGCCACAGAACCGCCCCGAACGACCGCCGAACCGCCCGTTCAGTCACCTCCTGACCGAACCAGCCACAGGGTCGTCCTTGCGTTACAGAACGAGGAGCCCAGACCCACCAGGGTGTCGACCAGCCGCGAGGGCCTGCAGCACGGCACGGCCGCGGAGCGGGAACTGCTCCATGAGGGACGGCGCGGCGGCGCCGATCGCGTCGCGATTTCGATGCGTGTCGGCCACGACCAGCAGGACGTGCGAGACCCCGCCGTCGCGTGCCTTCAACATGATCCTTCGCGTCTGGGCCTGCAGGTCCACCAGCCGGGTCTCCGCTTCGACGTGCAGGACGGTCGTCCCGTCGGGTCCGTCGAGGAGTCGTTCGATCCGCCCATCCCAGGCGCGCTGGTCTCCGTAGCCGGGGAGTGGTACCTCAGTGCGGAACTCGAGGCCTTGGTCCAGCCGCGCCCGGAGGCGATCGAGCAAGCGAACCTGACCAAGATCGCGCAGCGCTCCCGGACCCGGATAGGCGTGGACTCGGATGTCGAGACCAACGGCCGCCCCGAGGCGCGCGAGCTGATCGACGCTGACGTTGGGCAAGGCACCCCGCTCGATCCGGCCGGCCTGCGACGCCGACATGCCGGCGGCGGCGCCTACCGCCTCGAGCGAGTGCCCCGCCATCCACCTGGCATCTCGGAGCTCGCTCCCGATCCGCGCGAGGTCCCCGCGTGCCAGTCGGCGGCCTCGATCGATCGGCCGCTCGCGGGTTCCCATCCTCCGAGTATCGAGATCCAGACGTACTCACGGCTTATCTGCCCAGTGATGGAGGGCCTCCCGGAGGGGTACCATCCCGCCATGCCGGACATCGACTTCGCCTTCCTTGCCGACGCCGCGGAGACCGTCCCCGGCCAGAAGTTCCATGTGCTCGGCGGTGGGATCGCCCGAATCGGTGGACGCAAGTTCCCTCTCAGGCACCCGCACCTCGCCCTCGTGATCGGTCTCCAGGTCACGGCTCCGGAGACGGAGCGCGAACATGAGATCCGGTTCGTCCTCCTGGACCCGGACGGCGCTGAGGTCGCGGGCGCGACAGGCAGCCTCGTGGCCCGAAGCCAGCGCGACGGCCGAGATGCCACGTTGACCTTCTCGATCGACCTTTGGAACCTGACGTTCCCCTCGCCCGGCGACTACTCCTTCCGCCTGCTCGTCAATGGATCCGAACGCAAACGCCTGCCGTTGTTGTTGCTGCGCCCGCCGGCCGGCAGCGATACGGAGGACGTCGCCACGGGAACCCGCCCGTCCGATGCCTGACCTGTCCGTGAACGCCGCGAGGCGACCGGCGCGCCACGAGACCCCACTGATCGACGAGTTGGCACTCGAGGCCGCGCGCTGGGCGGATCGGGTCCTCGCCGCTGCCCGGGACCTGGGCACGACGCGCTGGATCGCCTATTTCGAGCCGCTCCCTGACCGCCTTCGAGACGACGAGGCGAGCGCGTTGCGCGCCACGGCCGTCCGCTGTCGTGCGGCCTACGGTGTCAAGGACTCGATTCGCGACCTCCTCCCGTGGGCCGTCACGGAGCCCTTCCTTGACTCGATCGACCGCCTGATCCGTGAGTTAAATCGGGAGCTCAACCGATCCAGGGGATGAACCGGCGCGTCCGGTCGCGGTAGGCCGCATAGGCCGGGAACCGCTCCACGAGCCAGATCTCCTCTCGGCGAGCCTTCAGCTCGAAGAACGTCAGCAACACGCCCGTCAGGCCGATGGCGGCGAACGAGGCGGTCAGGCAGGCCCAGCCCAGGCCGGCCACGATCAAGCCCCCGTAGATCGGGTGTCGGACCAGGGCGTAGACCCCGGTTTCCACAAGCTCGGCGTCATCGCGCGGGTAGGGGAGTGGCGTCAGCGCCTCGCGCAGATCCCGCGTGGCTCGGATCGCCAAGGTAGCTCCCAAAATCAGCAGGATCGTACCGGCGATCGTCGTGGCCAGGCGAGGCGCATCGATCCAGGTCGGACCCAGGAGCCCGGCGGCGGCGAGCGCGGCCAGCAGGATGGCCTGGATGATGACCCAGCCCTCGCCACGAGATCCAAGACTCGGCAGCCCGCTCACCCCTGCATCGTAGTCTCGAGCCCCAGTTCTGCGGGCGAGAACGCCTCGAATAGGAACGGCGACGGGACCGTAGGGTCGAAGAGCAGCGTCAGTGACCGGCGGGCGCGGGTCCAGGCGACGTACGCCAGGCGTCGCTCCTCCTCGTGGGCTCGGAGCGGGTCGTCGGCCTGGCTTACCGCTCGAGCGCTAGGAAAGCGCCCGTCCTCCATCCCCAGCACGATGACGTGGTCGAATTCGAGACCCTTGGTCGCGTGCGCGGTCGCCAGGGTCAGCGCGGCGTCGTCGCGCCGCAGGTCGCCCAGCCGCTGGCGGGTCGTCGCCACCGCGTGACGAAGCGATCCAAGATCCGGGTACGCCGCCGCCCACCCAAGGAGCGCCGCACAGATGGCATCCTCCCCCAGGTCGTCGGACGACGAGCGGACTCGGCCCAGTGCGATCAGGAGCCTCGGACCTTGCTCTGCTGCCCGATCTAGCAGCCGGTCAACCAGCTCGGACTCGATCGGCAGTTCGAGTCGTGGCGCCCGGAACGGCAGACCCAGCTGGAGGGCCACGGCAACAGCGGGGAGCAATTCGCGGTTGGTTCGTGCCAGGATCGCCCGCGTCGTGCCGTCGCCGGGCCAGGTTCCCACGGCTCGCTCCAGGGCGACCACCTCGTCCGCCGCATCGGGAGCCAGGACGAGCCGCCCAGCCGCCACGGGCCCTGCCTCGATGCACTTGGCGAACCGTTCGCGGTTGTGCTCGACCAGCCGAACCGCGCGCTCGACCACGGGGCGGGGACACCGGTAGTTGACCTGGAGGTCCACCCGTCGCAGGCCCGGCAGTCGTTCGGCCAACCCGAGGATCCGGCGCACATCGGCCAGGCGCCAACCGTAGATCGACTGGTCGTCATCGCCGACAAGGAAGATCCGGTTCGCGGGCGCCGCCAGCAGGAGCACCAGAGCGAGCTGGGCCTGGTCAACGTCCTGGACTTCGTCGACGAGAAGCTCCGCACACCGACCTCGCCAGGTCGCAAGGACCGCTGGTCTGGCCTCCAAGGTCGCGATCGAGCGCAGGATGAGGTCATCGAAGTCAAGACCGCCACTCGCCCGGACAGCAGCCTCATACGCCACGAAAGCGCAGGCGTCGCGTCCCGCTTCAGGGTCCGCAACGACCTGGGCCGCCTCGACCCCAAAGCCGACCTTTAGCCTCGAGATGAACGTGTCCAGCCGTGCCAGTCCGGGCGGGTCGGCCCACGGCGCGACCTCGCGCAGGATCTCCGCTCGATCGGCGAGCGGCTCGACCGCCACTCCCGCATCGCGCAGGATCTCGCGCCCCAGCGCGTGGAACGTGCGTACCCGTATGGCACCCGGCGCCACCCCGAGCGGCTGGAGGGCGGCATCCACCCGCTCTGCGAGCTCCACCGCCGCCCGCTTGTTGAACGTGATCGCCCGGATCGTGGCGGGATCCGAGCCCATCGCCACCAGCCAGGCTGTCCGGGCGACGAGGGTCGTGGTCTTGCCGCTCCCGGCCGGCGCGATGCACAGGGAGGGGCCGGCCGGGGCTGTGGCCGCGGCGCGCTGATCCGGGGCCAGGCGCGCCAGGCGCTCGATGACGGACGGGTGCAGGTCCATGCGGACAGTCTGGTCGGGTCCACATATCCGGTGCTTATGCGCACCGGCCCGCTCGTGCCCGTCGACCGACGTGCACAGACGAGTCCACCCGGGCTCCGGCAGCGCGTATCGTTTGCGTCTCAGCTTGGAGGAGCATCCATGGCGGATGTGACGGCTGGTGGAGGATCGCGCACATGCCGCTTCCGGATCGTCCGTCCCGCCGCCGCAGGACCGTGATCATCCTGACCTTCCTGGCGATCATCGCCCTGTTGGTCCCGGCTGGAGCGACCGCCCACCCCAAGCCGAAGCCGCCAGTCACGATCCAGTTCCTGAACGTATCCGACTGGCACGGAAACCTGGATCCACTGAGCGGGATCGGTGGTGCCGCCGCCATCTCGTCGTTCTGGAAGCACGACCGCTCGCTGAATCCCAACACGATCACCCTGACTGCGGGCGACGACTTCGGCGCGACCCCGCCGCTCGCCGGGTTCTTCGATGAGGCCCCTGCGGTCCTCGCTGAGCGACTGATGGGAATCCAGTACGGCACCTTCGGCAATCACAACTTCGACGCGGGCATCGATCACCTGCAGCGGATGGTCGATCTGGCGGCGGCGCCCACGGACGCCACACATCCGGGCACGCCATTCCAGTACGTCTCGTCGAACCTCAAGGACCTGGATGCGAACCTGACGGGTGTCGAGAAGTTCGCGATGATCCAGGTCGCCGGCGTCAAGATCGCGGTGATCGGCGTGACGAATCCCGAGGCTCCCGGCCTCGTCCTGCCGGGCAGTTTCGGGACCATGGTGCCGACCGATCCGGTCGTTGCGGCCAATAAGGCTCGTGACATCGCACGCCGAGCCGGGGCGCAGATCGTCGTGGCCATCACCCACATGGGCATCCGCGGCTTCGACAGCAACGCCAACCCCTTTGGTGAACTCATCGACTTCGCAAGTGCGACATCCGGCTTCGACGTGATCTTCGGCGATCACACGGACGTCCAGTTTTCGGGCACGATCAACGGACAACTCGTGCACGAGAATCGCAGTTTCGGCGTCACTTACGCCAAGACCTCGCTGACCGTGGACTTCCAGCAGAATGCCGTCACGGCGAGGAGCGTGACCTTCGTCACGCCGTCGTTGGCCAACCTCACATCGCTCCGATTGACCCCGGATCCGGCCATCGTCGCCATGCTGGCCCCGTATCGCACGCAGCTTTCGGCCCTGCTCGATGGCCCCATCGGAACGGCGACGGACGTCTTCCAGCGAGGCGGCAGCATCGAGCGGCGGCAGGAGACCCCATCGGGCGACCTCGTGACCGACGGCATGCGCTGGAAGTATGGGACGGACTTAGCCGTATTGACCGGTGGCAGCATCCGGGCGGCCCTGCCGGCCTGTGGTTACGCTCCCGCCGACCACACCCTGCATCGGTCGGGCTACGCGACGGCTCCGAACGTCAACCTGCAGCCGTGTACCGGCTTCGCTACCGGGGCCCCGTACGATCTCGTCAAGGGCGATGTCTACACCGTGCTCCCGTTCGGGAATACGATCGTGACGCGATCGGTCACCGGACGGCAGATCTGGTCCATGCTGGAGAACGGTGTGAGCAAGTTCTCGGCGACCGGAGCGAACACGGATGGTAGGTTCGTCCAGACATCCGGACTCAAGTACACGTTCCACTATCTACTGTCCACCGGCTGTACCGGGAATGAGTTGGTGGCCACTTCTTGGGTGTGCGTGCCATCGCGGGTCACGTCGGTCTCGCTCGCGAATGGAACGCCGATCCCGAATGACGGCACGACGTTCACGATGGCCACGACGAACTTCACGAACGCCGGCGGCGACAAGATGTGGATGCTGGCGGATGGTCAGGGCGTGAGTCGTGACCTCGACGCTAACGTCATGCTGGACTACATGTTGTTCGCCGGGCCCGTGTTCGATCCGAGCACCTATCCACTGGACCGCGTCACCAAGCTCCCCTGACCGTCGGACGGGGGAGCGACAGGGGGTCGGGAGCCCGCCCCCCGGGCCCTTGTGGCATGCTCGGTCGATGGCGACTCGTGAGAGACGGACCCGCGCCCGGTTCGCCGAGTGGCGGATCGCCGTGCTCGGTATCCTTGCCTGGATCTTGGTCCTGCCGTCCCTGGCCCTCGCCCACGCTGGCGGAGCGCCGTTCATCGATGTCCCGCTCGACCACGTGACTGCGGGGACCTCGTTCCCGGTCGTCGGGGCCGACCTGGGCCCAAGACTACTGGTGGATCTGTCGATGTCGCTGGCCGGCCGGACCGCCGATCTCGGCACCGCGACCGCCGGACCGGATGGTCACTTCGAAACGACCTGCAACCTGCCGGCGGACTTCCCGGATGGCTACGGCTCCCTGACCGCCACCGCCGATGACGGGACGATCGCGCAGGCATATGTCCTCATCGGGGCGCGAACGGAAGGATCGCCGCCGTCCCCGGGCAGTACGACGGACTGGTGGGCGAACGCGCCCGTGCTCGTCGCCGCTGTTCTGATCGTCGGCACTCTGGCTGGCCTCATGGTGCTGCGGACGCAACCCGGGGTGCCACGCGGAAAGTCGAAGCCTTCGCGTTGCGCTGGCATGCCCTAGCATCGGAGCGTGACCCCCGAACTCGAATCAGCGCTCGCGAAGCTGCCCGACCGTCCCGGGGTCTACCTGATGAAGGGCGCCCGCGGCGAGGTCCTCTACGTCGGCAAGGCGCAGAGCCTGCGTAGCCGTGTTCGGTCGTACTGGCAGAAGGCGACACCGGCCGGCGAGGTGCATCGCATCCGCAGCGTCATAGATCGAGTCGCGGACCTGGAGATCACTCTCACGGACTCCGTCTCGGAGGCCCTCCTCCTTGAGGCGAACCTGATCAAACGCTACCGGCCCCGCTTCAATGTCCGACTCAAGGACGACAAGAGCTACCCGTACATCAAGATCACGAAGACGGACGACTTCCCCCGGATCGAGCGGACGCGCAAGCTCGTGAACGACGGCAGTCGATACTTCGGGCCGTATGCCTCGGCTTCCAGCGTCGACGAATCGATGAACCTGGTGCGTCGCCTGTTCCCGTTCCGGACCTGCACCGTCGCAATCAAGGACGGCGTGAAGGCGCTCCAGCGGCCGTGCCTGCTCTACCACATCAAACGCTGCCAGGGCCCCTGTATCACGGCCATTTCGAAGGTGGACTACGCCGCTGATATCGCCCAGGTGGAGCTCTTCCTCGAGGGCCGCCAGGAAACGCTGGTCAAGGCCCTGGGCGCCGAGATGGCCGCGGCCGCCGAGCGAACGGACTACGAGGCGGCCGGTATGCTGCGCGACAAGATCAGGGCCATCGAGCGGACGATGGAGAGCCAGAAGATGGAGGCGTTCGCTCGCACCGAATTGGACCTCATCGGGATGGCACGCCAGGACAACCAGGCTGCCATCCAGCTGTTCGTCATTCGCGACGGGAAGCTGATCGGGCGCGACGTCTTCCTGCTGGACGCCATGCGCGACGCAGCAGACGACGAGGTCCTGAGCGGGTTCCTGGAGCAGTACTACGTCCGGGCGACCTCGATCCCACGTGAGATCTACCTGCCCAGCCCGATCGCAGAGGCATCCGATCTGGAAACGTTCCTCGCCGAGCGTCGCGGGGGTCCGGTCCACCTGCGCCTCGCCCAGCGCGGCGAGAAGCGCAAGCTCGCGGCCCTCGCCGAACGGAACGCCACAGGGACGCTCGCCCGCGAGCAGGCACGCTGGCTGGCTGACCAGGGCAAGACCCTGGCAGCCCTCGAGGAACTCGCGACCGCGCTGGGCCTGGTCGGGCCACCACTGCGGATCGAGTGCTACGACATCAGCAACTTCCAGGGCAGCGAGTCAGTCGCGAGCATGGTCGTCTTCGAAGACGGCAAGCCGCGCTCCGGCGAGTATCGGCGCTTCAGGATCCGCACGGTGCAGGGGCCCAATGACTTCGCCAGCCACCAGGAGGTCCTTCGCCGCCGTTTCCGGCTGGCCAAGGGTGGGGAGGAGGGGAGCGACGAGGAACGCCGCTGGGCGATGCCGGACCTCGTCATCGTGGATGGTGGCAAGGGCCAGGTCAGCGCCGCCAAGGAGGTCCTGGACGAGCTTGGATTGCACGACCTGCCCCTTGCTGGCCTGGCCAAGGAACGCGAAGAGCTGTTCTTGCCGGGCCAGACTGAACCGATCCTGCTTCCGGCAACGTCGCCGGCCCTCTACCTGGTTCAGCGACTGCGCGACGAGGCGCACCGATTCGCCATCACCTACCACCGCGACCTGCGTGCGAAGAAGAGCGTTCGGTCCGCGTTCGACGACCTGCCTGGCGTCGGGCCGAAACGCAAGCGCGAGCTGTTGAAGGTCTTTGGCTCGATCAAGCGAGTCCGCGATGCGCCCGTCGAACAGATCGCCGCCGTTCCCGGCATCGGCCGGGCGTTGGCCGAACGGATCAAGGCCATCCTGGAGGCGTAGCTGCCGTCGGCGGCGACCCGAGCGGGTTCCGTGTAACATCCCGCCTCGATGCGTAAAGCCGGACCGATCCTCATCGCCGTCATCGGCGTGCTCGCCTTGATCATCTGTTTCGTTCCCGGACTGACGCTGCCCGACTCGGGCAGCCCCACCGGAAGCAGACCGATCGAGACCAAGCTTGGCCTGGACCTGCAGGGTGGCCTGCGCGTCGAGTACCAGGCGCTGCCGGTCGACGGCAAGGAACCGACCCCGGCCGACATGGCCATCCTCAAGGACATCATCGAGCGGCGCGTCAACTCGACAGGTGTCTCGGAACCCGTCGTCGTCGTACAAGGCTCCGACCGGATCGTCGTGGAACTCCCCGGCGTCACCGACGCCGACGCCGTTCGCCGGCTGGTCGGGCAGACCGGTCGCCTGGACTTCATTCCACTCGGCCAGACGCAGGTCCAGGTCGGCCAGGAGCTGGACCTGGTCGCCTACCCGCCGCTGTTCAGCGGCGATCAGGTCCAGTCGGCCAGCATCGGCCAGAGCCAGACCCAGGGTCTGACCGTGGACTTCCAGCTCAAGGAGGCGGGTGCCAAGCTCTTCGCCGACTACACGTCAAAGCACGTCGGCGAATACTTCGCGATCGTGCTTGACGGCAAGGTGATCTCGGCGCCGGTCATCAGGGACTCGATCCCCAATGGTCAGGTCCAGATCTCGGCGGGCGGGATAGGCGGGTTCACCGCGTCGGAGGCCAACGATCTCGTCACGATCCTGAAGTTCGGGTCGCTGCCGTTCCCGATCCAGGAGGTCTCCGCGCAGCAGATCAGCGCGACGCTCGGCGCTGAGTTCCTCGCCCAGAGCCTGATCGCCGGGGCCTTCGGGATCCTGCTCGTGATCACGTTCATGCTGCTGTACTACCGGCTACCCGGTATGGTCGCGAGTTTCGCGCTGGTCTACTACACGATCGTGGTCTTCGCGATCTTCCGGCTCGTACCGGTCACGTTGACCCTCGCCGGGATCGCCGGCTTCGTCCTTTCGATCGGCATGGCCGTGGACGCGAACATCCTCATCTTCGAGCGGATGAAGGAGGAACTGCGCGTCGGCAAGGCGCTCCCGTCCGCTGTGGAGGCCGGGTTCAACCGGGCCTGGAACTCCATCCTGGACTCCAACGTGTCGTCGCTCATCACCGCGACGATCCTGTACTCGTTCGGGTCGTCCACGATCCGCGGGTTCGCCCTTGTCCTGATCATCGGCGTCCTGGTCTCGATGTTCAGCGCGATCGTCGTCACGCGCACGATCCTGCGCGCGGTCGTCCGCTTCGAGTGGGCGCGTAAGCCGTGGATGTACGGCATGCGCGACGACGAGTTCGTGGCGCTCGGGGCGACGCGCCCGACGAGCCGGCGCGGAGCGGTCACGCGTGTTTGACATCATCGGAAAGCGGCGCCGGTTCTACGTCTTCTCGTTGCTCATCACGATCCCCGGCCTGTTCTTCATCCTGCTGACGCCCTTCACGAGCGCCGGACTGCAGTTCTCCGTCGACTTCACCGGCGGCACGGTCTGGGAGATCAAGTTCAAGGATCCGACGGTCACGCCGGAACAGGTCCAGGCCGTGTTCGCACAACAGGGCCTCGAAGCCGTCGCGATCACGACCGGCGACGGCTTCATCCAGATCAAGACGGAACCGATCGGTCTGGCGCCGGTGCCGGTGGCGACACCAGTCCCGACGCTCGCCCCTAGCCTCAGCGCGAGTCCGAACGCGTCCGGTTCGGCCGCGCCGTCCGCATCAGCGGCCCCGTCCGCTTCGGCATCGCCCAGCGCTGCGCCGACACCGTCGCCGAGTCCGTCAGCGTCACCGTCCGGGTCGTCCACGCCGTCAGGGTCCGCCAGCCCATCGCCATCCGCGTCGATCGCGCCAGGCGGCAACACGAACCTGCCCACGACCGGCCGGCTGGGCGAGGCCCGCGTGGCCCTCGAAACGGGACTCGGCCCCATCGCCGAACAGCGCAGCCTGACCACGATCGGCCCAGTCGTCAGCTCGGATCTAGTCACGCAGGCCCTCGTCCTGATCGTCGTCGGCTCGATCGGCATCCTGTCCTGGATCACGTACCGGTTCCGCGACGTCAAGTTCGGGTTCGCGGCTCTGGTCGCGCTTCTGCACGACGTCCTGGTCGTGCTCGGTGCCTTCGCCATCGCCGGGACATTCTTTAACGTCGAAGTGGACGCCCTGTTCGTGACCGCGATGCTGACGATCATCGGCTTCAGCGTCCACGACACGATCGTGGTGTTCGACCGCGTCCGGGAGAACAAGGCTCGTCATGCCGGCGAGCCGTTCGACCAGATCGTCAACCATTCGATCCTGCAGACGTTCGGACGTTCGGTCATGACAAGCCTGACCGTCGTCCTGACCCTTCTCGCCCTGCTGCTGTTCGGCGGCGCCGCGATCCAGGACTTCATCCTGGCATTGCTCATCGGGATCATCTCCGGTACGTACTCGTCCATCTTCGTGGCCAGCCCGATCGTGGTGGATTGGCACCTGTGGGACGACCGAAGGCATGGCCGACTCGCCGCGTCGCGCGCCCCGCGAGTGCGCCGCTCGGCATCCTGACGACGGTGGCGTGCCGGCCCGGTAAAGGCGCGGTGCAGCGCCCCGTGGCATCCTGAGGAGGTGGTGGAACCGCGCTTTCGATGGATCTTTCCAGCCCCGGTCGAACTGACGCCGGAGCTGGCCGCAGCCGCGCGTGAGCGAGGCCTGTCCGAGCGACTGACCGCCCTGCTGGCCCGTCGTGGCGTCGCCACCCCCGGTGAGCTTGCAGCGTGGTTCGCCGAACCGCTGGATGGACTGCACGACCCGAGCCTCCTCCCGGACGCCGATCGCCTGTTGGAGCGTCTGTTCCTGGCGCGGACTCGCGCGGAGCGGGTGCTCGTCTTCGGGGACTTCGATGCCGATGGCCTGACCGGCCTGACCATCCTCACGCTGGCCTTGCGCCGGTTCGGCGTGGCGGTCGAGCCGTACGTCCCGAGCCGCCTGGGCGAAGGCCACGGCCTGTCGATGGCTGCGGTCGAGGCGGCAGTCGGTTCTGGCTGCACCGTCATCGTGACGGTCGATTGTGGTTCGACGAGCGTGGTCGAGGTCGCCGCGGCCAACGAACGCGGCCTGGACGTGATCATCACGGACCATCACCGCCTCCCACCGGTCGTGCCGGCGGCGATCGCCCTGGTCAATCCGCATCGCCACGATTCGACCTATCCGGACGTGCGCCTGGCGGGGAGCGGCGTCGCATTCAAGGTCGCCCAACTGCTCCTCCGCGACGAGCCCGGCGGCCCCGCGGCGGCCCTCGCCCTGGCCGATCTGGCGGCCATCGGGACGGTCGCTGATGTCGCACCGATCGTGGGCGAGAACCGCGCGATCGCCAGGATCGGGTTGGCTCGGATGCGCAGCGCCCCCCGGCCCGGGATCGCTGCCCTGCTGGAACGGGCGAAGGTCGCCCCGGCTGCGGTCGACCTCGAGACCGTCTCGTTCGCCCTGGCGCCACGCCTGAACGCGGCCGGCCGGGTGGGCGAGGCGATGGAAGCCGCCCGGTTGCTGTTGTCCGAGGACGCCGAGGAGGCCGCCGTCCACGCTGACGCATTGGAAGCTTCGAACGTCGAGCGACGCGATCTCATGAAGGCTGCCGTCGCGGAGGCGAGGTTGCTCGTCGCCGACGATCCGGACGCCGCTGCCACGCTGGTCCACGGTCCGTGGGGCGTGGGCATCGTCGGATTGGTCGCCGCCCGACTGGCCGAGGATCGAGGCCGTGCCGCCGTCGTCGGCGCGGAACTCGGCGACATGATCCGGGCGTCGTGCCGGAGTGACGGCACGATGGACCTTGGGGCGGCACTCGAACAGTGCGCTGACCTGTTCACGCGCTTCGGGGGCCATGCCGGCGCCGCTGGTTTCGAACTTCCGGCCGACCGCTGGGACGCGTTCCGAGCCCGTTTCCTTGACCTTGCGGCTGCCAGCGCCCCGGTCGACCCGAGGGTGAGCCTGCCGATCGACCTGGCCCTGGCTGGCCGCGACGTCGACTACGGCCTGTTCCGGGAATTCGCGGGTCTTGCGCCAGCCGGCCCAGGCAACCCGGATCCGCTGGTGGCCGTGCTCGGCCTGACGGTGACGCGGGTCCGAGCGGCCTCGGGCGGTCACACGCAGCTCACCCTGCGGCGTGAGCGTGACGTGCTCGATGGGATCGCGTTCGGTCGGGCCGACCTTGCCGAGACCATCCATGAAGGTGACGTCGTCGACGTCGTCGCTCGCCTCGCGAGCCGGACGTTCGGCGGCTACGAAACGCTCCAGTTGGAGATCCGCGACGCCGCCTTCAGCGGCTACCACGGCACGTCGGCGGAGATCCTGAGCGGCACGGCCGGTGTGGTTTCGTCCGGCGGTCAGGCGCTGGCCGAGGTATCGGCGTGACCCGCGACGCCCGACCGAAGCCGCGGGGCCCCGGGGATCCGTTCGGCACGATGCCGGTCAGCTCGTGGATCGCCCCGATCCTGTCGATCGTCGGCCTCGTTGTCGTCTTCGCCGTGACACTCAGCCTGCTCGGTGTGAACCTGGCGATCGGGAGTGGTCCTGCGAAACCCGGGGGCAACGGGAACGGGACCGTCGATCGGACGCCCGCGCCGTCCGGCGTCGTCCTGCCCGAACCACAGGCCGCGTTTCCGGGGTCGATCGTCTACGCCAAGTCCGGTGACATCTGGATCCAGACCGGGGATACCGTCCGCCAACTGACCAACACCGGACTGGATTCCATGCCGTCGTGGTCGCCCGATGGATCGACCGTGTACTTCATCCGCACGACAGAACAGCTGGGGTTCTGGCCAGCGCAGGGCAAGGATCGGCAGTACCTCTTGACGGTCCCGGACATCATGAGCATCCCGGCCGACGGGAACGGCAAGGCGGAACTGCTGCGGACCGGCAAGTTCAAGAAGAGTGGCAAGACCTGGTTCTTCTGGATGCGCCAGCCGGTCATGTCGCCCAACGGCAAAACGTTCGCCCTTGTCTCGGATTCACCAGATCCGACGAGATCGGACGTCATCCTCCAGTTCTGGACACCCACGACGGACAAGTCGAGCATCCCCGACGTGACCGAGATCCCGCCCCTTGGCCACCAGGATCCGGCCTGGCGCCCTGACGGCAAGGTGTTGTTCTACGTCCGGAATGGGCGCGAGGGGCCCAAGGGCGCCCCGATCATCTATCGCTGGGATCTCGCCAAGAAGATGTCATCGGCGGTCACCGGCCCCGGCTACCTCGAGCCGTCCTTCTCGCCCGATGGCCGGTTCATCGCGGCGACCCGCACGAACGCCTTTGGGTCGGATGTCGTGATCATGGACGCCAGCCGCGGTCGCGAGCTGCTGCGCGTGACGAACGATGGCGGGTCGTGGGGGCCGGTCTGGTCGCCTGCGGGTGACGCGATCGCGTTCTTCCATATCGAGGGCCAGATCGTCGACCTGCGGATGGCCCTCCTCGACGGCAATGCACCCGACTGGACGGTCAAGGACGTCAAGGCACTGACGGCGGTGTCCGGCCTGGACGGGTCGTCGCGCCCCGACTGGTTCATCCCGGCCGACCTGCTCCCGGCCACTCCCGTCCCGAGCATCCCCGCGTCCGCAAGGCCGACGCCGACGCCGAGCGCCTCGTGACCGAGAGCTACCTGGAGCGCCTGGCGTCCAGATCCGCCGCCGTGGGGTCCGTCCTCTGTGTCGGCCTTGACCCGGACCCGGCCGCCCTGCCTGACGGATTCAGCCGGAACCTCGCCGGGGTCGAGCGTTTTGCGACACTCATCGTCGCGGCAGCTGTGCCATACGCCGCAGCGATCAAGCCGAACCTGGCCTTCTTCGAGGCGTTCGGCTCGGCTGGGCTCGCCGCGCTGGAACGCATCCGCGCCACGATCCCGGTCGACGTGCTCGTCGTGGCTGATGCCAAGCGCGGTGACATCGGGAGCACGGCGGCCCGCCAGGCCGTGGCCCTGTACGAAGGGCTCGGAGCGGATGCCGTGACGGTCAATCCATACCTCGGCTCGGAGGCGGTCATGCCGTTGCTGGAGCGCCTGGATCGCTTCGCATACCTCCTGTGCCGGACGTCGAACCCTGGTGCCGGGGAGCTGCAGGATCTAGACGTCCCCGCCGCCCCGATCGCCGGCGCACCGTCCGAGCCACTCTTCGCGCGCGTCGCGCGACTGGCCGCGGGCTGGGGTCCGGGCGGGACGGTCGGCCTGGTCGTCGGCGCCACCGCACCGGCGGAGCTGGCGACGATCCGGGCGATCTCGCCCGGACTGGCGTTCCTGGTGCCGGGTGTCGGGGCACAGGGTGGGGCGGTGGAGCCGGTCCTGGTCGCCGGACCCGCGACGGCGTCCCCGGCCGGCGGACGACCCGGCGGCGGCCTGCTGGTCAACATCTCGCGGGGCATCGCGTCGGCCCCGGCGGCCGGCGCCGGCGATGTCGGCGAGGCTCTGCGAGCTGCCGCCCGCGAATGGTCGCGCAGGCTCCCTGTGCTACCCTCATCCGCGGCGACGTGAGCGTCCCGACCTTGCTTCCGACCACGCTGCCTGCAGCGTCATCCCACCACTGGAGCACCATCTGACATGCCGAACATCGGGGCACCGGAGCTCATCATCATCCTCGTGATCGCCCTGTTGATCCTTGGCCCGGGCAAACTGCCTGAAGTCGGCGCCTCGATCGGCAAGAGTCTCCGCGAATTCCGCAAGGCGTCGTCCGACGTCCAGGAGGCCACGAAGCTGGACGTCTCGGTCGCCCCGATCCCGCCGGCCTCCGCCGCAGCGGCATCGGTGGTGGCGGCCGCCACCACCACGGCCGCGACCCCGGCACCTGATGCCGATGCCGTCGCCGCCGCCAAGGCCACGCTTGCGGCCGCTGAGGCGGCCGGCGTCGAGTCCACGACAACATCGACGACCAGCGGGTCGAGCGCTCCCGCCAACTGATCGGTCCACGGACCGCCGCGATGTCCGACGCCGACGCCCTGATCGATCGTACCGCTCCCGGCCTGCCTGCGGCGGCCCCGCCCGAGGACGCCAGCGTCATGACGCTGGTCGACCATCTGGGCGAACTGCGGACGCGCCTGTTCCGGGCGGTCCTGGCCGTGGCCGTCACCACCGCGCTCGCCTGGATCTTCCTGACCGGGGCCGTCCAGATCGCGCTGATCAACCTGATGCCGACGGCGACCGGTGTGCCGGCCAAAGTCCAGGTCCTCGGCCCCGGTGACGCCTTCGCCATCTGGCTGCGCATCTCCGTCGTCCTCGGGATCATCCTCGCCATGCCGGTGTTGCTCTACCAGATCTGGGCGTTCATCTCGCCCGGGTTGACCCCGTCCGAGCGCAAGACCGTCCGTCCATGGATCCCGCTCGCGCTCCTCTTCTTCGCGCTCGGGGTCACCATCGCGTATCTCATCCTGCCGTACGCCCTGACGTTTCTGATCTCGTTCACGAACGCGACACTGGTCGCGCAATTCGCGGCTGGCCCGTACTTCGACTTCGTCACGACGATGTTCCTCGTCTTCGGCTTGATCATGGAGTTCCCGATCCTGCTCGTCGGCCTCTCGCGAGTGGGCATCGTGACGTCGCAGCGGCTGACAGAGTCGCGCCGGATGGTGATCCTTGGCATCGCCATCTTCGCCGCCGTTGCGACCCCGGGCGGTGACCTGGTGAGCCCGCTCGCGCTCGGCGGGACGATGTACATCCTGTTCGAGGGGACCGCCTTCTTCATCCGGCGCACGGGACGGTGACCGAGCCAGCCCGGTCCGACCGCGGACCGGGCGACGACGGACCTGCGCCCGCCGAACCGGCCGAACCGGCCGTCATAATCCTGAGCGGCCTGTCCGGGGGCGGCAAGACGGCCGCCGCCAAGCTGTTCGAGGACCTCGGCTACACGGTCGTCGACAACCTGCCCGGTGAGCTGCTACCCGATCTCGCCGAACTCGTCTCCTCGGACCGGGCGCGCTTCGCCCACGTCGCGATCGTCATGGACGTCCGGGCCGGTGACACGATGCTGGCCCTGGCAGCCATGCGCGGCGCTCTGGAGGGTCGTGGGATCCGGCCTCGCGTCGTCTTCCTCGACGCCCGCGACGAGGTCCTCATCCGTCGCTTCAGCGAGACCCGCCACTCGCATCCGCTGGGCGACCAGCGCGGGATCGCGAGCTCGATCGCGGAGGAGCGCAGCCTGCTGGAGCCGATCCGACTCGAGGCCGATATCGTCATCGACACCTCCGACCTGTCGCTGCGCGAACTGCGCGAACGCTTGTTCACCCAGCTCGGGACGTCGTCGGACCCTGACCAGCTCGCCATCCAACTGATCAGCTTTGGCTTCAAGTACGGCCTGCCACTGGAGGCGGACCTCGTGTTCGATGTCCGGTTCATGCAGAACCCGTATTACGTCGCGGACCTGCGCCAGTCGTCGGGCCTCACGGACGCCGTCCGGGCGTACGTCCTGGACCAGCCCGTGGCCGAGCGCTTCCTTGAGTTCGTCGAGACATTCCTGGACTTTGCACTGCCCGCGTACATCGCGGAGGGCAAGAGCCGACTGACCATCGCCATCGGTTGCACGGGCGGCTACCACAGGTCCATCGTCATCGCCGAGGAGATGGCGGCGTGGCTGCGCGAGCACGGGTCCGGGCCTGTCGCGGTCTTCCACCGCGAGCTGGATCGAGCGTGAACCTGCGGCGCTGGCTGACGCCAGGGATCGGGGTGAAGCGCTGGCTCCTTGTCGTCTTCGTGGGACTCGTGCTCCTGGCCCTCGCGTTCGCGCACCTGCTTCGCCAGGCGACGCGAGACCTGGCGCCAGGCGGGCCGCTGACGATGGTCCTGGACATGCTGACCCTGCAGTTCCTGCCCTACCCGTTGCGTGGACTGATTGTGGGTGCCGTCGGCGTGACGATCCTGGTCGGTGGCGCGATCGGCCTGGGTCGTGCCCTGACGGATCCGTTCCGCACGGATGATGGACGTCAACCGCTCGTCGAGCTGATCTACCAGAAGCGGTTCCTGGCGCGCGGGCCGCGCATCGTGGCCATCGGTGGCGGCACCGGCCTGTCCGCCCTCCTGCGCGGCCTCAAGGAGCATACGAGCAACCTCACCGCGGTCGTGACCGTCGCGGACGATGGCGGCTCCTCCGGCGTCCTGCGCAGCGGCCTCGGCATCCCGCCGGTCGGCGACATCCGCAACTGCATCGCCGCCCTGGCCGATGCCGAGCCGCTCATGAACGAGCTCCTCCAGTATCGCTTCCCGGCCGATACGGAAGGCGATGCGCACGGCCTGGCCGGCCACGCGGTCGGCAATCTGCTCCTGGCGGCGATGACTGCGGTCGAAGGCGGCGACTTTGAGGAAGGTGTCCGGCAGATCAATCGGATCCTGGCGGTGCGCGGCCAGGTCGTCCCGGTGTCTGGCCAGCCCCTGACCCTCCACGCCGAGTTGCACGACGGGCAGATCCTGGATGGCCAGTCGGCGATCATGGTGGCAAGCGGCATCGAGCGCGTGTGGCTGACCCCGAGTGAGGTCCGTGCCTCCACTGATGCGATCTCAGCCATCGACGAGGCCGACCTCATCGTGATCGGGCCGGGCAGCCTGTATACGAGCCTGTTGCCGAGCCTGCTGCTGCCCGACATCCGCGACGCCCTGCTTACGACCACGGCGCCCGTCTACTACATCTGCAATGTGGCGACCCAGGCCGGGGAGACCGCCGGGTTCGATCTTGCCGCCCACGTTGATGCGCTGGTCGCCCATACGGCGCCGCGCCTGGTTGACGTCGTCATCGCCAACAACCAGTTCTCGGCGACGACGCCGACCGGGTGGCGCGCGGAGCACGTCAATCTGCGCTGGCCTCCGGCGGTCCAGCCCGTGCCGCGGCTCATCCTGGAGGATGTCGTCGATCCAGCCAACGCGCACCATCACGATCCTGCGCACCTCGCGGCGGCCATCCTGGGGACGTATGAACATGCAGGCGGAAGCCGCCGCCGATCCGTGAGCCGCAGCGCGTGAGATGAGCCGGTCGGAGCGCGACCTCGTCGCGGCGCTGCGCGCCGAGCTGGCCGGCATCGATCCGGCTCGACCGTGCGATCGCGCCGCTGAGGCGGCCGGCCTGGGTGTCGATGCGGTCGCCCGCGACGGTCCCGCCGCGCGCCTGGCCGTTCGCCTTCGGCGCACCACCACGGACGATCCGGCCATCGGAGGCTTCAGCTGGGAACGAGCGGCGGATCATTGCCGGTCTGCCTGGCTGCGCGGCCGGTTCCTGGCGCATGGGTCATTGAGCCTGGCTGGGGGCCGGACACATCTCGAGTTCGTGGTGTCGCCCGACGACGCACCGATCCTTGCCGCGGGGTTGCGCGACCTGGATCTGCCGGCGTCGTGGCGGATCCGGCGTGGCCGTGGCGTGGTCACCTGGAAGAGCGCGGAGTTGGTCGGCACCTTCCTGCGACGGATCGGCGCCGGCGGCGCCCTGCTGGAGCTGGAGGCACGCCAGGTCTCGCGGACGCTCCGTGGTGAACTGAATCGCGTGCTCAACGCCGAGTCCGCCAACCTTCAGCGGGCCGTCAGTGCCGCCGGCCGCCAGCTCGATGCGATCGCGCTCCTCGAGGTGGACGGCCGACTCGCTACCCGATCGGTCACGGTCCGCGCCGTCGCGGCCGCACGACTCGAGATCCCCGAGGCCACCTTGTCCGAATTGGCGGAATACACGGGCCTCCATCGGTCGTCCGTCCAGCGCTCGCTCGAGCGCATCGAAACGCTGGCACTCCACGACGACGGCGACGTTGGCCATGGAACGCAGCGCCGAACGCCGAGACGACGGGCTCTGGCATGATTCGGCGCATGCGTGACGTGATCGTGGCCGCCAACTGGAAGATGCACACCACCCCGGCCGAGGCCGGCGAGCTCGCCAGGACGATCGCCTCCCGGACGCGCGGGACCGACGCTATACGCGTCATCTGTCCACCCTTCGTGTCGATCGCGACGGTTCGCGACGCCCTCGCCGAGAGCGACCCGGACGTCGGCATCGGGGCCCAGAACGTGCATCACGAAGCCGCCGGCGCGTATACCGGCGAGATCGCCGCACCGATGCTGGCCGGCCTCGCGACGTGGGCCATCGTGGGCCACTCGGAGCGACGGCGGGACTTCGCCGAGACCGACGAGCGCATCGGACAGAAGCTGGGTCGTGCGACCGACGCCGGCCTGCGGGCGATCTTGTGCGTCGGCGAACGGGCTGAGGAGCGCGACGCCGGCGAGGCGATCGACGCCGTCGATCGACAGGTCCGCGGCGCGTTGGCGGGTCACGATCCGTCGGTCCTCGCCGCGGCACGGCTGGTCATCGCCTACGAGCCCGTGTGGGCCATCGGCACAGGCCGCACGGCGCTCGGCTCGGACGCCGCCCTGATGGCGGAGGCCATCCGCGCCACGCTCACGGGCCTTGGCTGGGGAGCCGCCGCGGACGACGTCCCCGTCCTCTATGGCGGAAGCGTCACGGCTGCCAACATCGCGGAGTTCCTCATGGAGCCGACGATCGATGGAGCACTCGTCGGCGGCGCCTCACTAAAGCCCGACGAGATGGCAAGCATCGTGGCACGCGCGGGGCTGACCGCGACCGCCCGTCTTGCCGCCCGTCCTGCCGGCCGGTGACCCGCCCACGCCCGATCGTCCTGGTCGTCCTCGATGGCTTCGGGATCGGTGGGGATTCCGCCACGGACGCGATCGCCGCGGCACCGATGCCCATCTGGCGCGATCTCCTGGCGCGCTGGCCCCATGCGGTCCTGCGGGCATCGGAGGATGCCGTCGGGCTGCCCACCGGTCAGATGGGCAACTCCGAGGTGGGCCACCTGAACCTGGGGGCCGGCCGGCCCGTGTTGCAGGACTTGCCGCGTATCGATGCCGCGATCGCCGACGGGACGTTCTTCGACCGACCGGCGTTCATCGACGCCTGTGAGCGGGCGACCGAGACGACCGGGACACTCCACATCGTGAGCCTGATCGGACCGGGTGGGGTCCATGCCAACGACCGACATCTGGTCGCTCTCGCTGACCTGGCGGCTCGACGCGGCGTGGAGGCCGTTCATGTCCATGCGCTGCTTGACGGGCGCGACACGCCGCCCCGGTCGGCGCTCGCGTTCGTGGCTGACCTGGAGGCGCGGCTGGCGGCCGTACATTCGCGAGCGATGCTCGCGACCGTCGGCGGTCGCTACTACGCGATGGATCGCGACCATCGTTGGGACCGCGTCGAACGCGGCTACGACGCCATCGTCCACGGAGTAGGGGAGTCGGCGCCCAGCGCGATCGCGGCCATCGAAGCCGCCTATGCCCGCGGCGAGGACGACGAGTTCGTCATTCCCACCGTCATCGGCGAGACGGGCCGCGCGGGGATCATGGATCGTGAACCTGTCATCCACGCGAACTTCCGCGCGGACCGAGCGCGCCAGTTCATCCACGCGCTGGCGGATGACACCTTCGACGGGTTCGATCGCGCAGCGCCGGACGGGCGCCCGGCGCCGAAAGACCCGCTGATCGTCACCATGACTGCCTACGAGTCCGGTCTGCCGGTCGAGGTCGCGTTTCCGCCCGAGGAAGCGAGGTCCCTCGCGCAGGTCATGTCAGAAGCTGGCTGGCGCCAGCTCCACGTCGCGGAGACCGAGAAGTACGCCCACGTCACGTACTTTTTCAACGGCGGCGTCGAGACGCCCTGGCCTGGCGAGGACCGGGTCCTGATCCCTAGTCCCAGGGTCGCCACGTATGACCTTGCGCCGGCGATGAGTGCGGTCGGCGTGACCGATGCGCTCGTGGAAGCGATCGGTTCCGGGGTATACGACTTCATCGTCGCCAACTTCGCGAACGCGGACATGGTCGGCCACACGGGATCGTGGGGCGCGACACTCGAGGCACTGGCCACGCTCGATGCCTGCCTGGCCCGGGTGGTCGACGCGGCGCTGACGGTAGACCCGGGCGGTCCCGGCGCGCTGCTGGCGATCACCGCCGACCACGGCAACGCCGACTGCCTGCGCGACGAGGCGGGTCACCCGGTGACAGCCCATTCGCTGAACCCGGTCCCACTGGTGCTGATCGGGCGGGCGACCGAAGGCCTTCGCCTGGACGACGGTGTCCTGGCGGACGTCGCGCCCACGTTGCTCGAGTTCGCGGGCCTGCCGCCATGGCCCGGGATGACCGGCCGTTCGCTTGGGCTGTGGTAGCATCCCGCCGGAATACAGAGGAGGTCGCAGACTCGTGGATCCGATCCTGGCGTTCGGCCAGATCATCGTCAGCATCGCCCTGATCGTCGCCATCCTGCTGCAGGCCCGGGGAACCGGACTGTCGAGCACGTTCGGTGGCGACTCGGCCGTGTATCGCAGCCGCCGGGGTGTCGAACGACGCCTGTGGCAGTTCACGATCGCCCTGCTGGCCCTCTTCATCGCGTTCTCGCTGGCGTCGTTCATCTTCGCCTGATCCCGCCTCTCCGCGGGCGCCCACCGCGAGGAACCCTCCATTTCGGAGACCCATGACCCGAACCGATTCGATCGTCGTGGGGACCCTCGTCGTGATGCTCGCGCTGGTCGCGGGACTCGTGGGCGTCCCCGCGCTCGATACCACCGCAGGCCGCGCGACCCCGTCGCCGTTGGAGGCCATCGCAGCACGGCCCTTTCGTCAGGGTGTCGTCGGTCGGCCGGTGTCCATCAGCCCGTTGACCGCTCATTCACAGGCCGATCGCGACCTCGTCGCGCTCATCTTCAGCGGCCTTGTCCGCAACGGCCCCGGCGGGACGCTCGTCCCGGATCTCGCCCGAAGCTGGTCCGTTGACGCCACCGGTAAGGTGTGGACCTTCGAGATACGCGGCGACGCCATGTGGCAGGACGGCGAACCGGTCACGGCCGATGACGTCGTATTCACCATCCGCGCGCTCCAGGACCCGGCCTACGTCGGCCCGGCCGCCGGCTCGTGGACCGAGGTCGAGGTACGTGCCCTCGGCCTGCGAACCGTGTCGTTCACCCTGATGACCCCACTCGGTGGGTTCCTCCAGGCCGCGACCCAGCCCATCGCCCCCGCCCACATCCTGGCCGATGTCCCCGTGGCGGCCCTGGCCGATCACCCATTCGGGACCCAACCTGTGGGTTCCGGTCCCTTCGCGCTGGCCGACCTGACTGGACAGACAGCGACCCTCGTGCCCGTCAGCGGCACGACCGGCGGACCGAAGCCGGACGGGTCCAGCGGGTCGGTCGACTCGCTCGCCACGACCGGGCCGACGCTCCGACCGGACCGACCAGTCCCGTATCTTCCCGGTATCGAGTTCACCTTTTACGACGACTCGGCCGCGTTGGCGGCCGCCTATCGGGCCGGTGACCTCGATGCGGCCTCCGGACTGGGGCCGGCCGACGCAGCCGAGCTGGCTGCCGAGCCAACGAGCCGCCTCCTGCGTTACCCGGGCGCGACCTTGACGGCGGCCTTGCTGAACCTGCGACCGTCCCATCCGGAGTTCGCAAACCCGGCGGTGCGGACGGCGCTGCTGGCGGCGCTCGAGCGCCCCCGCCTGGTCACGGATGTCTTCGCCGGATCGGCGCTCGCCGCGACGGGGCCGATCCCGCCCAGTTCACCGATGTTCGACCCGGCGGCCGATCCGGCCATCCCGTACGACCGCGCGGCCGCGCGCAAGGCGCTGCAGACCGCTGGATGGACCTCGAAGGACGACGGTTGGTACCCCCCCAAGACGACCAAGCCCATCACCATCGAGGTGATGAGCCCGGATCAGAAGTCCAATCCGACCGTCTGGGCAGCCGCGCGTCAAGTGGCGAACGATTGGGATCGCCTCGGGTTCACGGTCACCCATGTCGGACTGCCCGCAGGCGAGTTCGTCGACCGTCTGGCCAAGGGCACATACCAGGTCGCCATCACGGACGTCACCATCGGCCTGGATCCAGACCTCTACCCGCTGCTCGCGTCCACGCAGACCGTCACCGGCGCCTCGAACATCATCGGCATCCAGGACCTGGCGCTGGACGCCCTCCTGAGCGCAGCCCGGGCGCCGGGAACGCCGGAGGCCCGACTGGCGGCCTACTCTCGCCTCCAGAAGCAGCTGGCAAAGAGCCGCTACATGCTCCCGCTGGCCTTCCAGGACGAGATCGTCGTGGCCCGCGACACGCTCGCGAACGTCGCCATCCGCCAGGTCGCCGATGCGTCGGACCGATTCTGGGATGTGCTAACATGGCGCCTCGCCGAGGACCGTTAACGCGGTCGCGCGCGGGTCCGTGCCGAGGTGGCGGAATGGTAGACGCGCTGGTTTCAGGTACCAGTGATCGCAAGGTCGTGTGGGTTCGAGTCCCTCCCTCGGTACCATCGTTTCGGACCTGAACGTCGGCGACACCTTGCCCAGGTGGCGGAATTGGTATACGCGTACGTTTGAGGGGCGTATGAGGCAACTCATCCGGGTTCAAGTCCCGGCCTGGGCACCACTCCTTCCTCGGCCAACGGCTTCTGTGCCCTACGCTGTCGCCCCGGGCGGTTAGCTCAGCTGGTCAGAGCGCCTCGTTTACACCGAGGATGTCGGGGGTTCGAATCCCTCACCGCCCACCACGCTCCCGGCACGAACGCGCCCTTCGACCTTCCCATCGAGCGGGCAGGAGGTGGTCGTGGAGGGTGGTCCACGCCCCCGCGAAGACGACCGTCCCGCGCCATGAGTGCTCACCGTGTGCAACGCGGGTGGCGGTCGACACGCTACTCTGTCCGCATCAATCGCGGCGTACGATGTGCGCCGCACACCGGGGCGTGATGGCGGAGGAGAGGGAAGACCATGTTCGTGTCGAACGACCGGCGGCGCCTCCCGGCGCTGATCACCGTCATCGCCATCCTCGTGGGTGCTTGTGGCGGCACCGCGGCCAGCGCCGCCCCCGGTGGATCCGGAGCCCCGTCCGGCTCACCGAAGATGGGCGGCTCGATCACCGTCGCCGTCGAGGGTGAGCCCGCGTCCATGGACCCGGCCTTCGACTACGACTTCGTGTCCGGCCTGGCCGTCGACAGCGTCACAGAGCCACTCCTGAAGTTCTGCGAGAACGACACGAAGCTCTGCCCGAACCTGGCCGAGTCGTGGCAGGTCAGCGACGACGGCCTGACGTACACCCTCAAGATCCGGCAGGGCGTGAGGTTCCATGACGGTTCGCCCATGACCGTCGATGACGTCGTGTTCAGCCTGGACCGGATCCGCGATCCGAAGCTGGGCTCGTACGTCGGCTGGATGCTGGCCAAGGTCAGCAAGGTGGAGGCGCCGGACGCCAGCACGGTCGTGATCACCCTGTCCGAACCGGATGCCCTCCTCGAATTCGCCCTCGCCAGCACCGCGGCGCATGTCGTCAGCAAGAAGTTTGTCGAGGCCAACGGGGACAAGTACGGCAAGCCCGAAGTCGGCTCGATCGGGACCGGTCCATTCAAGTTCGTGGAATGGAAGAGCGGCGACCACCAGACTATCGCCCGCAATGACGACTACTGGGACAAGGCGAACGGCGGTCCATACCTGGATCAGGTCACGATCAAGATCATCCCGGAGCCGAGCACCCGGGTCGCCGGCCTCCAGACTGGCGAGATCGACTTCATCATCAACAACATCCCGAGCGACCAGTACGCGACGGTCAAGTCGATCGCGGACGTCGACCTGACGTTCACGAACTCGTACTACGGAGAGTGGATCACCTTCAATACGAAGAAGGCTCCATTCGACAACGTGAAGGTCCGCCAGGCCCTCAACTACGCCTTCGACAAGAAGGCGGTCCGCGAGCTCTTCTACGGCACCGAGGCGGACCCGACCAAGTCCACGCTCGTGAACCCGTCGCTCTGGACGTTCGAGAAGGACGCCTGGCAGGCGGCCTGGGACAAGCTCCCGGCCTACGACGTGGACCTCGAGAAGGCGAAGGCGTTGCTGGCCGAGTCGGGCGTCGCCGATCAGCTCAATGGGACAGAGATCGCGTACTACGATTCGACCCCGTCGATCAAGGGCGCCGCCGAGGCGTTCATCGCTTCGATGTCCAAGATCGGCGTCACGATCAAGGCGCGCAAGGTCACCTACCAGGAGAGCGTCGCTCTCCAGTTCGGATCGCACGACGACTACGACCTCCTGGTCGGTAGCTGGGGCTCGGACTTCCCAGATCCGTCGGGCAACCTGCGGCCCAACTTTGCGTCGGAGAACATCGTGGCCGGTGGAGCCAACTCGTCTGCCTACCAGAACGCCAAGGTCGATGCGCTGCTCGCGGAGCAGAACACCCTGACTGACAAGGCGGAACGCGCCAAGCGCCTGATCGAGGCGCAGGCGATCATCGCCGAAGATTCCGTGGTCATCGTCACCGCGTACCCGGGCTGGCCGCTCGCGGTCAACAAGCGGCTGGCCGGCCAGGACGTCTCGTCACTCTGGTACTGGGCGTCGCTGTTCAAGGACATGTACGTCAAGTAGGGCAACGACGCGCGCTGGCCCGACGGCCAGCGCGCTGACCTGACAGGCGTACGAAGGGAGAACCGGCACATCCTCGCGTATGCGCTGCGGCGCCTGATCGCGCTCGTACCCGTGCTCTTGTTCGTGTCGTTCGTCACGTTCGGGCTGGTCCGGCTGGCTCCGGGCGACCCGGTCCTGATCGTGCTGGGTGGCAAGCGCGTGGACCCGGTGACGATGGAGGCGCTGCGCCAGCAGTTCGGGCTGGTGGGGGACCCCATCACGCAGTACATCGCGTGGCTGGGCCGCGTCTTCCAGGGCGATCTTGGCGAGAGCTACCGTCTGCGCCAGGACGTCGTGTCGCTCATCGCAGAGCGGCTCCCACTGACCCTCCAGCTCGTCGGGCTCTCGATGGTCATCTCGATCGCGGTCGGGATCCCGCTCGGGGTCCTCCAGGCGGTGCGCAAGAATTCGCTCATCGACTACGCGGGCAGCCTCCTCGCGCTGATCGGGTTGAGCTCGCCGGTCTACTTCACCGCGATCGTCGGCGTGCTCATCTTCGCGGTCGGGCTGGGCTGGCTGCCGGCCTTCGGCTCCGGCCGCGATCCGCTGGACCAGCTTCGCCACCTCATCCTGCCCGCTGTGGCACTGGCGCTCGGGACGATCGCCCTGACGTCGCGGATGACTCGCTCGGCGATGCTCGAGACGCTCAGCTCCGACTACATCGAGGCGGCCCGCGCCAAGGGGTTGCCGGAGCGCACGATCGTCGTCAAGCACGCCCTCCGCAACGCGCTCATCCCGGTCGTCACGGTCACCTCCCTCCAGGTCGGGTTCCTCCTGGTGGGCAGCGTGCTCGTGGAGACGACCCTGGGCCTGGGCGGGCTCGGCAGCCTCATCACGGACGCGATCCAGAACCGCGACTACCCGGTGATCCAGGCGAGTGTCCTGCTCCTCACCGTTGCCTTCAGCCTGCTGAATCTCGCCACCGACCTGTTCTACGGCGTCATCGACCCGCGGATCCGGTACTCATGACGGCGCCGACGATCCGGGTCTCCCGCGCGGCGCTGTTCGCGAGTGCCCGGCGCTCGCCGCTGGCCCGGAACCGGGCCGCTCTGGTCGGGCTGCTCATCCTGTTGCCGATCATCGTCGCGACGGTGGCGCCGGAGCTGCTGACCGGGCTCCTCCCGAACGACCAGGATCTGGCGTCCTCGCTCCGGTTGCCGGACGGGCAACATCTCCTGGGTACGGACAAGCTGGGCCGCGACGTGTGGGCGCGCATCGTCTTCGGTGCGCAGCCCACCCTGTTCGGGGCCCTCGTCGTGGTCGTGATCAGCGGCGCGATCGGGATCCCGCTGGGGCTCGTTGCGGGGTACTACGGCGGGCGGGTGGACGCGCTGATCATGCGAGTCCTGGATGCGCTGCTGGCGTTTCCTGCGCTGCTTCTGGCCATCCTCGTGGTGGCCACGTTTGGGCGCGGCCTGGGCACGGTCGTCGTGGCCCTCGGTGTCATCTACGTGCCCGCGATGGCCCGCCTCATCCGGAGCGTGACCCTGGTGCAGCGCTCGCTCGCGTACGTAGATGCGGGCCGGGCGCTCGGCTTCTCCGATGCCCGGATCCTCTTTCGGCACATCCTGCCAAATCTCGTCGCGGCCGTCGTCGTCCAATCGACGATCGACCTTGCGTACGCGATCCTCGACATCGCCGCCCTGAGCTTCCTCGGCCTGGGCCAACAGCCACCCGATCCCGACTGGGGCTCGATGTTGTCCGACGGTCGCGCCTACCTACTGCAGAACGCCTGGCCGGCGCTGTCCGCCGGGTTCGCGATCATGCTTGCGGTCATCAGCTTCAATCTCGTTGGCGACGGGCTGCGCTCGCAGCTCGATCCGCGCGAGCGGGAGCGCTGAGGTGGCTGGGACGTCGATGGGCGGGGCCCCGGCGCTGGCCGGCCGGCCGCGGACCGTGGAGGCCGGAGCACCACTCCTCGAGATTCGCGGCCTGGACGTGGGATTCCGGACCTCGCAAGGGGTGGTCCATGCCGTCAACGGAGTGGACCTCGACGTTCGAGCCGGCGAGATCGTGGGCCTGGTCGGCGAGTCCGGATCCGGCAAGAGCGTGACCAGCCGCGCGGTGATGGGGCTTCTCCCGCGTGGCACCAGCACGATCCGCGGGAGCATCCGGCTCGGCGGAGACGAACTCGTCGGCCTCCCCGAGCGTGCCTATCGACGCGTCCGCGGCGAGCGGGTGGCGATGATCTTCCAGGACCCGATGACCGCGCTCGACCCGCTGTACCGCGCCGGCGAACAGGTGGCCGAGGCGCTCCGCTTCCACTTCGGCCTGCGCCAGGACGTCGCCCGGGGGCGGGTCCGCGACCTGTTCGCGCAGGTCGGGCTGGCCGAGCCCGACGCGATCCTCGACGCGTATCCGTATCAGCTCTCGGGCGGGATGCGCCAGCGGGTGATGATCGCGATGGCCCTGGCTTGCGAGCCCGGGATGCTCATCGCCGACGAGCCGACGACCGCCCTCGACGTGACCATCCAGGCGCAGATCCTGGAGCTGCTGCGCGAGCTCGTCCGGGACCGAGGCATGGCCCTGCTGCTCATCACCCACGACCTCGGCGTGGTCCACGCGCTGTGCGAGCGGGCCGTCGTGCTGTACGCAGGCCGCGTGGCGGAGGCCGCGGCTACGGCCGACCTGTTCGCCTCACCGCGCCACCCGTACACGGCCGGGCTGGCCGCGTCCATCCCGGATATCGCCGTTCGTCGCCGGCGCCTGCCGCAGATCCCGGGGACGCCGCCGGATCCGGCCGCCCTCCCGGAGGGCTGTGCCTTCGCGCCGCGCTGTCCGGCCGCCGTGGATCGCTGCCAGGTGGAGCGGCCAGAGCTGCGGCGGGTGCGGACCGCGCGGCCGGATCGGTCCGGGCGAACCGCCGCATGCCATCGGAGCGAGGAGCTGGCCGCCGGCCTGGTCCTCTCGTGGAGCGAGGGGAGGACACCATGAGCATCGATTGGTCGATCGACCCGGCCTTCGGCGCTCGCGAGGGATGGGTCGACGTTGGTGGACAGCGAACCTGGTACGCGGTCGTCGGCGATGAGGCGTCCGAGCGCGCCGCTGGCAAGGCGCCGCTCCTGCTGCTGCACGGCGGTCCGGGCGCTGCCCACGACTACCTCGAGTCGATGGCGGCCCTCGCGGCCACGGGTCGGCGGGTCATCTTCTACGACCAGCAAGGCTGCGGGAACTCCGACCAGCCCGACGACCCCGAGCGCTGGACCGTGGACTTTTACCTCCGCGAGCTGGCCACGGTCCGCCGTGCACTCGGCCTGGAGCGCTGCCACATCATGGGCCAGAGCTGGGGCGGGATGCTGCTGATGGAGTACCTCGTGACCCGTCCCGCAGGCGTGGTTTCGGCAATCATCGCGAGCTCCCCGGCGAGCATGCCCATGTGGATCGAGGGCACGGCGCGCCAGCGCGCGGCCCTGCCGGCGGACGTGATCGACACGCTGACGCGGCATGAGGATGCCGGCACGTGGGACGACCCCGAATACGAGGCAGCGGTCACGGTCTTCTACGACCGGCACCTGTGTCGGGTCGTGCCCAACCCGGAGTTCGTGGCCCGCTCGTTCGCCAAGCTGAACCGCAATCCACAGGTCTATCGCACGATGAACGGGCCCACGGAGTTCCACGTCGTGGGTACCCTCAAGGACTGGGAGATCCTGTCCCGGCTTGACCTGGTGGACGAGCCGATCCTGCTCACCAGCGGCCGTCACGACGAGGCGACACCGGACCAGGTGGCCCGCATCGTGGAGCGGCTGCCGCAGGCCGAATGGGTCCTGTTCGAGGAAAGCGGGCACCTGTCCCATGCCGAGGAGCCGGACCGGTATATGGCGGCCGTCAGCGACTTCATGGCGCGAGCCGAGGCCGGGCAGGCCCGCCGGCGCGTTGGGGCCATGCCCGGCCCTGGCGCGCTGACCGGCCGCGCCGGGCCGCGCTCGGCCGGGCATGGCCGGCTGACCGGCCGCGCGGGCAGCGCGTGAGCGAAGCCCCCGGCGCCACCCTCCTCACGGTCCGCGACCTCGTCGTCACCTACCCGGGTCGGCGCGGCCTGTGGGATCGTGTCCGTGGGCGGCCCGCGCGTGATGTCACCGCGGTCCGCGGGGTGGACCTGACGATCGGGCGCGGGGAGACGGTGGCGCTCGTGGGTGAATCCGGATCGGGCAAGACGACGACCGGCCGGGCGATCATCCGGCTCGTGCCCTCGACGTCGGGCTCGGTGACCTTCGACGGTATCGATGTCCTGGCGGTGTCGAGCGGCGAACTGCGCGGTCTTCGTGAGCGCATGCAGATCGTGTTCCAGGACCCGTATTCGAGCCTCAACCCGCGGATCGCGGTCGGCGCGGCCATCGAGGAGGTCCTGCTCGTCCACCGGATCGGGGCGGATGCGGCGGAGCGCCGCCGACGCGTCGCGACCCTGCTCGCCGACGTCGGCCTGGGAGCGGAGCACGCCCGGCGCTATCCGCATGAGCTGTCCGGAGGCCAGCGCCAGCGGGTGGGGATCGCCAGGTCGCTGGCGGTCGGTCCGGAGCTGCTGATCCTCGACGAGCCCGTCAGCGCCCTGGACGTCTCGGTCCAGGCCCAGATCATCAACCTGCTCGACGACCTGCAGGAGGAACACGGCCTGGCCTACCTGTTCATCGCCCACGACCTCGCCGTCGTGCACCACATCGCCGATCGGGTCGCGGTGATGTACCTGGGGGAGATCGTCGAGGAAGGGCCGGTGGACGACCTGTTCGCCGATCCGCGCCACCCGTACACCCGCGCGCTGCTGGCATCGATCCCCGGCGCCCTGCCCACCGCCGAGCAAGCGCGCGGCGAGCTTCGCCTGGAACTGGCGTCGGGTCCCGGCTGCCCGTTCCGGAATCGATGCCCGCAGCGTCACGATCGATGCGAAGTGCGACCGCCGTACGTCGACCTCGGCGACGGGCGGCGCAGTCGTTGTTGGCTGGAGTCGAAGGAGTCGGCATGAGTCGGTCGCCATTCCACGTTGGTCGGGATCAGTTCCATCTCGCCTGGGATCGCACCATCGAACCGGTCCTGAGCGTGGTGAGCGGGAGCGAGGTGGCCTTCGACGCGCTCGATGCGTCGTGCGGCCAGATCACTGCCGACTCGACCGTGGCGGACCTGGCCGCGCTCGACTTCTCCCGGGTCGACCAGGTGGCAGGGCCGATCTTTATCGAAGGGGCGGAGCCGGGCGACACCCTCGAGGTGGAACTCCTGGACTTCACACCGGGCGACTGGGGGTGGACGGCGGCGATCCCGGGCTTCGGCCTGCTCGCCGACGAGTTCCCGGATCCCGCGCTCCGGATCACCCGCCTCGGTGACGGGATCGCGGAGTTCCTCGCGGGTGTTCGGATTCCGCTCGCCCCGTTCTGCGGCGAGCTCGGCGTCGCGCCGGCGGGTGAGGCGCGTTCGACGATCCCTCCCACGGAGCTCGGCGGCAACATGGACACCCGGCATCTCACCGCAGGGTCCACGCTCTGGCTGCCGGTCGCCGTGCCCGGTGCGCTGTTCAGCCTCGGTGACGGTCACGCGGCCCAGGGCGACGGCGAGGTCTGCGGGACGGCGATCGAGACGCCGATGCGGGCCACCGTCCGGCTCACCGTCCGGCGCGATATCCGGGTCACAGCGCCGGAGTTCCGGACCGCCGGTCCCCTCGGCGTGTCGACGAACACGGCTGGCTGGTACGCCGCCGACGGGGTCGGTCCCGATCTCATGGCCGCCGCTCGCGACGCCACTCGCCGGATGATCGACCGGCTCGGGATCGAGCACGGCCTCGCCGCGATCGACGCGTACCTCCTGATGAGCGTGGCCGGCGATCTTCGGATAAGCGAGGTCGTCGACCAGCCGAACTGGATCGTGACCGCCTACTGCCCCCGCTCGATCTTCGCCTGAACCTTGCCCCTGTCGTCCGGGAGCGCCCGGAGTTTGATGCCCCGCTTGCCGCGCGGATCGAATCGCACTGGTCGTGGCACGACGCCTGTCCGCGATGACCACTGTCGGGCGCGCCACGCTCCTGGCACGAACGTGCCCCCCGACTACCCTGCGACGGGGCGGGGAGGCTTCTCTGCGAACGGATCGATGGCGGGCCTCGGTGACCTCCGCTCGGCAAGCACGAGATCCGCCCCGGGGACTGACGGCGTCCCGGTCCACCAGGTGAGTCGATGGCATGCCGGTATCGTGGTGGCGCATCGGGGACATCAAACCGTCATCTTGGTTCGGTAGGCTGACGGCGAGGCGCCCACGATGACCTCGTCCCCGCACGAACAAAGGAACTTGATGCACGACCGTCGCCGCTTGGCTGCTCTGGGGGCCGCTGGCATCGCCATCATCTCGGTGTTGGTTGCGTGTACCGGACCGGCAGGGCTTCGGCCGGCAGGCACTACTGCGCCAGCGGCCGCCAGCGGAGCGGAGCCCGCGGCGACGGCCGGGGGGTCCACGGTGGCCGGGTCGCCGTCGGCCGAAGCTCGTGTCACTCCCAGCGCCGCAACGGCGGGGCCGGCTGTTGAACTGACGCAGGCATGGGCCACGGCCGAGCTCCGGGATGTCTCCAGCGGAGACACGTTCAGGATCGCGGATCACGCCGGCAAGGTGATCATCGTGGAGACGATGGCCATCTGGTGCTCGAACTGTCGAACGCAGCAGACAAGCGTGGACGCCGCCCTTGAGCAGTTGCCCGCAGACAGGGTCGTCTATGTGGTCCTGGACGTGGACCCGAACGAAAGCGGCAACAGCCTGGCGGCATATCGTGAACAGAACGGCTTTCGGGGCCGCTACGCGATCGCGGGCGGTGACGTCGCACGAGGTCTGGCCGCGGAGTTCGGGGATCAGTTCCTGAGCCCGCCGTCAACGCCTATCGTGATCATCGGCACGGACGGGACCGTCACGCGAACGGACTTCGGCCCGAAGAGCACTGACCAGATCATCGAGCTGGCCCGGGCGCACGGGGCCTGACCATGGAAGGCCTGTGGCTGGCCTTCACCCTGGGTCTGGCCAGCGCCGCCAGTCCGTGCCTGCTTCCCCTCTACCCGAGCTTCCTCGCCTATCTGTCCACGAACAGTGCCAGCCTGGCGGGGCGGCGCGGGGCAGGGCTGCTGGGCCTGATCATCCTGCTGGGCGTGCTCTCCACGATGTTGGCCGTAGCGATTATCCTCGTGGTCGTCTCGGTCCCGATCGGTGCCGTCCTGGGCTACCTGATCCCCATCACGGACGCTCTGCTCATCGCGCTGGGGATCCTTCTCCTGGCCGGGCGCAACCCGTTCGCCGGGTTGTCGGGCGTGCAGGTTCCGTTCGTCTCGAATCCGTTCGGGCGGGCCTACCTCTACGGCCTGTTGCTTGGACCGCTGGCACTGCCGTGTGCCGGCGCCTTCGCGCTGGCCCTCATCGCCTATTCGGTGGGGCTGACCGAAACGCTCCAGAAGATCCTGGTCTTCCTGGCGTACGGGCTGGGGTTTGGGCTTCCGCTCGTCGTACTGTCACTGCTGGCCGGGGCCCGTCAGCGGCAGATCGTCCGCTATGTCACGGCCCATCATCGGACGATCGAGGGCATCGCCGGAGTCCTGCTCATCGCCGTCGGGGTGGGGGACCTGATCCTGAACCTTGACAACATCCGGTTGACGTTCGGGATCAGCTAGCGGGCGGACATCTGCAGCCCTGACTGGGCCGCGCCTCTGGCGACCGACGTCGTTCCGAGCCGCTGCTATGCTCTGGGCAGCCCGGGCGTGGCCCAGGCATCGCCACCGGAGGAGGGGCATGGAACTCCTGATCATCGGCGGGATCATCGTCGTACTGGCGGTCATCCTCATCGGGCTCTACAACGGACTGGTCCAGAAGCGCCTTCGGGTCGACGAGGCGTTCGCCCAGATCGAGGTGCAGCTGAAGCGCCGCCACGATCTCATCCCCAATCTCGTGAACGCGGTCAAGGGCTACATGGGCTTCGAGCAGAAGGTCCTGACCGACGTCACCAACGCGCGAGCCGCGGCCGTCTCCGCGGGCGCGCAAGGGCCCGCCCAGCAGGCGGCTGCGGAGAACGTCCTGACGGGCACGCTGCGTTCCCTCTTCGCGGTCGTCGAGAACTACCCGGACCTCAAGGCGAACGAGAACGTGCTCTCCCTCCAGGAGAACCTGACCACGACAGAGAACCAGATCTCCTTTTCGCGCCAGCACTACAACGCGACCGTGCTGGATTACAACACCGGGATCGCGACGTTCCCAGCCGTCCTGATCGCCGGCATCTTCGGGTTCGTCAAGCGCGAGTTCTTCGACGCCGAGCCGGAGGCTTCTGCTGTCCCCAACGTCGATCTCAGCCTGAGCTGACCGCCTGCCCGCGGGAGGGACCGTGGCCGGGAACACGTTCTACGCTCAGAAGGCCGCCAATCAGCGCAATTCGCTGTTGATGGCCGGATTCGTGGTCCTCTTGCTGGGCCTGCTCGGGTTCAGCATGGGCTACGCGATCTTCGGCTCGCCATCCGGTGGCGTCGGGGTGACGCTGTTCGCCCTGTCGCTGGGCGTCCTGTCCGGGATCGGGACGTACTTCAAGGGCGACAGGCTCGTGCTCGCGGTGAGTGGCGCGAAGGCCGTGGATCCGGCCAGCGCCCCGCAGCTCATGAACGTCATCCAGGAGCTTGCGATCGCCGCGAACATCCCGATGCCCGCCGTCTACACGATCGACGACAGCGCCCCCAACGCGTTCGCGACGGGGCGGGATCCCGCGCACGCGTCGATCGCGATCACGACCGGGCTGCTCGAGAAGCTCGACCGCGAGGAGCTCCAGGGGGTGATCGGGCACGAGTTGTCGCATGTGCGCAACCTGGACATCCGGTTCTCGCTGGTCGTCGGCGTCATGGTCGGCGCCATCGCCCTTCTCGGCGATTTCTTCGTTCGGTTCACGTTCTGGGGCGGCACCCGACGCTCGCGCGATGACAGCGGCGGGGGAGGCGGGGCACAGGCCGCCTTCGCGATCATCGCCCTGGTGTTTGCGATCCTGGCTCCGGTCGTGAGCCGGTTCATCCAGCTGGCGGTCAGCCGTCAGCGCGAGTACCTCGCCGATGCATCGTCCGTGGAGCTGACCCGAAACCCGCTCGGACTGGAGCGGGCCCTGGCCAAGATCTCCTCGGATCGCGACGTCCTCGAAGTCGCCAATCGCGGCACCCAGCATATGTACTTCACGAATCCCATCAAGAAGTTCGAGGCGCGCTCGTCATCGCTGATGTCGACACACCCGGCCACCCTCGACCGGATCAACCGCCTGCGCGCGCTGACCAGCCAACCGCCACTGAGCGCGGAAGAAGCATCCATGCTGTCTGGCCTGGAGTAGCGATGGGGAGCCCCTCCGTGGCAGGCCGAGCGTGGGCCGTGGTATCCTCGCCCCCGCCGACGGGCAGCCGACGGCTGGTTGTTCATCGGGCCGAGATAGCTCAGTCGGTAGAGCACGCGACTGAAAATCGCGGTGTCGCCAGTTCGAGTCTGGCTCTCGGCACCACCTACGGGTGGCGAACGGTTTCCGGGCGGAAGTGGCTCAGTTGGTAGAGCATCACCTTGCCAAGGTGAGGGTCGCGGGTTCGAGTCCCGTCTTCCGCTCCATTCTTCAGATATCGGACCGCTGCCCCTTCGTCTAGTGGTAGGACAGCGGATTTTGGATCCGTGAACCGAGGTTCGAATCCTCGAGGGGCAGCCAGCATCCGAGCCTCCCACCCGGGAGCCGGCGAACAAGGGCTCCATGGCGACGTGGTGAAGTGGCTTAACACGGAGGTCTGCAAAACCTCTATTCACCGGTTCGAATCCGGTCGTCGCCTCCACATCCTGAGCGTGAAACCGGCCCGCTAGGCCGGTTTTCTGATTCCACTGGCAGTCACGCTGGTTGTAACAGGCGTACCCTGGCGGGCGTCCTGGCTCCCGCGCGGGTCATGGGCTACCGGACGATGCATGTGAAACGGGCTCGTCGAGTGACTTGGGATGCACTCTGCGCTGGCGTGGCGCCGACAGCGACCGGCGGAGCGGTCGGGACGGGGCACCTGGGGCGTTATGCCACTGAAGCCCGGGACGGGGGCGACCCCGAGGATGGCGCCTGCAAACGCCACGGCGACGACACTTCGACGGCCCACGGCGACCTCACCTGACCTTGAACGACGTGCTGGCGCTGCCAGT
>JBKJQY010000089.1:0-45108 GCA_046593725.1 Candidatus Limnocylindrales bacterium
CCGCCCGAGATCGACGTCTGGAGCTACGCCTCGAAGGACGACCGCCTCAGCGAGACCGAAGCGACCTCGTAGGCCTTCTCAGACCCGCTTGATCGCCCAGGGCGATCGAGCCATCGCGTCCGCCAGGCCCGTGCCGGCCGTAAGGAGTCGGGCGCTCTGGCAGTCGCCGCGACGAGCGACCTCGCGCTCGATGGCGTGCAGGAAGTGCCGATCGAACGGACCGCGTGGAAAGGCCCGGACGACGCCGTCGCGAACCAGGTCGATCGCCGCATACCCGTCACCACGAACATCGATTCCCGTCGCGCGGTCCAGCAGCACGGACTCGACGCCATCGTCCAGGGTCACGCCCGACTGCATGTGCAGGATGATCGCGAGGGCCGCCCGCTCGGCATCGGCGGCGGGCATGCCGCGTCGCTCGAGGACGCGTCGGGCGATCTCGGCACCTTCGATCTCGAAGCACATCGTGTTCGTCGGGATCCGCGTCAGGCCCACGTCATGCAGCAGGGACGCGATCCACAGCAGCCGACCATCGACCGACCAGCCCTCGTTCCGGGCGATCGCGACGCCCCAGCAGTACGACCGCACCGAATGCGCCAGCAGATAGGTAGGCAGTGAGCGGTTGGCCCAGCGCCAGGTCGCGTCGGACACGTCGTCCTGTGGGACCGCGATGTCGCCGATCCGGGTGGGGAGTGCCGGCAGGGCGGTCATGGTCGCGATCCTGACGACCATGCAGGGTCGTGGCGGACCTGCCGGTCCGCCCCAACGACCCTCGTGTGACTCAGGCCAATTTGCCGCCGCGGCGCTTGGTGAACCACCGCATCCCGGCGATGACGACGACCGCACCAAAAATGGCCACGATGATGCTCGAGATGTTCAGGCCGGTGATGTCCGCGATTCCGAGCACCCTGCCCGCGATGAAACCGCCGACGACGGCGCCGACGATCCCGAGGATGATCATCATGATCAGACCCTCGTCAGACCCCATCATCTTGCTGGCGATGAAGCCGGCGATCGCTCCAAGCACGATCCACGCGATGATTCCCATGGGCGTCTCGACCTCCTGTGGTCCGCCGAGCGACCGCACCCATCTGGCGCGACGTCATCGCGGGCGTTCTCTTCAGCATAGTCCGCAGGGCACGGTGTCACAGAGACCTAGCCGGCTGTTGTCGCCCGGGCCCCAGCCTTTCGGCGTGGTCCGAACATGACCGCCGACCACACGGAAACGGCGATCACGCACACGGCGGTGAAGGCGATGACAGCCGGGCCCGTGGTGGCGTCGGCGAGCGGTCCGGCGATCAGGATCGGGATCAGGCTCGCAGCACTCACGATCGACGCCAGCACCCCGAAGACGCGGCCGCGCACCGCCGCCGGCATGTTTTCGAAGAGGGCCGTCTGCGCCGACACGATCGTGGCGGCATAGGCGGCGCCGGCACAGAAAGCCAGGGCCACCACGAGCGGGATGATCGAGGCGCCCGACATCGCGCTGATCGTTGCCGCGACGGCGATCGTCAGGGCCAGGATCCCGAAGACCAGCAAGCCGCCTTCGCCGGCGCGACGCCGCGGCACGTCATCGCCGAATCGGCGCAGGGCCAGCACGCCCACCACGACGCCCATCCCGAGCGGCAGGACGACGACGATCAGGTTCTTCGGGTCGAGGCCGAGCGACGTCCCGAGGTCGGGCCCGAGCACGCCGATGACCCCAACGAGCGACGCGGCCGCCGCCAGGTGCACCAGGGGTCGACCGACTTCGCGGTCCTTCCCGATGGCATCGAAGCCCTCGCGAAGCTGGTGGATGGGTTCGCTTGCGGCCTGGCGGGCACGCGGCCGATCTGCGACCAACGGCGGTGCCGACGGCAGGCCGAAGATCGCGACGGTCGCCGCGGCATAGAAGAGGGTCACGACGAGGAGCACGAACGACGGCCCGACCAGCGCGACGAGCAGCGGACCCAGGAATGCGAAGCCGATCGCAAACGAAGCCTGGAGCGTGATGTTGAAGACACCCATGGCGGTCTCGAGTTGGGCCTTCGAGACGATCCGCGGGATCATCGACGCCTCGGCCGGCGTCAGGACGACCGTTGTCAGGCTGATGCCGAGGTTCAGCGCGAGCAGGACGGCGACGTGCGTGCCGGCGAGAGCCAGGCCCAGGGTCAGGATCGTCCGGATGATGTTCGGGACGAGCAGCGCCATGCGCACGTTCCAGCGATCCACGAGCACGCCGGCCATCGCCGAGAGCAGGATCGTGGGGATCAGGAACGACATCACGAGCGCGCTCACGGCGGCACTTGAGCGGGTCGTGTCGAACACCAGGATGGTCAGGGCGAACAACGCCATGTTGCCGCCGATCTGGGTAGACGCCTGTATGAACCACAGGCGCGCGAACGCCGGGTCGCGCAGGATGGGGACGGGCTGGTGCTCGGTCACCGCGCCTATTCTGCGGGCGGTCGATCGCGCGTGTCGTCAGGCGAGCGGGCTCAACGAATCGCCGGCGTGCGGGGCCAAGCCCGCACGCCGGCGCAATGCTCGCGTGCGCGCGTCCAGAGCTAGCGGAGGACGAACCGCCGCACACCGATCGCCAGGCCGAATGCCGCGGCCAGCACGATCAGGATGCCCAGCGGCGCCGGGGTCTCCGACCTTGCCGGATTCTCGATGGTGTCGGTCGATGGCACACCGGAGGCGGCCAGCTGACCGCGGATCTCCCCTGGGGGATTCGCGGCTGTGTGGATGTTCACGTACGCGTTGCCATCACGGATGGCGGCCAGCACGCCGGCCCAATCGGCCGGCAGGCCCGCGCCGGCGGCATAGTCGGCGGCCGCGAACGACCCGGTGCTACCGGTGGGGGTGACCGTCGCGAACGGGATCATGACCGGCCCGGTGGCATCGGCCGCGCCAAAGTGGATATGCCCGGCCGCGGGGTCGCCGGTGAGACCACTGTAGGTCACCGCCCAGCTGACCGAGCTCTCGTCGTCGGCGATGGTGACGGTGGCTGAGCCCGTCCCGTCGACAGTGATAGGCGGAACCTGGTTGCCGCCCGACAAGTCCGCCTTGAAGACTTCGTCTGCGGCGAGGACGACGCCGGATACGCCGAGCACGAGCAGGCCAGCGGCCAGCAGTGCGATGAGTCGCTTCATCGATCTTGCCTCCTCTTCCCTCGGGGCGACGGGGGATCGCCCTCGTGTGTACGGGTACGTCAACCAAGGGCCAACGGATCTGCGATCCGATCTGCTCCCGTCGACGTATCGAGAGGCATGCGAACCGCGCCCGGCTCGGCTCAGCGACACGCGGCTCTTCTCGCGGTCGTCGGAGGGGCGTGCCTTGTCCTCATGCTGACGACCCGGTCCGTGTCCGCTGCGTCGCCCGACCCCGCTGGCGGGCGCGTCGCCGCCGCGGATTTCGCGTTCACACCGGCAACCGTGACCATCGCGGCGGGGGCCTCCGTCACTTGGTCGGCGCGTAAAGATCCGGAGCAGCACACCGTGACGCCCGAGGTGGCGGGCTCCTTCGAAGGCAGCGGACCGCTCTTTGCGGGCGACGACTTCACGGTCCGGTTCGATGCGCCGGGAACGTTCCCCTATGCCTGCTCGTTCCATCCGTTCATGACCGGGACGGTGGTTGTCGAGGCGGCGGCTGCAACGCCGACAGCGAGTTCGCCAGCGTCGACGCAGGCAGTCCCGGGTGACTCGGCACTTGCCTCGCCAGCGGCCCCTGCCCAGGTCGATGCGAGCATCGCATCGACTCTGGCGATCATCGTGTTGATCGTCGCCGCCACGGCGGCGATCCTCGGATTGATCGTGCGCCGTCGAAACGCCGCCTGACGTCAGCCCGGGCGGAGCGTCCCCGACCAAACCTGCCAGGCCAACAGCGACTTCGCGACGAGGCTCAGGATCATGTACGTCTTCTCGCCGTAGAGGTAGTCACTCCAGCGACCGACCTTCTTGTACTGCAGGATCATCGTGATAGCGAAGACGTTGAAGGCGATGAAGAGGGTGGCGATGATCACATAGACGAAGGCCGGGATCCCGGCGCCGGCCGGCAGATCCGCCTGAGCCGAGTACGCCCACAGGACGGAGAAGATGGCAAGCCACGGGACGATGCCCGCGATACAGCCGAAGATGTAGTGCTTCCAGTCCACCTTCTGGCCGGACTCCGCCCGGCCCTCGTTGGCGGACTCCATGCTCCATCCGAACAGGATCATGGCCACGTTCGCGCCGGCGATCGCGACGAGCGCCGGGAAGTCCGTGATGTAGCTCAAGTACGCGATGGCGACGATCATCACCGTGGACGAGAAGGCGTACTCCACCCAACGTAGCGGGTTCATCCCTCGTGCGAGAAATGCCTCGTAGCGGCCGCGGATCAGCCAGCCGGCGCTCGCATGGGCGATGGCGCTCATGAGGAAGAACGACGCGATCCAGTAGGCGAGCGGGACGGAGAACAGCGTGACACTGGCCGGCTCCACGCCGGTGAAGGTCCCGTCCACGATGACCGGATTGACCGTGGGGACGACGACCGTCATCAGGGCGGCGGTGCCGGACAGCAGCACCATCAGCAGGAACTGCCCGCCGTGCGCAAGAGTGAGGAAGCGGTTCCAGCGCCGCAGCGAGCGACTTTGGTCGGCGGGTATGGCTGGTGGATCGATTCGCGATAGCGAGATGTCGCCGGCGTCGGCAGTCCGGAGCATCATGGGTAGGGTCTCCTTCGGGTCGGTCTTCGATCTTCCCTGATCGGCGGTCGCTCTTCCTTTCGGACCGTGACGCCTCGCAGATTGCCAGGACTGGTCGGTCGGACCGCCGCGTGGCATCCGGCCCGGACCGTAGCGAACCCGGCAGCTCAGCGCGACGCGGGAACCTGAAGCATCTCCCTGACCGGCGCCTTGCGGGCCTCGAATCCGAGTCGGCGTGCCTGGCGAACCGTCAGCGGCTCGGTTCGCGTCCAGCCGAACGCGGTCGCGATCGCCTCCCACACGGCCGGCACCTCCCAGTACGCACTGTGTGACCTCGGGAAGTCCCTGCCGGATCGCACGCGCAGGTCCACGACGCTGGCCAGCCCGTCCGATCGGCGGAACAGTGGTTCCGCCACATAGAGCGTGCCATTCTGCTCGACGTTCTGAAGCAGCACATGGTGCGTCCCGTCCGGCCCAAGGACGTACCCGCGAGCGCCGGCGGGGTCCACAGCCACGCCGGTCCAGACGGCCGGCACCGCGGCGGCCGCGACGCGGGCGCCACCGACTGGAGCAAGGAGGAAGCCGAGGGCGACGAAGGGGCTATGCAGATCACGATGGACGGCGTATCCTTCCGAGCGATCCACGGAAACGAGTCCGTGGGCAAGAACAACGTAGCTCGACGCAACATCGGACTCCTCTCACGACTGACGCGAGAACCCGAAGGGATCGCGCCGGCTATCGAGAGGAGTTTTCGTTTTCGTGTACAACGACAAGAATCTGACCTGTTCGGACTGTGGGCAGGAGTTCGTCTTCACCGCTTCCGAGCAGGATTTCTACGCTCAGCGTGGCTTCACCGAGCCTCGCCGATGCGCGTCCTGCCGAGCCAGCCGCAAGGCTGCCCGGAATTCGGACGGCGGCGGCGGCTATAGCTCAGGTGGCTACAGCTCCGGTGGATATTCCAGCGGCGCCGGCAGCTACGGCGGCGGCGGCGGCAGCAGCTATGGTGGCGAGCGAGCCCCGCGCGAGATGTTCGCCGCGACATGCTCGTCCTGTGGCAAGGAAGCCCAGGTCCCGTTCCGCCCGACCAGCGGCAAGCCGGTCTACTGCTCCGACTGCTTCCGCAGCCAGCGCGGCTAACTTCATCCTCTCGTCGTGGGCCGATCGTCGGCCCACCGAACCAGCGTGATCCCGACCCGGGTCGTCAGTCGACCCGGGTCGATCGATTCTGGCGGGGGGTCAACCCGGCGCGGGTCCTAGCCCTGGCCCCCGGGAGCTCGGAGGCCGCTGCGGGTCGTTCGCGCGATGGTTCCGATCAAGCGGAACCATCTCTGGGCTTCGACGGGGAACGAGGGCGTCGATCGGAACTGTGGTTCCGCTTGGCTCGAACCATCTCTAAAGGCGCCGGCAGGGACCCAGCCACTCCGTCGGCAGGGCTCTGACCACTCCGCCCGCCCTGCCCGTTCCGGCGTTCCAGCCCGTCGCCCGCGCCCGCTACCGCCAATCGCCGTTGCCGGATATCTTCCGTACCGTCATCCGGATGACGAAGCCTGCCGGCGGATCGGGCATCGGCGGGAAGGTCGTCCCGGGTCCGATGTAGGTCTGCGCAAGATCGTGCAACAGCGACGCCGCCCCGCCATCGGTGACACGGGCCAGCCCCCGGACGACGAGGTAGCGATCCCAAGCCGTACTCGTTGTGCCCGGGAGCCGCGAACGACATCGCAATGCGCGGATCCCGGCGCAGGTTCTCCAGTTTCGCCTGGTCGTGGAGCGTCCCGATGACCAGCTCGTGGCCCTCGATGCCGACCCACGCCACCGACACCTGCGGCGCGCCATCCGCACCCAGCGTGACGACGTGCGCGAGCGGGCTAGTCGCGATGAACGCCCGGATCGCGTTGGTCAAACCGACCATCGCCCCCCAGGGTCGTACGCGGCCTGGGCGTCAGTCGCGGTTGGAGGACCGGCGCGGGCGCTCTTCCTTGGGGGGCTTGGGCTCGTGGCCCGGGCGCGGCGGTCGCGGGGCGGTGCCAGGCGCCATATCCGGGCGCTTCTCTTCAGGCCCACGGGCGCGCGCGGTCGCGACTGATTCGTTGAATGCCTTGGCGGCTGCCGGTGTGAGGCTGCCAGACCACGCGGCTTCGATCTGCTTGACCCGCTCGGTCTCGGTGGTACGCCGGGCCTTCTCGTACTTGGAGTGCTTCGCCACGATCCATCCTTTCGGTGCGCCGATGTGTGGCGCGCGTGTGCGGGGAGTGTAGCCTCCGTCGCCTATCCTTGGGTCGTGAGCCTCTATCGGATGGACGATCCCGGGGACCCGATCGCCCCCAGTCTCGTGGCGGCATTCGATGGCTGGGTCGATTCAGGCTCGGCCGCCACGACGGCACTGGCCAATCTGGCGGACGGCGCACGCGTCGTGGCACGGTTCGAGGCGGACCGTCTGTTCGACTACCGGGCGCGCCGGCCGACGCTGGACATCCTGGACGGCCGCCTGACCGAGATCGTCTGGCCCGAGCTGGTCCTGCGTGGGACCCGAGTGGGCGAACGCGACCTGCTTATCCTGACCGGCGCTGAACCGGATTACCGCTGGCGAGAGTTCGCCGACGCGATCGTGGAGCTGGCACGCGAGCTTGGCGTGGCCGAGTGGATCAGCCTCGGCGCGATCCCCGCGGCCGTGCCGCACACGCGGTCCGTGCCGATCCTGGGGACCGCCTCGGAGCCGGGGCTCCTGCGCGGTGGGATCAAACCCGGACCCCTGGGCCGGTTGCGCGTGCCATCGGCACTCGTGTCCGTGCTGGAACTCGAGGTTTCCAGGACCGGCGTGCCGGCGCTCGGCTACTTCGCGCAGGTGCCGCATTACGTGGCGGGGCCGTACCCGTCAGCGGCACTCGAATTACTGCGCACCCTTGGCCGGCATCTCGGCGTGGACCTGCCTGAGGGCGACCTGCCGGATGAGAGTCGACAACTCGGGTCGCACCTGGACTCGCTGGCCACCGGCGACGCGACGACGCGCGCGTACGTCGAGCGGCTTGAAGCGATGGTCGACGAGGAGCGCTTGCCCGCGGGCGACGACCTCATCGAGGAGATCGAGCGCTTCCTTCGCGACGGCGGGACGACCTCGGCGAACTAGGTGTGGTCAGCCCGCCGAGACCATCCGCGGGATGGTCGATGTCGCGAGGCGCTCCTCGAACTTCTTGGCCGCCACGTCCAGCGCCTCGAGGTGTTCGGCGAGACGTTTGCGCGCGGCTTCCGCGGCCGCGTTCAGGTTCGTGAGCTCGAAGATGCCCCAGTACTTGATGATCGGCATCAGGACGTCCTCGCGGTGGACGCGGATGTCATAGATGCCGGCCTTCGCGATCTGGGCGGCCTTGCGGATGAAGCCGGGGATGCCGGCACCGGGCATCGCGAAGGCGAGGACCTCGTCCACGATCGCGCAGACCGCGGCGGACGGCTCGATCTTGATCGCGGCGGCCAGGATGTCGCGGTAGAACACCATGTGCAGGTTCTCGTCGGCCGCGATGCGAACCATGATCTTGTCCGCGACCGGATCGTCCGAATACCGCCCGGTATTGCGGTGAGCGATGCGGGTCGCCAGTTCCTGGAACGCGACATAGGCCAGGCCGTGCAGCGTGTCCGGGGCGTCGTGGTCGTAGCCCTGCTGGAGCTGGGTCATGCGGCCACGCTCCAGAAGCACCGGATCGATGTTCCGGGTGACTGTCAGGTAGTCGCGCAGGACGATGGCGTGGCGACCTTCTTCCGCAGTCCAGCGCCCGACCCAGTTGATCCAGGCACCATCGCCGCGCCCGAACATCCCGTGGATGAGCCGGTGGTAGCTAGGCAGATTGTCTTCGGTCAACAGGCCGATCTCGAATGCCGTCTGTGCCACGCCCGTCAACCGTGGTTGATCCGGGGTCCAGGGTTCCTTGTCGAAGTCCCGACCAAGGCGGTACGGGATGAAATCGTGAGGGAACCACTCCACGGCGACCTTGGCATGACGGTCGTACAGCCGCCCGGCCTCCGGCTCGAGTTCCTGGAGCAACGAGCGCTCGTCGTAATCGATCATGTGCGCAGGGTAAACGCAAACACCCGATCGGGTCGTGCGGGTGCGTGCGCATGTGCACGGGCTGTCGTCGGCGAAACGCGTGCGCTAGGCTCTGGCGATGCTGCGAACCTCGACGATGCGCATCGTCACAGCGACACGCTATGTCACGCCCCTGCGCGAGGGCGGCTCGCTCCCCGGGCTCCTCGAAGCTGACGACGACGGGCTCTACGTGGTCAAGTTCCGCGGCGCCGGCCAGGGCCCGCGGGCGCTGGTCGCGGAGTGGCTGGCCGGCGAACTCGCCCGGGCGATCGGCCTCGCGGTGCCGGACCTCGTGGCGGTGGAGGTCGATCCCACCCTGGGCAACGCCGAGCCGGACGAAGAGGTCCACGACCTGCTGGCGGCGAGTGACGGCCTGAACCTGGGGATGGACTTCCTGCCCGGCGCCCTGACCTTCAATCCGGCGGCGACGACGGCGCGCGAGACGATCGATCCGGTCTTTGCCGCGGACGTCGTTTGGCTTGACGCCCTCGTCACGAACCCGGACCGGACCGCCAACAACCCCAACCTGCTCCTGTGGCATGGCCGGCCGTGGCTGATCGACCACGGCGCCGCCCTGTACATCCACCACACCTGGCGGGACCCCGACACCCACGCTGGCGGCGCGTTCGAGCGGATCCGCGATCACGTGCTGCTGCCCTACGCGGGGTCCATCGCCGACGCGGATGCCCGCAACGCCGGGCGGATCGACGCAGGCCTCGTCACCCACCTGGCCGCGACGCTCCCCGACCTCTGGCTGCCGCACGATCCGGTCATTGGCGACGCCGACGCCCAGCGCACCGCATATGTTCGGTACCTGACTCGGCGGCTCGTGGCGCGCCGGTCCTTCGTGGAGGAGGCGGACCGTGTCCGAACCGGCGCGTAGCGTCTTCCAATACGCGATCATCCGCGTCGTCCCGCGCGTGGAACGGGGCGAAAGCCTGAACGTGGGGATCGTCCTGCTGTGCCGGCAACGACGGTTCCTCGGTGCGCGCATCGCCCTTGACGACCGGCGGCTCACGGCATTGGCGCCGGACCTGGATCCCGCCACGGTCCGGCCTCACCTGTTGGCGATCGAGCGTGTCGCCGCCGGCGATCCGGCTGCCGGCCCGATCGCGAACCTGGGGCAGGCGGAGCGCTTCCACTGGCTGGTAGCACCGGCCAGTACGATCATCCAGCCATCGCCGGTGCACACCGGGTTGTGCGACGACCCGGCGGCCGAACTGGACCACCTCGTCGCGACGCTGGTCGACTGACCCGGCCTCACGGGTCCCCCGTCAGGTCCTGAGACGAGCCTCGGCAGCGGCCATCGCGGCTTCCAGCGACTCGGTCCGATGCGGCGTCGCGATCTCGATGTGCAGGCCCGGCCGGTAGGCGGAGGCACCGCCCTGGGTCGAGGTGAACGCGCGCTGAAAACGGTCGGCCGCGGCATGCGCCGCTCGGTTCGAGGTCTCCGGCAGCAGCAGGTGGAAGCGGGAGCGGCCGATCCGGACGGCGCGATCGGGGTCACGCGCTTCGGCGCGGATGATGTCGGTGAACTGGCGCGCCATCCGGTCGTAGGCCACGTCGCCCTGGCCGCCGGGCAGCTCCACGATCAACACCGAGGCAGGTCGGCCGTAGCGGGCGTGACGCGCACCTTCCTGACGCAGCGCGGCGGACCAATCGGTGCGGGTATCGAGTTCCACCGGGCGTCGCTCGCGTTCCACGAAGGGTCCCTGGCGGCGGAGGCGAAGCTCGGGCGGACCATCGATGAACGCCTCGATGCGCGTCGAGGTGCGTTCGTCGTGATAAGCATCGGGCAGGACGAACTTGCGGGTCCGCTTCGGTCTGGGGGCGGCGGGAGGCGGCGTTGGATCGTCGAGGGGATCGGACACGAGGTGACACGAGTCTACCGCGGGGCGGGATCGTGTGCCTTCGGACGGCCAGGACGCGGGGTTCAGGCCGTGGGTCCCTTCGCGGCCGTGGCGGCCTTTGCCTGGGCCTTCGCGGCCCGCTTGCCTGCCTGATAGGCCGCCAGCGCGTCCGCTGAATCGACATCACCCAGCGTCGGGTAGGTCGGTGCCACCTCATCCCAGCCGGGCGGCTTGATGCCGTAGCGCCGGCCCACGATGACGATCATCGCCTTGGCCTTCATCGGCCCGATGCCAGGGAGGCCAAGGAGGCGCGACTCGAGGTCCTTGCCGGTGGCGGCCTCCGTCCAGACCCGCTCGGCGTGGTTGTCGTAGTCGCTGGCGATGGCGGCGCACAGCGCCTGGACCTTCTCGGCCATGCTGCCTGGGAACCGGTGCAGCGCCGGGGGTGTGCGGAACACCGTCGAGAACACTTCGGGATCCATAGCGGCGATGTGGGCGGCATCGAGGTGGCCGATCCGGCGCTGGAGCTCCAGCGGGCCGCTGAAGGCTTTCTGCACCGTGACCTGCTGGTCCAGCTCGAAGCCGATGAGCAGGGCGAGGGGCTCGCTGACGAGGAGCCGGTCGGCGTCGGGATCGCCGGTGAACGGGAGCGAGGTAGGCGTCGTCATGCCCGCATGGTAGTGCCGGACTGCTAGTCTCGGGCGATGAGCGATGAACTGACCGTCATCCACGCGGGACACCTGCTCGACGTCATCGCGGGTCGCTGGCTGGACGATGCTCGAGTGGTCGTGGTGGGCGACCGGATCCAGGCCATCCTGGGCTTCGGAGACGCGGAGGTGGCGAGTGCTCGCGCGGTGGACCTCGCCGATGCGTGGGTCGTCCCGGGCCTCATCGATTGCCACAGCCACCAGGTGGGTGACATCGAGTACGCCGGCGTCCCGGCGACGATGACGTCGCGCTCGGAGGAGGCACTCATCGGGGTCCGCAATGCACGGACCACCTTGGCGGCCGGCTTCACCACGGTCCGCGATGTGGGGTCGTACCGGGCATTCGTGGACGTCGAGCTTGGACGGGCCATCGATGCCGGCTGGACGCCCGGGCCACGCATGCAGAGCGCCGGCGCGATGATCACCTGCCCTGCCGGTGGCGGCGACGTCACCGGCTTGGCCCGCGATATCCCGATCCCGGACGACCTGCGGTTCGGCGTGGTGCGGACGCCGCAGGAGATGCGCGAGAAGGTGCGCGAACTCATCGCTGGCGGCGCGGGCGTCATCAAGCTCATCGTCACGGGCGCGGTCCTGACCCGCGGCACGAAGCCCGGCTTCATCGAGCTGGACGGCCCGATGGTCGAGGCGGCCGTCGACGAGGCCTGGCGCCAGGGCGTCTACGTCGCGGCACACGCGCACGGTACCGAGGGCATCAAGGTCGCCATCCGCGCCGGCGTCCGCTCCATCGAGCATGGCTCGCTCATCGACGACGAGGGAATCGACCTGCTCGTCGCCCACGGGACGTATCTGGTCGCCGACGTCTACGACGGGGACTGGATCGCGGAGGAGGGCGCTCGGGCCGGCTGGCCGGCAGAGACCATGGCCAAGAACGAGCTGACGACGCAGGCCCAGCGCGATGGCTTCACCAAGGCGGTCCGGGCCGGCGCGAGGATCGCGTTCGGGACGGACAGCGGGGTCTACCCGCATGGCCGGAACGCGATCCAGTTCGGCTATCAGGTCCGTCTAGGTCAGTCCCCGCTCGAGGCGGTCCGCTCGGCCACGATCGTGGCGGCCGAGGCGATGGGCTGGGAGGATCGAGTCGGGTCGCTACAGCCGGGCCGGTTCGCCGACTTGGTCGCGTTCGGGTCAGACCCGCTGGCCGATGTCGACACGCTGCGGGCCCCGACGGCCGTGTTCAAGGGCGGCACACCCGTCGGCTGACGAGCGGCTCCCCGACTACCCCGGCGCCGAGCACGCGCCAGGGTCTCCTGACGATCACCTTCTGGGGATCCACACCGGCGCCGAATCACCCGAGGGCGATCGTCAGACAGGCTTCGCATCCGGCGCCAAGCTCGCCCGACCCCGTCTGCGCCAAACAAGATCCGAGGACCGCCACCGGAGCGCCGACCTGAGGGTCGGTCAGCCGCCGCGGACCGCCGTGGTCGAAGTCGACAGGGCACCGACCACGGAGCGGTAGTACCGCCCTGGGGAACTCGGGTCCATCCAGACACGCATGCCCGGGGTCCGGGCGGATGCGAACGAGAAGTCGTAGTTCAGGTTGCGCGACGGATCTGTCGCGAAGATGCCCGACATGGACAGGTTCGCGGTGAACAGCGATCGAAGCGTGTACGACGCACTGCCGGTGCCGATGGCGAAGACCGCCTTGGCGTTGGTCCGCAGGAACCCGGCACCGAAGTTGTCGGCGCGCGCCTTGGCAACGCTCTTGGTGGGGTTCGCCCGACCCGGTTCGGAGTTCCCCGACGCGTAGCACAGGCGGTTGAGGATCACGACGGCGTTGGCGGCGAGCTTGATGTAATTCCGGACGTAGTACTCGCCGTAATACTTCGTGTTCGCGTTGCCGTTGCCGGCCGACGAGTTGAGCCCCATCCCGTCCTTGGTATAGGCAGAAAAGGCGCCGTACGGGCTTGGATAGCCGTTGCCGTGGCCCAGATAGATCAGGATGTTGGCGCCCTGCGCCGCCGCGCGCACTTTCGCCCAGGTGGCGTTGGGGCTGTAGATCTCAGTGACCGAGGCGCCATACGAGCGGGCCTGGTCTGCGTAGCTACGCGCGTTCGAGATGTAGTTGCTGGTGCTGCCCGCGACCGGGCCGACGACGATGACGACCTTCAGGCCCGCCGCCGCAGCGGGCGCCGGGTGGACCGCCAGGGTGCCGACCGCAAAGGCCGCAGCCAGGGCCAGGATGGCCAGCTTGAAGGGTCTGCTTCGATGGCTGGACGCCCGCTGGGCGCCTCGTTCGTGGACTGGCAACGTTCGTGCCTCCTCTCCTCCGGAACATCGCGCACTGACGCGATGACGGTGGGTGTGGCCGCCGGCGGCAGGAAGGGGACGGCGATGACGGCCGCGGGGTCAGGGGTGAGCCGGAGCGGGGCCGTCGAGCGATCACCCGGCGTGGGTGTGACAGGGGACTGCCGTGGGGAGCGGCGTTATTCAGTTGGGCCTGTCTGTCGGGCTGGCGCCTTTGGGGAGCGCTTCGGGCAGTATGTCAGCCCTCGGGCGAACCTGTCTGCGGCGACCTTCGGCGACCGAGGGGTGGACCTTGGGGTCTGACCCTTACGGCCGCGCGATCTGGGCGACCGTCGCGGCAGTCAGCCGGACCAGGTCGGCCGGGGCGAGGGCCAGCTGCAGGCCGCGTCGCCCGGCGGACACGAGGACGGACTCGAAGGCCTCGACCGACCGGTCGATCACGGTCGGCATCACGCGGCGCCCACCGAGCGGACTGATCCCGCCGACCACATAGCCGGTGGCCCGTTCCGCGACCGCGGGGTCGGCCAGCGCGGCCCGGCGTGCGCCGACGGCGACCGCCAGTCGCTTGAGATCCAGCTCACGATCGACCGGGACGAGCGCGTTGACGAGGCGGTCGTCGGCGACCGCCACGAGCGTCTTGAACATCCTCGCCGGCTCGACACCGAGGGCCTCGGCGGCCTCGAGTCCGTAGGCGGGCCGCGTGTCGCGCTCACGTCCGTGGTGCTCTGGCGACTCGTAGGTCAACACCTCGAACGGGACGCCGGCACGCCGGACGACATCGATGGCGGGGGTCCCCTGGGCCGGCATGCTCGGATGCTACCGATTTCAGCTATGCTCCGGGCGATCCAGGGTCGCGTCGCGCCAGACTCGCGTGACCGCGCCGGGTCGACCAGGAGCCACGCTTGACCTTCGATACCCTCGGCCTCTCGGCCGATCTCGTCCGGACCGTCGCCGAGGAGGGCTACACGGCCCCGACGCCTGTCCAATCTGCCGCGATCCCTCTCGTCCTGGAAGGACGCGACCTGCTCGCCGCCGCCCAGACCGGCACCGGCAAGACCGCGGCCTTCGCGCTGCCCATCCTGGACCGCCTGCGCAAGCACGCCAACACGAGCTTTTCGCCCGCCCGCCACCCGGTCCGCTCGCTCATCCTGGTCCCCACCCGGGAACTGGCGATGCAGGTGGACCAGAGCTTCCAGACGTACGGCCGTACCGTGCCGTTGCGCTCGACCGTCGTCTATGGCGGCGTCCCCATCGAACCGCAGACCAAGGCCCTTCGCGCTGGGGTGGAGATCCTCGTCGCGACACCGGGACGCCTGCTGGATCACGTCGGCCAGAACAACGTCAACCTGTCGCAGGTCGAGATCCTCGTCCTGGACGAGGCGGACCGGATGCTGGACATGGGCTTCCTGCCCGACATCCGCAAGATCCTGGCCCTCCTCCCGTCCAAGCGCCAGAACCTGTTGTTCAGTGCCACGTTCTCCGACGACATCCGCAACTTGTCGGGCTCATTGCTGCACGACCCCGCGACCGTGGAGGTCGCCGCCCGGAACATCGCCGCTGAAACGGTCGAGCAGCTGGTCTACCCGGTCGATCGCGACCGCAAGGAAGCCCTGCTCGCCCACCTCGTTCGCTCGCGCGACCTGCGCCAGGTGCTTGTCTTCACCCGCACGAAGCTGTCAGCGTCGCGCCTGGCGTCGCGCCTCGACCGCGAGGGCATCAACGCCGTGGCGATCCACTCGGACCGCTCACAGCCGGAACGGACGCGGGCCCTGGAGGGCTTCAAGTCCGGCGAGATCCGGGTCCTCGTGGCGACGGACGTGGCGGCCCGCGGCCTCGACATCGAGGACCTGCCGGTCGTCGTGAACTTCGAGTTGCCGTGGAACCCCCAAGACTACGTCCACCGGATCGGACGGACCGGGCGGGCGGGCCAGTCGGGCGAGGCGATCTCGCTCGTGTGCATGGACGAAGTGGACCTGCTGCGCGGCATCCAGCGGATGCTCAAGAAGGCCATCCCGTGGACGGTCGAGGAGGGCTTCGTCCCTGACCGGAACGTAGAGGCAAGGCCGCTCAGCGCCCGCAGCGGTCATGCACGGACCGGCACCGAGCACCACGCCCACTCCAAGCCCGTGCGGCGCCGCGCCGGCGCTTAGGCGGCTGACGGGCCCACGACCCCTGTCGCTCGGCGGTCCGCTCCGGAGCTGAGCGCCCCCTTGCGGCGGAGTGCCCCCTCGCGGTCCTGTGGGGACCGCGATCGACACGTGTTCCTCGTGGGCGTGGACGACATGGACAGTGGGGGTCGGATCCGGCCGGGGGCGATGCGCGTTCGTCCCGATCACGGTCCCTCCTTGACCGGCGCGATCACCGCGTCGACTCGGATGGCCATCCGGTGACCTCGGGGCGTGGCCCGAGGCTGGACCGCATCGGCCGACTCGACGAGTCAGACGGACGTACCCGGGCCGCCCGACAGCGGTACCATCCCGAGGTGCCCGACGACCCCGGCGCCCCGAACCTGCTCCGGACCGTGGGCCTGCTGGCCGATGGTCCGATCGTGTGGGGCCGCCCGATCCCGGTTCGCGGACCCGGTGTCTTCGTCGTCGAACTTCCGGCTCCCCTGCCGACCGCCCCGCTGGAGCTGACCCGCATCGGCAAGTGGGTGGAGCACGTGGAGACGCTGAAGCTCGATGGGCACCGCCCGACGTCGAAGGAGCTGGCGGCACGCCTCTCGTCGTTCTGGTTGCCCTCCCGGAGCGTCGTCTACATCGGGGCGACCACGACCTCGATCTCGTCGCGCCTCGCCGCCATGTCGAAGACGACGTTGGGCGACCGCCGTCCGAGTGCTGCCGGTCACTGGCTCCACGCGCTGCGATCGCTGGGGACCGCGCGTATCTGGTGGACCCCGACCGAAGCCGTCGAAGAGTCCGAGGACGCGCTGCTGACCGCCTTCGCCGAGAGCGTGACGCCGGCCGATCTGGAGCGGCTCGCCGACCGGGACGTCATCCTGCCGTTCGCCAATCTGCGCCGGCCGACCGGCGAACGTCGAACGACGGGCCTGACCGGCTCGCTCCTGCCCGATCCGAACGAGACGGTACCGGCGCCCCCGACGTATGTCGTCCAGGTCGCCGACGGCGACGCGGACGGCGCGCGCGGGGAGCCCGCAGTCAAGCGACCGAAAGCCGCGCCGAGGCCACCCGCGAGGCCGACCGCGCTTCGCCAGACGCCCGCTCGCGCGCAGACCACCGGCTCGGGCGGAAGCGGGGACCCACGCACGAAGCAGGTCCACCTCACGACGGACGGGATCGCCCGCCTCGAGGCCGAATTGACGGTCCTGACGAAGCAGAAGCGCCCCGAGGTCATCGGCCGGATCCGGAGCGCGAAGGAGCTCGGCGACCTCAAGGAAAACGCCGACTACACGGCCGCTCGCGAGGAACAGTCATTCCTGGAAGGCCGCATCCAGTCGATCGAGGCCCAGCTACGTGATGCGGTCGTCATCCAGGCGCCGGCCGCGGGGTCGCGGGTCGGCCTCGGGTCTGTGGTCACCGTGGAGACCGATGGCGACGAGATGCGCCTGGAGATCGTCGGTACCACGGAGTCGTCGCCGAAGGACGGCCGGATCTCCGGGTCGTCCCCGGTCGGCCGGGCGCTCCTTGGCGGGGCCGTTGGCGACGAGGTCACCGTCCAGTCGCCATCCGGCCCGATCGGCTACCGGATCGTGGCGATCGCCTGACCCTAGATCAGCTTGGGGCTGCGAGGTCCCGACGCGGGAAGACGACCAGGGCCGCGGCGACCCCGACCGCCAGCACGATCCCAAGGATCGCGAAGTCGCGTGGATCACCCAGACCGGCAAGCACGGCCTTCGGATCCAGGTAGTGGAAGAGCGAGTACGGCTGCAGCCCCCTGGCATCCGGCCACAGCGAGCCCACGACCTCGAGGAAGTACGACACGAGGACGAACGCCAGGCTGATTCCCAGCGCCGGCGACAGCCGATCGAATGACACGGACAGCGCGAGCGAGATCGCCCCGAATGCGCCGAACAGCAGCCAGCCGTTGAGCCATAGCAGCGGGAGGTTGGCGGGGCCCAGTTCGTCGAGGCGGCCCGTGAGGGCCGAGCCCAGGACCGCACCTGCCAGGAAGCCCGCCACGGTCACGCCCACGAACAACGCTCCGGCCACGGCCAGCGTCGTATAGGTCGTCCTCCGGGAGAGCGGGCGCGACAGGAGGATCTCCAGGGTGCCCCGCTGGCGCTCACCGGCGATGGCCGCAGCGCAATAGCCGACGGCGAAGACCACGTTGAGCCCCACCGAGATCGGATGGACGAAGCCGAGCGCGACCGAGCCGGTCAGGCTGAAGATGTCCCCGCCGCCGAACTGGGCGAACTGCGGCGGGATGAGGCCGCTGTCCAGCATCTGCTGGAACTGCGCACCGAACGAGTCGAAGATGATCGGGAGGATGCTCCCCCACACGACCAGGGCCAGGGTCACGATCAGCAGGCGGACCCGATAGGCCCGCCACGTGTGCAGGAACAAGGCGCCGTTCATGCCGGTCCGTCCACCGAGACCGCGCCGGCCTCCCCGGCGTCCTCGTAGAACTCGAGGAACGCCTCCTCAAGGCGCGCCGGCTCGATGGTCAGGTCCGTGATGGGTGCGCCCGCGATGGCGGCCAGGAACGGTCCGACGTCGCCTTCGAGCCGGCAGGCCAGCGACCCATCACCCGCTCGCACGTCAGAAACGCCGGCGACGCCGGCCAGCGACGGAGCCGGCCCCGACAGCCGGATCTCCACATTTCGCTTCCGCCGCGCCAGGAGCGTCGGGATGTCCTCCAGTGCGACCAGCCTCCCCTGCCGGACGATGGCGACCCGGTCGCACACTCGCTCCACCTCGGACAGCACGTGGGACGAGAAGAAGATCGTCCGACCGGCCGCCCGAAGGTCGTCGAGGATCTCGTAGAACGCCCGCTGCATGAGCGGGTCGAGGCCTTCGGAGGGCTCGTCCAGGACGGCCAGCGCCGGGTCGTGCTGGAGCGCCTGGATGATGCCGATCTTCTGGCGCATGCCGCGGGAGTAGTCGCGCACGGGGCGCTGGAGCGTGCGTTCGGCCAGTTCGAGGCGGTCCAGGAGTTCGGCACGGCGGACCGGCGGGCGTCCGGACATGGCCGCCAGCTCGTCGAGTAGACGGATCCCCGACAGGCCGTCCCAGAACGACACGCCGCCGGGGAGGTACCCCACCTGGGCCCGGATCGCGACCGAGTCGCGCTCGATATCAAGGCCCATGACCGTGGCGCGGCCGCGCGTCGGGTGCAGGAACCCCAGCAGCAGGCGGATAGCCGTGCTCTTTCCGGCCCCGTTGGGTCCGAGGAAGCCGAAGATCTCGCCCTCTTCGACGGTGATCGACAGGTCGTCCAGCGCGCGGACGACGACCGGCGCCGGTCGTCCCGGTGGATGGAGCGGACGGGGGCGACCGTAGTGCTTGGTCAACCCTACCGTGTCGATCGCAGTCATCATGGCAAGGCTACATCAGGCCCGCCCAGAGGAGTCCACCGTGCCGAAGACCGTCCCGCCGCTACCCGGCATCGAGCCGAGCGATCTCCCGTTCAGCCAGGTCGTCGAGGCCGGCGGGCTCGTCTTCCTCGCCGGCCAGGTCGGCAGCGAACCGGGCTCGCACGGCGCCGTCGCGGGCGGCATCGAACCCGAGACGCGAGCCATGCTGGACAACGTCGGCCGCCTGTTGCACGCGGCAGGCCTCGACTACGGCGATGTCGTGAAGTGCACGGTCTACCTCACGGACTTCGCCGACTTCCCGGCGATGAACGCGGTCTACCGCGAGTACTTCCCGACCGAGCCACCGACCAGGGCGACGGTCGGCGTCACCGCCCTGGCAGCCGACTTCCGGATCGAGATCGAGGTCATCGCAACCCGCTAGCGGCGGTTGACGAGCTCGTCAACCACGAGCCGTCAAGAAGGCCGCGACACGATCGAGGACGTCGTTCATGACGGGCTTCAGCGTGTGCCCCAGGCGCGGGTACGTGACGAGTTCCGCGTCCGCCAGCATCGGCACGGCGGCGCGCAGCAGGCGGATCATCGCGAACGGATCGGACTCGCCCGACAGGAGCAGCACGGGACAGCGGATGGCCGGCCAGTGGGCGATCCGGGCGTCGGTCCGCTCGGGCGCCCCTGGGGAGTGGAGCGGGTAGCTGAACAGGATCAGGGCGTCATATGCCGAATCGGCTTCAGCGGCGGCCAGGCTCGCGACGCGGCCGCCATAGGAGTGGCCGCCCACGGCGATCCCTGGCCCGTCCGGGACGACCAGGTGGAAGGCCGGGACGGCATCCTCCGCCTTGCGCTTCGGCAGGTCGATAGCCGATGCATCGACGCCGCGCGCGACGAGTCCGTCGACGAACGGCGCCATGCCGGCGGCCGTCCCGCTCGCTCCGTGTCCCAGGAATAGACGCACGCCCATGCCGGGAGGGTAGCCTGTGCATGGGTCGTTCGGATGGTCGGTCCATGGTCCTGACGGGCCATGGCCGAGGACCGGGCGCACCGCGCATGCTCTCGGCCATTGCACGAACGAGGCATCCGTTGGCACTCGCGTCCCGAACCTGGCTGCGCGATCGAGCGCGTCCGCTAAGCGCCCTGCTCCTGGCGATGAGCGTGGTCGGAGCGCCCGCTGGCGCCCGCGGTGCCGAGCCGGGCCCGACCCCGACCCCGACGCCGATCGTGGATCCCACGCCAAGCCCGACGCCGAGTCCTAGTCCGACTCCCGAGCCGACACCGAGCCCGACACCCACCCCGACCCCAGGACCGACGCCAAGCCCGACGCCGCTCCCGACGCCGACGCCGACGCCGACGACGCTTCCGACGGGCCCGACCACGCTGGGCGCCACCGTCACCATCTACGGCCGTGGCTACGGTCACGGCGTCGGGATGTCGCAATACGGCGCTCGGGGCCGGGCCCTCGCCGGTCAGGACGCAGCGACGATCTTGTCCCACTACTACCAGAGCACCACCCTGGGATCGGTCGACCCGTACACGCCGATCCGCGTCCTGGTCCTGTCGCACTGGGGCGCGACCCCCGCAGTGCCGTTGCGCGTCTACGGGCGTTCGACGACGTGGGGGATCGATGGTATCGCCAAGGTCTTCCCGGTCGACGCGATGCTGCGCGTGTTCCCGTCGACGACGACCTCGTCATCCGGGACGCACACCACCTGGCGGATCCGCGTCAACGGCCCGACCGGGACGGTCCTGCACGACGGCCCAAAGCCCACGACGCTCGTCATCCGCGGCACGACCGGCAGCAGTCGCCTGCAGCTCTACTCGAAGCCGTCCACCTACGATCAGTACCGTGGGATCCTGCGGATCATCACCTCTTCCGTGGCGCCGACGGTGACCGTGGTGAACGAGGTTCGCCTCGACCTGTACTTGCAGGGCGTCGTCCCGGCCGAGATGCCCTCCACCTGGCCGACCGAGGCCCTCAAAGCCCAGACGATCGCCGCGCGGTCGTACGCCGCCCGTCGGCTGCGGCCCGGTGTTTCGTACTACGACGTGACGGACGACACGCGTTCGCAGGTCTATCGCGGTGTCAAGGGCGAGACCACGACGACGAACCTTCTGGTCAAGGCGACGGCCGGGCTGGTGCTCAAGAGCGGTTCGACGATCGCCAACACGCTCTTCCACTCGACCGGCGGCGGCGCCACAGAACACAACGAGAACGTCTACGTGTCCGCGACGGGCGCCATCGTCTCGTCGCCGGTCAGCTACCTGCGCGGTTCGACCGACCGGGCGGCGAGTGGCTCCGCGTACGACGCCGGCGCCCCGTATGCCATCTGGGCGACGACGACCTACACGCGAGCCGGGCTGTCGGCCATCTTCGCGACGGACGCGCGGACGAACGTGGGGACGATCACGGCGCTCGACCTGCGCGATCGCGGCGTGTCCGGCCGATACCGGAGCGTGACACTCATCGGGACGGCCGGCACGAAGAAGGTGTCCGGCGATGTCTTCCGGTCCGTCTTCAACTCGGGCAAGGCGAGTGCGGACCCGCTGCTGCGCAGCACGCTCTTCGCGCTCTCGCCCATCCCCTGAGCGCCGTGCGACCGTCCGGCGACTTCGCCCGTTGCCCATGGTCCAGCTTCGGGTCCGCCAGGCCCGATCAGGCCATGATCGATTACCACGACACCGAATGGGGTCGCCCGATCAGCGGCGCCGTGGACCACTTCGAGCGACTGGCCCTCGAGTCGTTCCAGGCCGGCCTCGCGTGGTCGACCATCCTGCACAAGCGGGCGGCCTTTCGAGCGGCGTTCCGGGGGTTCGATCCGACGGTCGTGGCCGCGTTCGACGACGCCGACCGGGATCGCCTCTTGGCCGACGCCGGGATCGTCCGGAATCGCTCCAAGATCGACGCGACGATCGGCAACGCCCGCCTGTTCGTGGACGTCGTCACCGCGTTCGGATCGTTCGAGACCTACCTGGCGACGATCGTGCCGCCGCCGGCGCGAGGGCTGCCACGCTCCGCGACGGCCGGAGAGGTGCCCATCACCACACCGGAGTCCGACAGGCTCTCGGCCGACCTTCGACGACGAGGCTTCCGTTTCGTGGGGTCCACGATCATCTACGCCCACATGCAGAGCATCGGTCTCGTCGACGATCACCTGCCGATATGTTTTCGGTACGTCGGCGCGTCGTGACAGGGTAGGTGTCACAAGCGGCACCGAGTCTGGGGTCAGTCGAACGCACGACCCTGGAGGATCCACCGAATGACCGTCATCATCGAATGTCTCTGGTGCGACGCCCCCGTCGCGCTCGGGGATCGGGACGTTGCCCTGGCCTGTGACAACTGCGGCGTCGTCACCGAGTTCGTCTCGGACGAAGCCGCGCGCCTGGCCGAAGCGGCCTGACCCGGCTGGGTCAGCCGGCGACGGGCTGCGGCCCGGCTCGACGCATCGCCTCGATGCTCGCGAAGCCCAGGCTGACCGCGATCAGGACGACACCCATCAGCGCGATCGTGACAGAGCCACTGGTGGCGTCGATCAGTGCGCCGCCGACCAGCAGGCCGATCGGCTGCAAGCCGAGCGAGATCGTCCGCGCCGTGCTCCCGATCCGACCCAGCAGGGCATCCGGCGACAGGTCGGTCCGCAAGGTGATGTAGGTCAGCAGCACCATGGACTCCGCCACCCCGACCACGGCGGAGCCGACCAGCAGGACCGGTATCGCGGTCGTTGCCGAGATGACCAGCAGCATCAGGCCGTTCACGATGGTGCCGCCCAACATGATCGGCGCCGGTGCACGTCGTCGGAGCCTGGCCGTCGCGACGGCGCCGGTGACGGTCCCGACGCCGTAGGCCGACAGCACGAGTCCAAGGACGGACGGGGCCAGGTCCAGATCGATCGTGATGCGGACCGCCAGGGCGGTGACGAGTGGTGCGGCCATGACCGACACGCTGCCCCAGAACAGGATCACGACCCGCAGCGTCGGGTGTGCGGCGATGTAGTCGATGCCCTGCCGGATCTCGGTGACCAGGCGCTCACGCGGTCGATCGATCGGCGCTCGCAGGTCGCGTCGAACGAACAACAGCCCCAGCGCCGCGATCGCGAACGAGAGCGCGTCGATGGCCAGCGTCGGGCCAGGGCCGATGGTCGACGCGAGCAGGCCGGCGAACGCCGGACCGACGATGAACCCGATCGAGTAGACGGCCTCGAAGACGGAGTTGGCGCGCCCCACCTGGGAGCGCCCGACCAGCGCGGGGACGGACGAGATGTAGCCGGCCATGAAGAACGAGCGACAGATGCTCATCGGGGCGGCAACGAGCAGGATCACGGCCATCGTGGGCCCACCCAGGAAAACCGAGATGGGGATGAGCGCAGTCAATCCGGCACGACCCAGGTCCGCCAACAGCATCATCCGCTTGCGATCGTTACGGTCGGCCAGCGCCCCGGCCACCATCGACAGGAACATGTCCGGGATCGTGTTGAGTGCCCCCACGACGCCCATCGCCAGCCCGGATCCGGTCAGAGCGAGGACCAGCAGCGGGAGGGCCGTGAAGCTGATCGCATCGCCAAGGCCCGAGATCCCCTGCGACGTGAGCAGGACCTTGAAGTCCTGGTTCTGGCCAAGCGGCGGCGCGAGTCCTGCCTCCGGTTCGACGATCACCACGGACCGATGGTACGGGCCGGCTCGGGGGACCGTACGATGGCCCGATGGACCTCCAGATCGCGACCGAGCTCATCATCCGCTCCGGCCGGCGACTCGGTGCTCGCGGGCTCATCTCGGCCGGCGAAGGTAACCTGTCGATCCGCCTGGACGAGTCGCGCCTCCTCGTGACCCCGTCCGGTCGACGCAAGGACGAGCTCGAGGCGGATGACCTCATCGTGATCCGAACGGGTCACTCGACGGACGACCCACGATCTCGTTCCGGGTTTCGTCCGACGAGCGATCTAGCCATCCACCTCGCCGTCCATGCGGCTCGGCCCGATATCGGGGCGGTGGCCCACGCTCACCTGCCGGCGTCGATGGCCTTGACCCTGGCCGGCGAGGTCCCGGACCCGTCCGCCCTCCCCGAGACGGCGCTGTTCGTCCCGCGGCTCCCATACCTCACGCTTGGAGTACCGGGCAGCCACGAGCTCGCCGAGCGCATCGCGGCCGCCCTGACCGATCCGCCCGACCCGTTGGCGAGCGCTGTCTTGTTGGAGCGTCACGGAGCCGTGACCGTGGGCCCGGATCTCGCGACCGCCATGGACCGTCTTGAGCTCGTGGAAGTCCTGTGTCGGACCTGGCTGGATGCGCTCGTGATTCGCGCCGCAAGGTCCACACTCGGTATCGTGTGACCGCCCAACCATCGTCGCCAACACTTCGGAGGGATCCAGGCCAGATGAGCGCCCCGAAATACCTCGCCGAACTCCTCGGCACGTTCCTGTTCATGATGATCGGCTATGCGTCGATCGCCGCCTTCGGCGCGAGCGGCGTGCCCACGTCCGGGCTGCTGGTCGTGCCGTTCTCGTTCGGCTTCGGCCTGCTTGCGGCGATCGTCGCGTTCGGCCACGTCTCGGGCGGCCACTACAACCCGGCCGTCACCATCGCGATGGTGCTCGACAAGCGCACGACCCCGATCGAGGGGGTCGGCTACATCGTGGCCCAGGTCATCGGCGCGGTCGGCGCCGCCGCGCTGGTCATGGTCGCCGTCAGCAGGGATGCGGTCGCGGCGGGCATCACCAAGCCCGGCACCGGGATCACCGAGGTGGGCGCGCTCATCCTCGAGACGACCTTCACCGCCATCTTCCTCGTGGTCATCCTGACGGCGTCGAAGCGCGCCGGCTCGCTCGCGGCGATCGTCATCCCGCTGACGCTGCTGGCCATCCACTTCGCCATCGCGACCTTGAGCGGCGCTTCGGTGAACCCGGCCCGCTCGCTCGGCTCTGCCCTCGTGGGCGGTGACCTGAACGGGATCTGGATCTACATCGTCGGCCCGGTCGTCGGCGGGATCATCGGCTGGGGCGTGTTCCGGGTGATGGAGCGAGACGCCGAGCGAGACGCCGAGCGAGACGCCGACCCCGCCGCCTAGAGATCCTCGAGGCTGAACCGTCGCGCGGTGCCCATCTGGGCCCAGACACGCGACTGGGTCACCTCCAGCAACTGCCGGATGTGATTCCGGTCGTGGTGGACCCACTCCGCGATGACCTCGCCGACACGGAGTGGCCCGACGGCCGGATGCCGCCCGACGCGCCCAAGATCAGCGGACGTGAGTGCGCGGACGATGGCCACACCGGACGCACGCAGGTCCACGAACTCAGAGACGAGCTCGGCGCCGACGCGCTCATGGTCGCGCCGCGCAGCCGCCACCTCAGGTGGGTTCCAAGCCTCCAGGTCGGCCGGGATGTCCGGCCGGTCCGCGGCAAGGATCGCCAGCACGCGACCGCCGAACCCGCGACGCTCCGCCTCGATGAGGTGGCCGACGCACTCATTCGCGCTCCACTCGCCGGGGGCGGGCCGCCAGCCGCCATCCGAAGCGAGCGCGCCCATCTCCGCCTGGACGATCCGCGCCCCGGCGTCGAGCAGGTCGGCGATGCGCTGGATGCCCAGGGCGGAGGACGCGGTCAAGCGGTCTCTGCCGGAACCGCGTCGGCAGCGGCCGTCACGTCCGCTGCGGCGATGACCGGCAATCGGCCGTCCTTCGCCAGCCAGCACGCGGCGGACTGACCGCCGCCCACATCGAACAACGGCGGTTCCTCCACCTTGCACCGGTCGAACGCCACAGGGCAGCGCGGGTGGAATCGGCAACCCGTGGGGATGTGGGCGGCATCCGGGGTCTCGCCTTCCAGGATGGTCCGCCTGGCGCGCTCCCCGGCCGTGGGTGGGTCGGGCGACGGCGAGACGGAGACCAGCGCCTGCGTGTAGGGGTTACGCGGCGAGCGGATGACCTGCTCGGCCGGTCCGATCTCCATGATCTTGCCGAGGTACATCACTGCGATCCGGTCGGCGATGACCCACGCCAGCGACAGGTCGTGGGTGATGAACAGATAGGTCAGTCCCCGCTCGCGACGAAGGTCCAGCATCAGCCGGAGCAACTCCGTTCGGATCGAGACGTCCAGCATCGACACCGGCTCGTCGGCCACGATGATGTCGGGGTCCATGACGAGGGCCCCGGCGATGACGACGCGCTGGCGCTGTCCGCCCGACAACTCATGGGGGAAGCGGTAGGCGAAGTCCGACGCCGGGCGTAGGCCTGCCGACTCCAGCGCGGCGAACACCCGTGGCTTCCGTGCCGCTCCAGTGGCCAGGCCGTTCACCTCGAGCGGCTCCGCCACGAAGTCGTAGATCGATTGCTTCGGATTCAGCGTCTCGTACGGGTCCTGGAAGATGAGCTGGACACGCCGCCGGTACGGCCGCAACCTGGACGTGCCCCACAGGTCGCTGACGTCCTGTCCTTCCATCGTGATCGTGCCACCGGTCTGCTTCGTGAGCTTGACGATCACGCGACCGGTCGTCGTCTTGCCGCTGCCGGACTCGCCGACAAGGGCCAGGACCTCGCCACGATGCAGCGTGAGGTCGATCCCGTCCACGGCCCGGACAACGCCACGCGGCCGCCGTCGCAGGGAGTCCAAGACTCCGCCACGGATCGGAAAGTGGACCTCCAGGCCCGTGACCTCGATCAGGGGTCTGGTATCGGCACGAGCCAGCCGCAGGAGCTCTCCCTCGTCGTCCGGGATCCCGCTGGCCGGCGCTTCCTCGATCATGCGGGCACCTCCGCCACGGCGGGTCGGCTGGCCGGCTCGGGCGGGACCGTGATGGCGACGCCGTCGCTCCCCTCTGGATAGAGGTGGCAGGCGACACGCACACCGTCGAACGTGACCTCGGGCGGCACGACCTGCGTACAGACGTCCATCGCGAACGTGCACCGCGGCGCGAACCGACAGCCGGGGGGCGGGTTGCGCAGGTCCGGCGGGGAGCCCGGGATGACATCGAGCGTCCGACGGTCCGCGTGGATGTTCGGGAAGGCGGCCAGCAGCTTCTGGGTATACGGATGGCGCGGCCGACGGAAGACTTCGGAGACAGGACCTTCCTCGGCGATCCGGCCGGCATACATGATCATCGTCCGGTCGCAGGTCTCGGCGATGACCGACAGGTCGTGCGTGATGAGCACGAGCGACAGGCCCAGCTTGTGCCGGAGGTCCTCCAATAGTTGCAGGATCTGGGCCTGGACCATGACATCCAGCGCGGTCGTCGGCTCGTCGCCGATGACAATGGCCGGATCGCAGGCCAGGGCCATGGCGATCATCGCGCGCTGGCGCATCCCGCCGGAGAGCTCGTGCGGATAGGCATTCCCACGCTTCTTCGGGATCCCCACCAACTCCAGCAGTTCGCCGGCGCGCTTGCGGGCCGCCTCGGGCGACTCGCCCATTCGCTCCACGATCGGCTCGGCGATCTGGTCGCGCACCCGCTGCACGGGGTTCAGCGCGTTCATCGCGCCCTGGAAGACGATGCTGATCTCACGCCATCGGTAGCGGCGAAGCTGGTTCTCCGTCTTGCCGACGAGGTCGATGCCCATCAGCTTGACGCTGCCTTCGACGATCGTGGCGTTGGACGGCAGGATCCGCACCAACGACAGAGCGGTCGTGGTCTTGCCACACCCGGACTCGCCGGCGATCCCAAGGGCCTCGCCGTGCTGGAGCGTGAAACTGACCCCGTCGACCGCCTTGACCGTCCCGGACTCGAGGGTGAAATAGGTCCGCAGGTTCTCGACGACGAGCAGCGGCGCGTTCGGGTCCGCCTGCTTGGGCAGCGGCCAGCGCCGGCGACCCCTCGTGGCTTGGAGCTCCGCCGCGATCGCAGCCGCCGAGATGGACGCCACGTCCTGGGTCCCGGCGCCATCGGCTTCCTCGCGGATCGCGCCATCGCCGATGTGGATCTCACCGGGCTCGACCGCCTCGTAGCCTTCGCCGGGACGTTGGGTCTGCCCATACGTGGGACCACTCATCGACGCGCCCCCGACTTCGGGTTGAGGATGTCGTCGAGCGCGTTGCCGACGAGGGTGAATCCCAGGATGACGAGGACGACGCAGGTCGCCGGCGGAGCGATGTACCACCACGCCCCCAGGCCAGGCGCGCCACTGGCTTCCGCCGAATAGAGGATCTGACCCCATGACGGCAGGAACGGATCGCCAAGGCCGATGAATGACAACGTCGTCTCGGTGAAGACCGCCCCGGCGAACACGAGGACGGTGTTGGCGACGATCAGGTTCATGACGTTCGGCAGGACATGCTTCCGCATGATGTGGCCGCCGCCACTGCCGATGACCCTCGCTCGGTCGACGAACATGCGCTCCTTGACCGACAACGTCTGCGACCGGATCACTCGGGCGGTAGAGGCCCAGCTCGTGATACCGATCACGATGACGATGACGACCAGGGTCGCGCGTAACCCGCCGAACGTGGCGTCCACGCCGATGATGTCGAGGATGATCGGCGCCAGGATGATCGCCAGGACGAACGTCGGCAGGACCAGGAAGAAGTCCGTGATCCGCATCAGTGTCGAGTCGGTCAGGCCACCCGTGAAGCCCGACACGATCCCGATGACGGCACCGACCAGGACCGTGATGACCGTCGCGAGGAGGCCGATGATCATCGATACGCGAGCTCCGTGGACCGTCAGGTTGAGCATGTCTCTGCCCAGCTCATCGGTGCCCAGGAGGTGGGTCAGGCTGGGTGACTCGAACCCGTCGCCCGTTGCGGTGATCGCCGTCTCCAGGGGCCCGACGAACAGTTGCGGGGCGATCGCGAGGATCGCGAAGAACGCGAGGATCGCGAGGCCGACGACGCCGTCACGGCGCCGGACGAACTTGCGCGAGAAGTCACGGAAGCCCCGGGCACGCAGCGCCCACGCGCCGGCCGGCGCCTTGGCCGTCGTCGAGGCGGTCACGATCGCACCCGCGGATCCAGGATGCCGTAGAGCAGGTCCGCGCCCAGGTTGGCGAGGACCACGAAGATCGACAGGATCAGGAAGACGCCCTGGAGGACCGGGAAGTCGCGGACGGACAGGGCCGCGTAGGTCAGGGTCCCGAGGCCCGGCCAGTTGAAGATGATCTCCGCCGTGAGGACACCGGCCACCACGTACCCCAGGTTGATGGCGATGATCGTGACCGTCGGCAGAAGCGCATTCGGGAACGCATGCTGGCGGACGATCCGTCGTTCGTTGAGGCCCTTCGCACGAGCCGTCGTGACATAGTCCTCGGTCCGTGTCTCGATGATCGACGAGCGCATGAGGATCGAGTACCCGCCGATCAGCCCGAGCGACACCGTGATCAAGGGCAACGTGAGATGACGCAGGAAGTCCACGAGCTGATCGACCGGCGAGGCGTACGACGCGCCAGGCGTCAGCATGCCGGATGTCGGGAACCAGCCAAGTTCGGCGGCGAAGATGATGATGAGCGGCATGCCGATCACGAAGTACGGCATCGAATACAGGATCAGGCTGACGCCATTACCGATCTTGTCCACCGTGCCGCCGCGTTTCCAGCCCGAGTACGCACCAAGGGCCAGGCCGAGGACGATCGCGATGATCTCCGCCAGTCCGACGAGGATGATCGTCGGCCACACCCTGATCCCGATGACTTCAGCGACGGGCTGACCGCGATACTGGAAGGAATATCCCAGATCGCCCTGGGCCGTCGCGACCATGTACCTGACCAGTTGGACGGGCACGGGCTGATCCAGGCCCCACCGTTCGCGTGCCGCCTGGACCGTCGCTTCGGTCAGGTGGGGGTTCCGCAACAGGATCCGCTCGGGCGACCCCGGCATCATGCGGAACAGGAAGAAGTTGAGGATGACGATCGCGACGATCGTCAGGAATGCCTGGATCAGTCGCCGAAGGAGGTAGTGGCCGCCCATCGTCCCGGCTTCAGGTCCTGCGGAGCGGGCCGGCGATCCAGCCCGCTCCCCATGCGTTCATCGACGTACCGTCAGGACCAGCGGCCTACTCGTCGTCGTCCTTTGCCGATCCGCGCCGCCGGGCGAGTACCAACCCACCGACGACCACGACCACGACGGCGACGACGCCCACCAGGAGCAGCGTATTTCCGCCGCTCGACGTGCCCGTCCCGCCGCTCGCGGACGGAGCCGGCGTGGCCGGACCCGCGCTTGGACCTCCAGACGCCCCGGCCGAGGCCACAGGGCTCGGGCTGGCCTCGGAAGCCAGGGTCAACAGCGTGTAGTCCAGGGTCCCGTAGGCGAAGAACGGCGTGCCTGTCGTCGGCTGGTTCTGCCAGCCGCCGAACTTGTCCGTTCGATACGCGTCCAGATTGTCGTCGTAGTACAGGATGTGATACGGGGCCTGGTCGTACCAGTACTGCTGGATCTCGTCCAGGACGGCCTTGCGCTCACTCCCGCCCAGCGTCTTCTGCTTCGCGTACAGCTCGTCGTACTTGCTGTCACACCACAGGCTGTCGGACGTCCCGCCGATCGCGTCGCAGGTGAAGATCTGGAGTGGGCCACTGGGATCGGGACCCCACGACCAGCCCCAGATGAACATGTCGTACTTCGCGGTGCCGTCAGCCTCCGGGGGCAGCATGACGTCGATCAGCGCCCCCTGTTCGTAGGGTACCGGCGTGACCTTGACGCCGATGTCCTTGAACCACCCCTGGATGAACTGCCCGGCCGCGGCGTAATTCGGGTCATCGTTCGGGAAGACCATCGTCAGGCTGATGGCTTTGCCTTCCTTGTCCAACCGATTCCCGGAAGCGTCCTTGACGTAGCCGGACGCCGTCAGTTTCTGGTCGGCGACGGCGAGGTCGAAGGTGCGTACATTCGATGGCTCCGTGTGCCATTCCTTGTCGACCGGTGGGACCGGCGTCGTTCCCAGTCCGCCGTACCCGAGCAGGACGCGGTCCAACAGGAGGGGCTTGTCGATGGCATAGCCGAGGGCGTCCCGGAAGGCCGGATCCTGGAGGGCAGGTGTCGATGGCCCCCCATCCGGGATCGTCTTGCCCGTGCCGGTCCCGTAGGTGTTGAAGCCAAGCTGGGTCCAGCCGTTGGCCTGGCCCGCGACCGTGACGATGTTCGGCTCATTCTTGAGGGCATTCTGCTGGGCTGAACTCTGCCCTCGGGCATAGTCGATCTCATTCGCCTTGAGGGCCTGGGCCAGCGTGTCAGTGCTGCCGAAGAACTGGAAGATGATCTGGTCGGCGGCACCCTGCTTGCCCCAGTACTCCGGGTTGCGCATGAGCTTGACGTACTCGCCGGTCTTCCACTCTGTCACCACATACGGGCCGCTACCGACGAGGGGCGCCTTGAACGCATCCTCCGCGCCGATCTCCTTGTAGGTCTTGTCGCCCCAGATGTGCTTGGGCAGGATCGGGACATACAGCTGGAGGATCCGCAGCGATGAGTCGGTGCTGGTGAGGATCATCGTTTCCGGATCCGGACACTCTGCCTTGGTCACGCCGGCGTCGGCGACGGATGGATCGATGTAGCCGAGACCCACGTTGGATTTGGCGGCGATCGCATCCAGGTTCACCTGGAACGAGAAGCAGGCGTCGGCAGACGTCGCGGGTGTCCCATCCGACCACTTCATCCCCGTACGGATGTGGAACTTCCAGGAGGTGCCGTCTGCCGAGCGCTCCCACTTGTCGGCGAACCCGGGCGAGGGCTCAGCGTCCGGACCGAAGCCGACCAGGAGGTCGTAGGTGAGGCCGTAGACCTCGTATCCGATGACCAGTGCCGTCCCGTATGGATTGAGCGAATCGAGCGGTTGTGTGACGCCCACCCGCAGGATGACCGGGTCCGCCGCCGTGGCCGTACTCGCGGCTGGCAGCAGGATGGCGCCGACCAGGCCGATCGAAGCCAGGATCCGGGTGGAACGAGCTCGCAGGGGCGATCGCATCAAAACTCCTCCAGTGGGGCTCGAAACCTCCTCGAGCCTCAGCGCGGTTGCCCCCTCCCCCCGGGTCCTCCCGAACCCAAGACTCGTGGAGCGTGACACAGCCGGACGTGGTGGTGCAAGGGATGGTTCGGTGTGGGTCCCTACACCATCCACGAATGCGGCGGATCCTTCTCGAGCAGGATCGGCCGATCGATCCTGAAGGACTCCAGTTCGCCGGCCGATGGCGTGACGCCATCTACCGACAGTTCAGCCAGCACGCGGCCGAGGACGGACGCGTACTTGAACCCATGGCCGGCACCCAGGCCAACCACGATCCCCGGATGATCCGGGAGCCGATCCACGACGAAGTCGCGGTCCGGCGTGAGGGCGTAGAGGCACGTCTTGGTATAGATCGGCGGGCCTATGGCGCCCGGAAGGTGGTCCACCATGAAGTCCGTGACGCGCCCGAATGCAGCCTCGTCTCGATCGAAGGTGCGCGTGTCGGGGTCCACCGGCTGACCGCCGCAGTCCTCGGCCACCTTGGGGCCGGCCTCGCCATAGGTCGGGAAGCCGTAGAACGCGGGTTCGTCCATCCAGATCCAGACCGGAAATCGATCCGGAGCGTAGGCGGCCGGGTCCGGGCACGCGAAGTACGTGACCTGTTCCTTGGTGACCGTCAATGGCAGCCACAGATCGAAGGAGGCGAGTAGTCCATTCGTCCAGGCGTCCGCCGTCAGTACGACCCGGCCGGTCCGGTAGGCGCCGTCCGCGGTCATGACTTCAAGTTCGCCTGCGCCCGCATCACGCAGGCCAGTGACCTGTGTCCGATCGAGCAGCGTCGCGCCATTGATCTTGGCCAGGCGTCGATGCGCGGCATTGCCACGGTTCGGGTCGGCGAGACCGCCCTGGACCTGGAACAGGCCGGTGACATCGTCGTCGATACGCCACTGCGGCCAGCGATGTCGGATCTCGGCGGCGTCAAGCAGCTCGAACGGGACGCCCTCCGAGTCGAGGCTGTAGGTGTAGTCCGCCTGCGGGATCGCCGCACCCGACGGCCACAGGTCCAGGCCGCCGGTCACCGTGACGACGCGATCGCCGGACTCCGCCTCGACGGTGGCCCACGACTCGTACGCGCGGCGAGCGAGCCGCACGTAGTCGGGCCGGTGATAGGAGAGCCGGATGATCCGGCTGTGGTCTGCGGAGGCCCCCCGGACGTGGTCCAGCTCGAATTGCTCGAGGCCCAGCACGCCGTCACCCAGGGTCCGACTCAGCCAGTAGGCCGCCCCGGACCCGATCCCACCGAGCCCGATGACGATGGCGTCCCAATCGCGCCGCGCGGATGGCATAGGCGGATGGTAGCCCGGGTTCGGTTCGAGGCGCGTCGCGGCGCGGTCCATGGGACGGACGACTGCGGTCGTCGGTCGTGTCCCGGGCTGTGTGCCATGGTGTGCGCATGAATGTGCGCACGAATCTCATGCTCCCGAAGGAGGTGGTCGCGGACATCGACGAGATCGCCGGACCCCGGGGGCGCAGTCGGTATGTCACGGACGCACTCATGAAGCACGTCCGACGCGACCTGCTGATGCGAGCGGCAGAGGCAACGGCTGGGTCCTGGAAGGACCACCCGTTGTTCCCGACGGACGAGTCCGTGGTCGAGTGGGTCAGGGCCGGGCGCGCGGAAGGTCGGGATCCATGGGATGGCTCCCGGCAGTGAGTCGGTACGTCCTGGACTCCACCTTCGTGATCGATCACCTCCGTGGGGATGAGCAGGCGGTCTCCCGCTTCCGGGTCATGAACGAGACCGGTGACGAGTCCCTGCTGACGATGCCGGTCGTGGCCGAAGTCTGGTCAGGGCGGACACGGGGATCGGAATCGGACATCGAACGCTTCCTGCTGTTCATCGAGTACGTCTACGCTGGGCCTGGAACGGCCAAGGTGGCGGGCATCTGGCGCGCCGAAGCCCGAGCGAATGGGCGCACGCTCGGCGTCCTGGACGCACTCATCGCCGCGACCGCGTTCGATGCTGGGGCGGCGGTCCTGACCCGGAATGTCCGCGACTTCGAGCTGACGCCGGTCCGCGTCGAGACGTACTGAGCGTCTGGCCTACGCGCCTCGAAGGCGCAGGATCGCTACGCGTTCGATGGCGCAGACCGTCATCGAATCCGTGATCCGCCCGTCGAGCGTCATCGCCAGGACTTCCTCGAACGGCAGCCAACGAACCTCCAGCTCCTCCGTGCCCTCGGGATCGGCCTCACCGTGACTGACGGCGTGTGCGGTGAACAGGATGCCGAACTCGTCCGTGACCGAGTTGGACGTGTGGACGCGCGCCAGCTCGCGCCAGTCGTCGGCGACGACGCCGGTCTCCTCACGGAGTTCTCGGGCGGCGCCGTCGAGCGCGCTTTCGCCGGGCGGGACGCCACCCTCGGGGATCTCCCACGACATCGCATCGATCGAATAGCGGTGCTGACCGACCAGCAGGATCCGGTCGTCATCGTCGAGGACGACGACGCCCACGGCAAGGCTCTCGAAGTGGACAAGCCCGTAGATCCCCGGCTGACCATCCGGCCGGGTCACCTCGTCGTGCCACACGGTGATCCACGGGTTGTCGTACGCGACGCGGCGGCTGTGCCGGATCCACGGGCCGTTGCTCACGGGTTCGTCCTGCATGCGCCGATCGTCGCACGGGCTGGGCGCCGCCGTCCGATGGCGGCCACATCCACCTAGACTCCCGCGCATGACCGAACCCTGGAACTCCCGCCCGGCCAGTCCGCCAAGTCATGACTGGATCATCGACTGGGATGTCCGGATCCCTGCGCGCGACGGGGTGACGTTGTCCGCGAACATCTGGCGCCCGGTGCCGAACGCGGATGAGCCGGACGAGCGGTTCCCCGTCCTGCTGGAGATGATCCCGTACGGCAAGGACAACTGGCGCCGCGACTCGGACGACGGTCGCGGTCGCTGGCTGGCGGCTCGCGGATACGCCCTGTGCCGGGTCGACGTCCGAGGGACCGGCTCGTCCGACGGGATCGCCCTAGACGAGTACACCGTCGCTGAGACGAACGACGGCTTCGATGCCGTGGAGTGGGTCGCCGGCAGGCCGTGGGCGAGTGGCGCCGTCGCGATGTGGGGCATCAGCTACGGCGCCTTCACCGCGATCCAGGTCGCGAAGCTCCGGCCACCGCACCTGCTCGCGATCGTCCCGATCATGGGCACGGACGACCGCTACGTTGACGATGTCCATGTCCGTGGCGGCTGCGTGACGGCCAGTGAGTTGTCGCAATACGCGGTCAGCCAGGTGGCGATGAACGCGATGCCGCCGGACGCGACCTTCCGTGGCGCCGGCTGGCTCGGCGAATGGCGGGTCCGGCTCGAGGCGACACCGCCATGGCTATTCGAGTGGTTGCGCCACCAGGCCGACGGCCCGTACTGGCGACAGGGATCCCTGGCCCCGGACTACGACGCGATCGACATCCCCATCTATTCGATGGGCGGCTGGATGGACAGCTATGTGGATCCGGCCTTCCGGATGCAGGCCCACTGCCAGTCCCACCGGACGCTCGTGGGCAACTGGGTGCACGCCTTCCCGGGCGACGGCAGGCCCGGGCCGAACGTCGACGAGATGCACGAACTGGTGCGCTTCCTGGACCACCATTTGCGCGGCATCGACAACGGCGCCGAGACCGAGCCGGCAGTCGTCTGGTTCGAGCGCGAGTACGCCAAGCCGGAGCCGTTCCCGGAGGCCCTGCCGGGTCAGTGGCGGGCGGCGAGCGCGTACCCGCATCCGGCGGTCGAGGCGCGCACCTGGTCGTTCGACGGCGGGGAGCTGCCGCTCTCCGGGCGCCTGGCCATCGGGGCACAGGGCGGCGCGGCCTCCGGAGTCGATCGCTACGACCACCGGCCCACCACGGGCACCCGATCCTCGCTGTCGTGGGGCGCCGGCGGACCCCCGAATGGGCTCGCCCGGGACCTGCGGCCGGACGAGAGTGCTGGGCCGACGTACACCTCGGATCCGCTGACGGAGGCCGTCGAGATCCTCGGCGTCCCGGAGGTCGTTCTCCACCTGGCCGTTTCGGCGCCCGTCGCGACCGCGGTCGTCCGCCTGACGGACGTCGCCCCTGACGGGACGTCGTACCAGGTCAGTACCGGGGCCCTCAACCTGACCCATCGCGAATCGTCCACGGATCCGGCGCCGCTCATCCCGGGTCGGATCGAGACGATCCATGTCCCGATGCGCACGGCGGGCTACCGATTCGGGGCCGGACACCGGATCCGTGTCTCCATCGCGTCGTCGTACTGGCCGGTCCTGTGGCCGTCGCCCTACCCCGCGACCTTCGAGCTCCATCGCGGCGAGGCGACGCCGTCGCGACTCGTGCTCCCGGTCGTGCCGCTGGCCGGTAGCGACGGTGATCTGCCGCTCCCCGCCTTCAAGACCACCGCCCCGGACATCCCGGAGATCGGCGGTCCCGGCACGGAAGACCCGCCGATCTGGCGCATCGACGAGGATGTCCTCGCCGGCACGACGACCGTGACGATCCACGGCGGTGGTGGCTGGGACCTTGCGGATGGCCGCCACCTGTATGCCGCGGAGACCCTGGTCCTGACCGCGTCGGATGACCATCCGGCCACCGCGTCGATGGACGCCGATGTGCTGTACCGCTGGCACGAGGTGGCGAATCGCATCGAGATCCGCGCACGCTTCGTCCAGACGAGCACGGCGACGGACTTCGACCTGTCTGTCGACCTGGAGGTGGACCTCGACGGCGAACGCTTCTTCGAGCGTCATTGGGGCGAACGGATCCCTCGCCACCTCGTCTGACCCGCCACTGAGCGGCTGGCGCGCAGCGGCGCGGGCGCATCAGCCCAGGCGCGCTACGACGGCCTCGATGGCACGTCTCGTGTCGGGTGTGTCGTAGCGCAGGAACGGCTCGGGCTCCAGGGTGTGGTCCGTGGCGACGCCCTTGATCCGGGTGTACAGGACCGGGTAGATCGCGCCGGAACCGTCGGCTTCGAGGGTCACGGCGACGGCGTCCGCGCCGTCGGCGTCCAGGGCATGGGCCAGCGGCTGGATCCCGTCATCCACGTAGCCACCGTCCGGGTCCACGCGCATGACGTGAGCGAGGTAGCCGCGCTGGTGGAACAGATCCGGCGAGCTGACCAGCTCGTCCACGATGGTGGCGACGAGGCGATCCGGGGCGATGCGCGGACGCTCCGCGACGATCCCGAAGTGGCGCGCGGCGATGTTCGCAGCAAGGACGCGGGCGTTGTAGCGCGCACCGTGGACGGCGCCGGAGTTGGCCGGCACGCCGTGACGTTGCAATCCCTTGGCGCCCTGTCCGATCGTCCCGGCGAACCGAATGCCGGGCACGGTACTCTCCCACCACGGCGTCTGGACCGGCAACCTGGCCTGCCCGAACGTCGCGACGCCCAGAGCCGGCAGGTCCCGCAGCGGCGACACGAACCCGGTCGCGGAGATCACGTCGTCCACTTCGATCGCCAGGTCGCCCGCACCGTCGGTCCGCTTGAGGGCGACGGCCAGGCTGCCGTCTCCGTTCCGTTCGATCCGGTCCAATGCCGCGTCCAGGATGGCGACGCCACCGCCCAGGACGTGGTCCTCGAACGGCTGGACGTAGCGGGCACGGACGCCGACGAGGGTCTTGGTGTCCACGGACAACTTGGCATGCGACGGCGACATCAACGTGATCTGGCACGCCCAGGGGAGCAGGCCGTTGGCGAGCTCGAAGCCCGAGTTCTGCTTGCCCATGATCAGCACGCGCTTGCCGGCATAGGACTCCGCCGGCCGGACGTCCGCGTAGTGGTGGGTGAACTCCATGCCCTCGCCTGGCGGCGTGAACGGCTCCGCCACGCCCACCGCGACGACCAGGACCGTGCATCGATAGGCGCCATCGGAAGTCTCGACGGTGAACCGGGAGCCCTCAGGGGCCTCGTCGTGAGCCGTGCCCTTCCAGGCACAGCCGTACCGAACCTGGAGCCTGGCCTTGTCGACGAACGCGACGAGATTCGCCTCCATCTCAGGTCGAGACGGGAAGTAGGACGTGCCGTCCATCAGGTCGGGCTGGAGCGCCGTCGCTTCCGGTTCGTCCGCGAGCAGGCTGTTCCAGTCAAAGCGCTCGTACGTCCGGCTGGCCCGAGGCACCGGCGCGTGCGGCTTGGTCCACGACAGGAGCCGTTGGAAGTGCGGCCACCGCCGGAACATGCCGCCCGGCGACGGATCCGCCGACAGGACCGCATGCGGCACGCCCAGCTGTCGCAGCGAATAGGACGCCTGCAGGGCGCCAGGCCCGCTGCCGACGATGATCACCGGGTACTCGCCGGGCGGGAACGGCCGGGTCAGCTCCGCCATCGGTTCGCGGCGCGCAGGCGCCTGGCCTGGACCTGCAGCATCCGGTACATGATCCGCGGATGGTCGGTCAGGAATCCTTCCACGGCCGGGCCGGACAGGACGAGGCATCGAAGGGTCGAGACGGCGGTGATATCGGCGATCGGCGATTCGCCCAACAGGATGGAGACCTCTCCGAAGAAGTCGCCGCGGCCCAGGCGCGCTCGCTCCGTGCCGTCCACGATGACCGAGGCATCACCCTCGAGGATCACGTGGAACCCGGACCCGCCCATCCCCTGGCGGAGGACGCGTTCCCCGGCGGGGTAGACGGTCTCTTCGAAGGTGTGGACGACTCGCTCCAGCTGGGGGTCCGTGAGATCCGCGAACAGGCTGAATCCTGCGATCGCGTCGACCAGCCCATCCTGCTCACTCACCGCGCCATCGTACGCTGCCGCGCGTTGGGTTGACGGCCCTCCTCCGCACGGCGCAGCATGGCGGCAGGAGGTGGACGCGCGGATGTCACTGAGCCCGGAGCGCAAGGCGGAGTTGCTGGCGGCAGCCCGGTTGTTCGACGGCGTGGACGCGCCTGGCATGGCCCGGATCGCCGAGGTCGCGATCGAGGTCGACTTCCCGGCAGACCACGTCATCGCCCGTCAGGGCGACATCGGTAGTGGCTTCTTCATCGTCACGTCCGGGGGCGCCCGGGTCGTCCGTGGTGGGCGGCACGTCGCGGCCCTGGGTCCGGGCGACTTTTTCGGCGAATTGTCCGTCCTGGACGGCAAGCCGCGCACCGCCCAGGTCGTCACGACCGGACCCACGACCTGCCTCGCCCTGTCGACCTGGGATTTCGAGGCGGTCGTCGGAGATCAGCCAGGCGTGGCCCTGGCGATCCTGCGTGGCCTCGCGGCCCGACTGCGCGACCTGACCGAGGCGGACCGGCACTGATCGCCACCGGAGGACCTCCCGGATGACCGAACCGAAGGTGGGATCCCCGGGCACCTCCACCTTCCTGTTCACCGACATCGAGGGCTCCACGCGCCTGGAACAAGCGGTCGGGACGCCACGCTACGCGGAGCTCCGCGAGCGCCAGCGGGCGATCCTCCGTGCGGCCTTCGAGGCAGGTGGTGGCGCCGAACAGGGAACCGAGGGCGATTCGTTCTTCGTCGTCTTCCCGAGCGCACGGCAAGGGGTAGCGGCGGCGGTCGCGGCGCAACGGGCGCTCGCCGCGGAACGATGGCCCGACGGTGCCGCCGTGCGAGTCCGCATGGGCCTGCACAGCGGCGAGGCAGCGCTCGCCGGCGGGAGCCTCGTGGGCCTGGACATCAATCGGGCTGCGCGGATCGCAGCGGTCGCTCACGGCGGCCAGATCCTGGCCTCGGATGCGACGCGGGCGCTCGCGGAGTCGTCCCTGCCCGCCGGCGTGACGCTGCGCGATCTCGGGCAGCACCGCCTGAAGGATCTCGGTGCCGCCGTGCGACTCGTCCAGGTGGATTCGGACGACCCCCCACGAGACTTCCCGCCGCTCCGCTCACTCGACGCGCGGCCGAATAACCTGCCGACGCAGCTCACGACGTTCGTCGGGCGCGAGCGAGAGCTGGCCGAGGCCGGCGACCTGCTGGGCCACACGCGCCTGTTAAGCCTGACGGGCCCAGGCGGGACGGGCAAGACGCGGCTGTCGCTCCAGGTCGCGGCGACCACCGCCGACGCGTACCCCGGCGGGATCTGGTTCGTCCCGCTGGAGGCGGTCCGCGACCCGGCCATGGTCGCCCCGGCGATCGCCCGGACGCTGGGTCTCGCCGACAACAACGTGCGCTCGACCGAGGACGCCATCGTCGAGGCGGTGGGTGAATGGCTCGTGCTGTTCGTCCTCGACAACTTCGAGCAGGTCGTGGGGGCCGGCCCGATCATCGCCGACCTCCTGCGACGGTGTCCGAAGCTGTCCGTCCTGGTGACGACGCGGGTCGCGCTCCGGGTCTCCGGAGAGCAGGAGTACCCGGTCCCCGGGTTGCCGGCACCGCCCGACACGCGACACCTGTCCGAGATCGATCGCCTGAACCTCCCAAGGGCCCTGCGCGAGCACGACCTCGCGACCCTCACCACCTATGAGGCCGTTCGCTTGTTCATCAGCCGAGCGGCAGCCGTCAAGCCGGGATTCACGGTCACCAACGCCAACGCGCCCGCGGTCGCCGCGATCAGCTCCACGCTCCATGGGATGCCGCTCGCCCTTGAGCTGGCCGCCGCCCGGATCAAGCTCCTGACACCCGACCAGATCCTGGTTCGGCTGGAGCACCACCTCGACACCCTCACCGCCGGTTCCCGTGACCTGCCCGAGCGCCAGCAGACCCTGCGCGGCGCCATCGCCTGGAGCTACGACCTGCTCGACGACGGCGCCCGCCGACTGGTCGATCGGCTGTCCGTGTTCCGGGGCGGATCCCAGCTCGAGACCGCCGAGGCCGTGTGCGGCCCCGCGGCGGAGGTAGGCGGCGATGTGATCGATCGCATCGGAGAACTCGTCGACCAGAGCCTCGTCCGGGTCGATGACGAGGTGGCCGAACCGCGCGTATCGATGCTCGAGACCATCCGTGAGTACGCCGCCGAGATGCTGACGGCACGCGGTGAGACGTCCGAAGTCAACGCACGCCTGGCGGCGGCCATGATCGGCCTCGCCGAACAGGCCGCGCCGATGCTCTCTGGAGCCGACCAGCGCATCTGGCTGGATCGACTCGAGCGCGAACACGCCAACCTGCGCGCGTCGCTCGACTGGGCGACCGCGAAGCCGGCGCCCGAGGTGGCCGCCCGCCTGTCCTACCTCCTCTGGCGATTCTGGCAGCAGCGCGGGTACCTGAACGAGGCACGGGCCCGCTTCGATGCTATGGCCGCGATGGGCTGGGACCTCGAACCGATCTCGCGGGCCCGGTTCGCTGAGGCGTTCGGGGGCGTCGCGTATTGGCAGTCCGACCAGGTCACCTCAGCTCGCTGGTACGACGAGGCCCTGGCCGTTTGGCGGATGGTGGGTGACGAGAGCGAGATCGCGAACGCGCTCTTCAACCGCTCGTACGCGGATCTGATCGTGGTCATGAACGGGCAGGTGCTGCCGGAGAACCTCGAGCGGGGCCGTGCGATGCTGGAGGAGGCGCTGGCCCTCTATCAGGCGCTCGGTGACACGGCCGGCGAGGGCAACATCCTGTGGGGCCTCGGGAGCTACTACTTCTTCACGGGCGACGCCGCCACGTCCGAGGAGTGGTACGACCGCTCCCTCCAGCTGCACCGGGCGTCCGGCCAGCGGTCCATGGAGGCGTGGTCGCTCCACATGCTCAGCCTGTCCGCCGTCGCGCAACGCCGGTTCGACGCAGGGCTGGAGAACGGGCGTCATGCGCTGCGCCACTTCTACGAAGCGGGCGACGTATCCGGTGTGACCTTGACCCTGGACGACCTGGCCATCGTCGCCAGCGCGACCGGCGACCTGGAACGGGGTGGGAGGCTATGGGGTGCGGCGCGGCACCTGCAGCAGACCACCGGGACGATGCTCGCGGACTACGTGGACCAGAACTTCGACCTGTTCGACGTGCCGCGACCGCGGGACCTGATGTCGGCGGAGGCGCTCGAGGCGCGCGCTGCGGAGGGTGCCGCGATGAGCCTGGATGAGCTGGTCACCTATGCGCTCGGCGAGGATGGGGCGGTGCCGTCGTCGCACGACGAGGCCAAAGGCTGACGACCGCAGTCGATTCTTCGGCATCGGCCCGGACGGCCGTCGTCGGCTAGACTGACGCTCCGATGACCGCCCAGCCGACGACCCCCGAGCCGACACGCGAGAAGACCGGGATCCCCAAGAATCCGGGCCGTCGCGACCTCGGGCTGAAGGCGACGCTGCTATTCCCGGATCGGGACATCGTCGAGAAGTTCTACGTCCCGATCATCTACACCGCCTGTCGGACGTGCTACTCCGAGCAGGACCCACAGACGATCTTCCAGCGCTCGGTCGCCGGCGACTTCGATGCGCAGAAGATGCAGAAGCTGATCTCGTCCGTGATCGAGTCCGGGCACGGCTCCACCATCGAACACGTCGTGTTCACGTTCGCCATCAGTGGCGTGTCGCGAACGCTGTCACACCAGCTCGTGCGGCATCGCGCGGGTGTCGCGTTCGACCAGCAGAGCCAGCGCTACGTGACGTACAAGGGCGCCGCCACGATGCTCCCCCACTCGATCGCCGAGGGTGATGCAGACCTGCGCGAGCGATACGAGACCCAGGTGGATGGAGCGCTGGGGCTGTACGGGGACCTGCTGGGAGCCGGCATCCCGGGTGAGGATGCCCGGTTCGTGTTCCCGAATGCGACGCGCACGAACCTGGTCATGACCACGAACCTGCGGGCGCTCATCCACATGTCCGGCCTGCGGCTGTGCACGATGGCCCAATGGGAGATCCGGCGGCTGTTCCAGCTGATCCGCCACGAGATCTTCGCGGTGTCGCCGTTCCTTGGCTCCTTCCTTGCACCCAAGTGCGTGCCACTTGGCTACTGCGACGAATTCAACAACCGCGACGGCCACTGCCCCATCCGGCCGCACAAGGATCGCGTCCTTGAAGCCTGGTCCGAGAAGGCCGCTGCCGCCAAGGCCGCTGGCCGGGATCTGCCGGTCGCCTGACCCGGCGCGGCCAGTCCCAGGGCGAGGCGGTGCCTCCCAGGCGACAGATCCGGCCTTCGCGGCCGAGGAGAGGCCTGCCAGACGCACATCGTTGGTCCCCAGGAGACGAATCGGGCATTGGCGGCACCCAGCAGGATGCGGAACCTCACTTCGTCGCTTGACGGGCGACCGATCCGGCCCTGACGGCGCCCAGCAGGATGCGGAACCGTCCGGGTCAGTCCGGGTCAGTCCGGGTCAGTCCAGGTCGGGCCTGCTCAGTCCAGGCCAGCTCAGTCCGGGCCAAGCTCAGTCCGGGCCGAGCTCAGTCCGGGCCGAGCTCCGACACGAACCGGCGGATCACGCGGGCCAGCCGTGGGCCGGCCTCCGCGCCGGCGGCCATGACTTCCGCGTGGGCCAACGGCTCACCTGAGTAGCCGGCACCGGCGTTCGTGACGAGCGACACGCCGCACACCTCCAGGCCGACCCAGCGCGCCGCTATGCACTCAAGGACCGTGGACATCCCGACGGCGTGTCCGCCCAGACCGGCGAGCATCCGGACTTCGGCCGGCGTCTCGTAGTTGGGGCCGGTCAGGCCGACGTAGATGCCCTCGGCGAACTTGACCCCTTCGGTGGCCGCGGCAGCATGCAGCCGGGCGCGCAGTCGCGGGCTCCATGCCTCCGTGAGATCCGGGAACCGTTCCCCAAGCGACTCCTCGTTCCGGCCCATCAGCGGGTTCAGTCCGGTCAGGTTGATGTGGTCGCGCATGACCATCAGGGTGCCCGGACCAAAGGTCGGGTCCAAGCCGCCGGCCGCGTTCGTCAACACGACAACGGAGGCTCCCAGCGCCTTGAACAACAACACCGGTTGGACGACCAGGCCCGGGTGATTCCCTTCGTAGAGATGGAACCGGCCCTGCAGCATCACGACGACCCGGCCGCCAAGACGCCCCACGAGGAGTCGTCCGGCGTGGCCTGGTGCCGTGGCGGCCGGCCAACCCGGCAGGTCGGCGAAGGGGATCGCGACCGTGTCCGCAAGGTCGTCCGCCAGCCCGCCCAACCCCGAACCCAGGACGATCCCCAGCTCAGGCACGAGGTCCGTCCGGGCGCGGACCGCCGCCGCCAACGCGCCGATCAGGGCGGGTTGATCCGCGGGAACGATCGGTCGGGAGGGGTCTATGGGGTCAGCCGGGGTGGACATGCGGGCCTCCAGGAAACGCGTCCAAGGGGGAAGACGGCCGAGGCCCACGGCTTCGTCGGCCCGACGGAAGTATCGACACCGGGATGCCGATCACGTCCCGTCGGGCGCGGACCCGAACGGCGCGCCGTGGTGAGACAGCTGCACGTCGCGGGCAACGAAGCGCCCGAAGCGACCGGCGGTGGAACGAAGAGTCCTTGATGTGATCTCGGGTCCTTCATTCCTGTCGGCCCCTTCGGGCAAGACCTACGATACGAAACGGTGTGGACACCGGTCAACGCGGTTATCCACCAAATGTCGCCGAACTGCTCGGCGGCTGTCCACCGAATATCCGCAGCTGTGGATAACCCTGTGGACACCGCCCGGTCTCGGGCCGTTGCGAGCGTGGGTCCCCGCTCAGCCGCCCATCGCGTACATCTCGATCTTCGGCAGCGTCGAGGTCGCCGCGGAGCGCAGTTCCGAATAGCGGTCGCTCCGCGCACCCCAGACCTCGCGCACGAAGGCCTCCAACGCGGCGTCATCCGATCCATCGCGCAGGACCGCCCTGGCATCCCGCCCATCCACCGCGAACAGGCACGTGTACAGCTTGCCTTCAGCGGACACGCGCGCTCTCGTGCAATCCCGGCAGAACGGCTGGGTCACGGACGAGATGACCCCGAACTCTCCGCGGCCGTCCAGGTAGCGCCAGCGATCGGCGACCTCACCGCGGTAACCGGGATCGGCGGGAGCAGCCGGCCATTCCGCCTGGAGCGTCGCGATGAGCTCTTCGGCCGGGACGACCTCGTCGAGTCGCCAGCCGTTCGAGTGGCCCACGTCCATGTATTCGATGAAGCGCAGCGTCGCGCCGATGCCACGGGCCCACGTAGCCATCGGGACGATGCTCGCCTCGTTGACGCCTCGCCGGACGACCATATTGATCTTGACCGGCGCCAGGCCCGCCTCGATGGCCGCGTCGATGCCATCGAGGACCTTGGCGACCGGGAAGTCGATCCCGTTCATCGCCCCGAATACCGCATCGTCCAGCGAGTCGAGGCTGACCGTCACCCGCTGGAGGCCGGCCTCGGC
>JBKJQY010000097.1:0-2888 GCA_046593725.1 Candidatus Limnocylindrales bacterium
GGATCGCGAGAGCCTAATTGACGAGCTTGAGGACGTAGACCCCGAAGTACCGCGGCTTCGGGCATGTTCCGGAGCAACCGATGACATGCAACGAATCACTCTGGTTGAACGGGCTCACGAAGTAGCCGGAGAGGGTCTTGGCGCCCTGGTCCGCATCAGTCACATGGAACTGCGCCCAGCCCTGGAACAAGCCGTTGTCGTCCACGATCGGGACCGCCCGCTCCTGCCCGATCAGGCTGCTCTTGATTTCACCGAACAGCGTTGCGTGGTTGCCGTTGTTGTGCTGGCCGATGTAGGTCGTGAAGTCCTTCGTGGGATCGAGCGTCACGCTGATCGGACTGGTCCCGTCGATCATCCCTCGAACGGTCGCTGAGTCTACGTTGCCGCACGTCCCGTAGCAGGTCCAGGCTATGTCGTTGGGATCGCTCGGCACGTCGCCGTTTCCATCACCGAAAGTGAACGGGCTGCTTGGGGTGCTGTACTTGGCCAGCGGCTGCCCACCCGGATCCGTGAAGACGTCCTTGTTGAAGATGAAGGGTCCCGCGCCATCGGCTGTGTCCGGGATCCCGGTCTCGACGGTCGCCGTGGTGGAGACCTGCCAAGAGGGCATCCCGACCACGCCGCTGAAGTTGTTGTTGTGGGGCGAGGAAACGCCCACCGTGACCCGCGTATCGTTCGAGGTGAAGGTGACGGAGACCGACTTTCCGGAACTCGGATCCTGGACGTACCCGTTCTGCGCCGCCACGCTCCGGGCAACGGTGGTCGCCGCAGTCTTGTCTCCTGTAAGCAGGAATTGGTTGGCTCCGGCGATCGCCGCCAGGTCCGCCGCGTTCTGCTGGCCTCGTCGCTGTGCGAAGGTGGAGCCACCGTCCAGGACGAGACCCACCATCGCGAGCATGGCCACCAAGCCCAGGGCGAAGATCACAAGGATCTGACCCTCGCCTTGGACTCTCGATGCGCGCGTGAACCTTGGTGACATGGTGATTCCTTTCATGGCATGCGCTGACTGCTGCTTGACTGCATGTTCCAGGTGCCAACCAGCCCCATGACCGGGGTCACCGGCTGATACGGGGCGACGATGGACACGGTGACCTGGGCACCCACAGGGCACTTGCCCGCGGAACTCAGACCAGCTGAACCGTCTATCTCGACACAGGCGAGCGTTGGCGTTCCCAGATTCGGGATGAGCCCCTTCTGGGTGTTGATCACCGCGGTGATCTGCGAACTGGTCCCGAATGTCGTGCCCGGATAGACACTCGCGACACGCGCGATCTCGCGGGCCGCCTGCGATACGCCGTTGTACATGTAGATCCCGCGGCCCAGGTCCACGATGGCCATCATCAGGACCAGAAAGATGATCAAGGTGAGCGAAAACTCGACGAGCGCCTGGCCCCGCCCTGGATCTCGCCGCAATGACCGCATCACGGGTCCACCCGGATGACTCGAGTCGTCGAGTTACTGCCGGCCGAATTCGACACGGCGAGGGTCACCGTGAACCCGGGGTTGGTCTTCGACTTGGTGTACGTATAGGTCGGGTTTCTGAACGTCGACGTTCCTGCGCCGTTCCCCGAGTTGCCGCTACCGTCCCCAAAGTTCCATGACCAGACGGTGCTGCACTGCCCGACCGGCATGTTGACGGACTGGTCGGTGAACTGGAACAGCGTGCTGTTCTTGAAGCCACCCGTCGGACTCACCGTGAAGGCGGCCGTCGGAGCGATGCAGACGGGGGCAGGGGTGGGTGTGGGAGCTGGTGTTGGCGTCGGGGTCGGGCCGCTGGTCGGGGTTGGCGTGGGCGTCGGGGCGGGCGTAGGGGTAGGGGTTGGCGTTGGGGTGGGGGTTGGCAAGGCCGCGATGGCCACCGGATCCGTGATGATCTGGGCGGAAGCGGTAGCGCTGAGTGTCACGCTGTTGCCACCAAGGAATGGCTGAAGCAACGGGGTGATCAGGGAGAAGCGGCCCAGAACGGTGACGGAAACCGTATTCCCGATGGCGGCCGTACAAGATGGCGTGCATGTAACGGCAACGTCCGCCTTGGCCACCTGGGCGAAGGAACCCTTCGCTTCGCTGAGGACGCGACACATGATCCGATTGGTCGTCTTGTCGCAGTTCCCATTCGCAACGAAGGAAGTCGGCTTGTAGGACGCCTCATAGGCACCCTCGCGAGCGGCGTTCGCGATCGTGATCTGTGAGTAGAAGATCCGGCCGAGGTCCAGCGTCGCCGCAACGAGCAGCAGCAGGATGGGCAGGATCAACGCGAGTTCCACCAGGCTCTGTCCGCGCGAGCGGCGGCGGTTGGTCCAAGCGGATCCGATGCGATTCATCAAAGGTGCCCCTGAGCGATTGGTTGGGTCATGGACGGATACTCCGTCGACTGCCTTTCACTCTCCCTTGAATCGTTGCGCCAGTGCATAGCCCAGAAGGGGTACCGCGTTTGCCCGATGGTCATCGTCGTGGTCGGGATCGGCTGTCACTCATGGCCCGGACATGGCAAACCCCGGAAACGCTTGCGCAACCGGGGCCTTGTCGTGCTGGCTGGCGATCGCGATCCTGACGGATCGGATGGGGTCAGGCGGCTTCGGGAACGTTGTCCATCGCACTCGGCGAGGTGCCGGCACGGATCCAGATGAGCCGGCGCGGGTCACCGACGATCAGACCGGCACTCGCGGCACCGATGATCGGTCCCAGCAAGGGGCTCACGCCGAACATGTCGGCAAGGATCGCCCCGGCGTACCAGCCGGTGTAGAACCACGCGAAGACGGAGACGATTCGGAGTTTCATGCAAGGCATCCTGCGCGTTCGCATGAGCGTGACACCCTACCCGATGGTCCCGACCGAGTCGTTTCAAGACCGACGTTCGTACCAGGGAGTCAGCGATCGCGGAAACGAAC
>JBKJQY010000126.1:0-12054 GCA_046593725.1 Candidatus Limnocylindrales bacterium
ACGACGCAATCGATGGTGGCCAGCGCCTTCTTCATCTTCAGCCAGCCGAGACCGCGCCGACCCGGGGAGTAGCCACTCGTCGGGTCCTTGACCATCAGGCCCTCGTTGCGGCGGGCCCGTGCCGCGAGGAAGGCCGCCTCCAGTGCGTCGGTGTTGGCGGCGACGGCGACGTGCGAGCGGATGAACCGGCCGCCATCGGTGGCCGCGGGCAGGTCAAGGGCGTCGAGGCGTACCCGACGCGCGCGCAGCTCCACGCGCAGGAGCGGCTCGACCGTTCCCGTGCCATCCGCTTCCGCGCCGAGGGCGAGGGCATCGAAGGCGACGTAGATGACCGGCACTTCCGCCTGGATCGCGTCGGACGGTGCCTTGCGACCGAGTCGGGCCTGCAGCGCGATGAACGGCAGCACCAGACCGTCCTTCCAGCCCAGGATCTCGCCATCCAAGATCCCGTCCCACGCCAGCGGCCGAGCCGCTTCCACGATCTCCGGGAACCCCGCGCCGATGTCGTGGAGGTCGCGCGAATAGAGCCCGACATCCGTGCCGCACTTGTGGAGCTGCGCGCGGATGCCGTCGTACTTGTCCTCCACCCAGACCTCCGGGCCGAGGCGGGTCAGGATCTCGGCAGCGTCTTCCGCCGGCGACGCGAGCATGAACTTGAGCGGGTGGAACAGGACCAGTTCGGCCGTTTCGAGGGTGTCGTCGCGGGCGAGCTCGGCCAGCCGACCGATGTCGCCGACGAGCATCGCGGCCCATCTGACGCCCTCGAGCGGGCGATCGAACGCCTTCGCGATCGCGGCTTCCACCAGGCCATCGCGCAAACCGATGCGCAACTCGCCGCTGAGGACCTTGACGATGCCCTTGGCCGTGGCGGGGTCCGAGCGAGCCAGCAGGTCACGCAGGATGGCGGCCTTGCGTGCCGGGCCGGAGGCGACCTCGATCGCCGCGAACACAGCGTCCACCTCGGGGAGCGTCGGGCTGACCTCCGGTGGCGGGGCGTGGCCGGCCAGTGTCAGGGCGTCCGCGACGGCGAGGCCCAGGTCCGAGGTCCGGTCGTAGGCGGCGCCGAGGTCCGCGCGCGTCACCTCGGCGACCTCGGTGATGGCCGTCGAGATCGCGGACCAGCCGATGCCGGTCGCTCGCCCGTCTGTCTCCGGGAACGCCCGGCCGGTCAGGAAGACGGCCGCGATCGGCAGCTCTGCCGCATCCAGGCCGCGGAAGTAGTCCGCGAGCAGGGCGGTCTTCTCGGAGGTTCGCGATGTCGCCGCGAGACGCTCCGCCAGCAGGCTCCAGCGACGCATGGCGGGGATGGTATACCGTGCCGACGATGGTGCAGAGCGCGTGGTTCCCGGAGCTCCTCACCGGCTCGAAGGTGGTCCTTCGCCGGCACGTCCCGGCGAACCTCGACGCCTTCCGGACGTGGTACGCGGATCCCGAGATCGCGCGCCTGGCGCGATACCAGGAACGGCCGATGCGGCCAGAGGAGATCGAACGCTTCTTCGCGGCGCGGGTCGTAGGCACGGACGCCTTGGCGATGGCCGTCCACGAACGATCCACGGGACGGCTGGTCGGGACCTGCGCGTTCAGCCAGGTCGACGGCGACAACGGCTCGGCGCTGTACCACATCACGATCGGCGAGGCGGACACCTGGGGCCAGGGCTACGGCACCGAGGCGACGCGGCTGATGATGGACCACGCGTTCGGGACCCTGCGACTCCACCGCGTGGGCCTGTTCGTGTTCGAGTTCAACGAGCGCGCCATCCGGGCATACCAACGGGTCGGGTTCGTGCTGGAGGGCCGGGCGCGCCAGTCGATCCGCCGCGATGACCGCTGGTGGGACGAGCTGGCGATGAGCATGCTCGACACGGACTGGCAGCGGATCCGCGTCGAGGAGGGGCTGCCGGAGCTGGTCACGCCGCTCCAGGTCACGCCCATCGCGACGGCCGCGCCAACCGCCGCGGCCCGCGAGCTGGAGCCGGCCAGTCGGTTGCAGCGGGTCATGGAGCGGTTGCGATGAGCTCGGTCGGGCCAGGGGCGGCCGCGGCGCGTGCCGACATCCGGGAGTTGATCGAGGCGAAGGGGCACACGGTGGACAACGCCCGTGGCGTCGTGGCGCGGCTGGACGAGGCGTTCGCGGCTGGCGACCTGGAACGCACCGAGTCCCTTGACCTGTTCCTGCATGATCTGGGACAGGCGCTCGAGCAGGACGACGACCAGAAGCTCGGCGGCAAGAGCGCCGAGGCCGCGAGGTTCATCCTGCGCGCCATCGATCGCGAGCTGGACCAGGCCTGAGTGTCGGAGCGCTGCGGGGTCGCGGCGTTGGAGCTGCTGCGGCCGGCCCACGTGGACGAGTGGACCAGTCACCACTCGTATCGCTGGGAGCAGCTGGATACGGCCCGAATGATGGCCGGTCTCGCATCGAAGCGAGGACGTTCCAGCCCCAGCGAGTCCTGCACATCCTTGGCCAGCTCAGTTCGGAGGACCCAGACGCCGTGACTACCACCCCAGCCCCCACCGAGATCGACCCCGTCATGCGACGGGCGCTCGCGGTCAGCCTGTTCAACCACACCTGGACGCTGCTCGAAACGCCGGACCGAACGCCCGAGCAGGACGACGAGATGATCCACTCCGCCCATGCCTCGCGCTATCACTGGGGTGAGATCGGCGAACCGATGAACCTGTCGCGCGGTGAGTGGCAGTGCTCGCGCGTGTACGCGGTGCTCGGACGGGCGGAGCCGGCACTGTGGCACGCCCGCCGATGCGTCGCGATCAACGAGATCAACGGCATCGCCGGCTGGGACATCGCGTCTGCGTACGAGGCGATGGCCCGGGCTTCGTTGGTGGCCGACGACCTCGCGGATGTCGCGCTGTGGAAGGCCCGCGGGGTAGCGGCGTTGGACGGGATCGCCGATCCGGCCGACCGCGAAGTCATCGAAGGGGACCTGGCCGCGCTGCCGTAGCTGTGGTCCGGGGAGGTGCCGGGCCGGCCGGGGCCACTTGTCTGCCAGATGCCCACCCGGGGAGCGCGGGGTGGATAGTTCTGCGGGCCGGAGGCGGCCGATGGCCCGAGCCACGCTCAGTCCGGGCCTCGGAATCGCCGCGACGACTGCGCTGGCTATTGGAACCGGGCCAGGAGTCCGTCTCGTGCTGCCGTGCGTTGACATCTGGCGGGGAAGCGCCGGTCGGCGTCATACGCAACCCCGGGGAGCGTTGGGCGCGGCGGGATGGAACGCGGCGGTCCATCCAAGCTCAGGGGCGAGTTCGGGAACCTCCGGATCGGCCCATCACCAGCGGTCTCGGCGTCTACGGACGCTCTGCCCGGTCATCTGGCGTATCCCTCGACCCCCGCATCGCCGCCGCCACGCCGCGCTCCACGCCGCCTTCCCCGTCCGCCTCGAGGCCGGCGATGACCCCATCGACGTCATCGCTCGAGCGGTTCTGGCTGAGCTTGGCCTTCGCCTCGAGGCGGTCGATCAGCAGCTCGACACCCACGATCGCCCGGAGCTGTCCCTCGATGTAGGCGCGCGGCGCGTCGTCCACGCTCCACGGCACGCTGCGGGCGCCTTCGTGCATCGCCGTCAACTGGCGGACGTTCCGCTCCAGCCAGTCGACATCGTCATGGATCACCAACCGGCCGTGGGCGTGGATCGTCACGTAGTTCCAGGTCGGCACGACCCGTCCGTGCTCTCGCTTCGCGGCATACCAGGTGGGCGAGATGTAGGCGTCCGGCCCATGCACGATCGCCATCGCCTCGCCGATCAGCGGCTCCCGCCACTGCGCGTTCTTCCTCGCGATGTGGCCCACCAGGCCCCCGAACTCCCCCAGCCCCGGCCGACTCCCGGGTTCATCCCAGGCCATCGGCAGCATCGTCGCCAGCAGCCCGACACCAGTCGCCGTGACCAGCTCGACGGCCGCCGGATGGCGCAGCAGCTCGAGGACATCCGCCTCGTTCGGGACGAAGTAGTCGGGCACATACATGCCCCGAGTGTACCGACGGTTCGCCCAGCTCGGTCCGCCCGGCTAGAATCACGGCCCCATCCGTCCGGAGAGCACACCTCATGACCGATCTCAAGCTGGGCATCCTTCCCTGGAGCCAGGCCACCTCCTGGTCCGACCTCCTCGCCTACGTCAAACGGGCGGACAGCCTCGGGTACGACCATTTGTGGACGTGGGATCACCTCTACGCGATCTTCGGCGACCCGTATCAGCCGATCTTCGAAGGGTGGACGACCCTTGCGAGCTGGGCGATGGCCACCGAGCATGCCCGGCTAGGGCTCCTGGTCGGCGCGAATACCTTCCGGAACCCCGGCCTCACCGCCAAGACGGCCGAGACCCTGGACCACATCAGCGGCGGCCGGGCGATCCTGGGCATCGGCGGCGCGTGGATGGAGCCCGAGCACAAGGCCCACGGCATCGACTTCGGGAGTGGCTTCGGCCAGCGCCTCGATTGGATGGACGAGGCTGTCGAGGCGATGCGTGCCGTGATGGATGGTGGATCGTTCACCTCGGTGGCAGGCGCGCACTACGCGTTCGATGACCTGCGCCACAGTCCACTGCCGATCCAGAAGCGGCTCCCGATCATGATCGGCGGCAGTGGCGAGAAGAAGACCCTGCGCACCGTGGCCAAGCACGCCGACCTGTGGAACGCGATGGGCACCGTGGACGAGATGGCGCACAAGGTCGAGGTCCTGCAGGGGCATTGCGACGCTGTGGGACGGGACATCGACGAGATCGAGTTCACGCTGGGCGTCAAGCTCACCATCCGCGATGACAAGGCCGAGGCCGTGCGCGTCCGTGAGGCCTCAATGGCCCACAACCAGACCCCCGCGAGCGACACCGAAGACGACGACACATTCTGGGAGGGCAACCCAGAGGAGATCGCCGACCGACTCCGACCCTACGTCGCGCTTGGTTTCAGGACGATCATCTCGGAGCAGCCGGCGCCATTCGACGTCGAGACGCTCGAGCGCTTCATCGGCGAGGTCAAGCCGCTCATCACTCAGGGGTAACGTCGAACCTTCAGCCCGCGACGGACTCGAGGATCGCCCGCGCCTGGGCCACGGTCGGCAGACGTGGGGAGTTGTTGATGGCCGGGTCGTCGATGGCGTCCTGGGCAACGACGTCCAGCAGCGCCGCGTCGAAACCGAGCGAGCGCAGCGTCGGCCTGAGCCCGATGGATGCGAGGAGCTGACGGATGGCCCATACGGCAGCACCGCCCGCCGTCGCCGGCGTCTCCGTGGTGGATGCCGCCCAAAAGGCGACCCCCACCAGCGCGAGTTCGCGGTCACGCAGGTCCGGCTCGTCGGCGTAGAACTGGAGCACCTCCGGCAGGACCACGGCCAGGGAAAGTCCGTGCGGCAACCGCCCGCGCGTGCCGATCGCGTGACCGAGGGCGTGGACGAGTCCCACACCCGTCCCACTCCCCTGCCCGATCCCGGCGAGGTGCGAGGCCATGAGCATCTGCGAGCGCGCCTCCAGGTCCGAGCCGTCCGCCACGGCCCGAGGCAGCCACTCCCCCACGGTCCGGATGACCTGGAGCGCGAGCGCCTCCGCGAACGGGTTGGGGGTTCGCGACAGGAGCGATTCGAGCGAGTGGGTCATCGCGTCGACCCCGGTCGCGGCGGTCGCGGCCGGTGGCAGGCCTACGGTCAGTGCCGGGTCCAGGATCGTCCAGGCGGGCAACAGCGACGGATGCCCGACATAGTCCTTGCGACCCGCGGCCTCGTCCGTGATGACACCGAACGTGTTCGTCTCGGCGCCCGTCCCCGCGGTCGTGGGGACCGCCACGAGGGGCCGCCCGGGCAACAGGTCCTCGCGGTGATAGCCCAGGGTCAGGACGTCGCCGCCGTTCACGGCATGGAGCGAGATCGCCTTCGCCGAATCCATCGATGACCCGCCACCGACCGGGACGACGACCGTCCCGTCGACCCCGAACGCCATGAGCGCCGTGCTACCGCGCAGCACGGACGCCGTCCCTGGATTCGGCTCGACTTCGGCGTACACGCCGACCCGGACACCAGCCACCTCGAGCACGCCACACACCCGGTCCACGACCCCCGAAGCCAGCACGCCCGGGTCCGTGACGATGAACACGGACTGGCCGCCGGCCGATGCGACCAGCTCGGGGAGTGCCTCGATCGCGCCAACCCCGAAACGCACGCGCCCGCGCAACTGCAGCTCGAGCGAGCGATCCGCGAGGGTCGACATGGTCAGCGGACCTCCAGGACGGTGTCGGTGGCCGTGTCGCGCCGCACCGTCAGCCAGCGGCGACAGCCCGCGGCGTGGAACCAGCGCTCGGTCGAGGCGCCCTCCGGGTTCTCGAAGACCCAGACCTCATCGAAGTCGCGCTCGTCCGGGTCGGTGATCCAGTCCGGGACCGCTCTTCGCTCGCCGCCGAACATGAACTCGTCCAGCGACCGACGGCCGCAGCGCGGGCAGACGATCGAATGCATCAGCGCGTCCCCGACGAGCCCTGGTCGGCCAGGACGTGGTCCGCCTTGAAGCGCGACAGCGCGAATGGCGCGATAAGCTCCGAGGGCCGACCCGTGGCGATGAGTTCGGCCATCCCCTCCCCGCCGGCCGGGATGGCCTTGAAACCCCACGTGCCCCAGCCGGTCGTGACGAGGAACCCGTCGACCGGGGTCGTGCCCATGATCGGGCTGTAGTCCACGGAGATGTCGCACAGGCCGGCCCACGTGCGCAGGATCCGCAGGTCTCGCAGGAACGGCAGCATCAACGAGATCTTGTAGGCGTAGCCACGCAGGGCATCGAAGGACGACTGACGCGAATAGGACGGCTGCGCGTCGAACTCGGCGCCGATGAGCATCTGGCCACGCTCCGTCTGCGACGCGTAGCACATGAGTTCCGTGCTGGCGACGATCGGGCCCATCCCCTGCGCGTGGTCGTTGGTCACGAACGCGTGCAGCGGGTGGGTCCGGATCGGGAGCCGGATGCCGACTTGGGCGGCCAGCTTCGTGACCCGGCCGCCCGTCGCCGACAGCACCACGCCCGCCGAGATCCGGCCCGCGGTGGTTTCGACGCCGGTGACACACTCGCCGTCCACGATGAGGCTCGTGACCGCCGTGTGCTGGAACAGGTCCACGCCGCGCTGGGACGCGCCGGACGCGTATGCCCATGCCACGCGATCGTGACGAGCGGTCGCGCCGGGCACGTGATGCGAGGCGCCCACGATCGGGTAGCGGCCGCTACCGGCGAGATCGATCTGGGGGACCAAGTCCTTGACCTCGGCCGGGGTGACCATGACCGTCTCCACGCCGAGCGCCTGGTTGAGCTGGCAGCGCGCGAGTTCGGTGCGCAGTGCCATCTCGGTATGGGCGCACCACAGGATCCCGCGGGTCTGGTGGAGCAGGTTCGCGCCGGTCTCCTCCTCGAGCGCCGCGTACATCTGCAGGCTGTGGTGATAGAACCGGACCGCCTGCGGGATCCCGTAGTTGGCGCGGATGATCGTCGTGTTGCGCCCGGTATTGCCCGATGCGATGTAGTCCGACTCGAGCACGGCGACGTTGGTGATCCCGTGCCGGGTCGCGAGGTAGTAGGCCGTCGCGAGACCGTGCCCGCCACCACCGATGATGACCACGTCGTAGGCGGGCTTCGGCTGGTCCGCCCAGCGGATCGGCAGCAACGTGCGGACGAGATCCCTCATCGCCGCCAGCCCAGTCGCTCGGCGAGGACCGCGGCGTGCGCGACGGAGGCGACGAGCAGGACCTGACCGTCTTCCGGCAGCCAGACCTTGGCCGGGACGCCCGCCACGGACCCCTGGGCGAGGGCCGGGCGTTCGGTCGGTGGCGCCCACTCCGTCTGCGGCCGCAGGTCGTCGAACGAGCACCAGCCACCCACGAAGCCCCGCTCGTCCTCCACGATCGCGTCCGGGTCGTCTACCTCGACGGAGGCCGCGCCGATCGCGAACGCGTCGTCCGGGGCGAATCGCAGTACGGTCACGGGGCCGGTGCCATCGCGGGCGGTCCAGCGCGCGGCATCCAGGGCGCCCTCCCCCGCGACGACGCGCAGCCCAGGGAGCGGTTCAAGCGCGGGCACGGTGGCCCTCCGGGTCGTAGAACGGGGTCGGCGTCACTGTCGCCACGCGACCATCGATCTCCACGGTCTCGGGGAACGGCGTCCGCTTCTGCCAGCCCAGGAGCACGGCACGACCCAGGACCGGCGAGTCCCAGCTGCCCGTCACGTGCCCGATGATGTCGCCCTCGGACCAGATCGGGGCGCCTTCGACCGGCGCGGCGCCATCCATCGTGAACCCGACGAGCCGTCGGTGGTCCGGCAGCTTCGCGGTCCGTTCGAGCGCCGCCCGCCCGATGAACCGTGGCTTGTCCATCCGGACCGCCCAGTCCATCCCGAGCCGACGCGGCGTCGTGTCCAGTTCGGTGTCCATCCCGACGATGACGTGGCCCTTCTCGAGGCGGAGCGCGAACAACGCCTTCAACCCGTGCGGCCGGATCCCGAGGTCGCCGCCGAGCTCCAGCAGCGAGCGCCAAAGCGCCACCGAACCATCGACCGGGTGGTGCAGCTCCCAGGCCGCCTCGCCCGTGAACGACAGGCGCATGACGTGGCACGGCACGCCGGCGACCTCCGCGCGGACGTGGCCAAGGAAGCGGGGCGGATCGGCGAGGCCGGCGCGGCGCAGCAACTCCCCGGCCAGCGGCCCCGTCACGTTGATCGCGGCGAGCGACATCGTCCGGTCCAGGACGTGGACGCGCAGGCCCCAGGTGTCGATCCAGTCGCGGATCCACATCTCGGCGTTGGCGGCGCCACCGGACGTGAAGCTCAGCACGAACCGCGTCTCGGACTCACGCAGGATCATCCCATCGTCCATGACATGGCCGCGTTCGTTCAGGAGCAGCGCGTACCGCGAGCGACCGGGCTTGATGTCCGCGACATGGCACGGATACAGCCGCTCCAGGAACTCGACGACGTCCGGCCCGGACACGACTAGCTTGCCGAGCGTGCTGACATCGCCGACTGAAACCGCCTGGCGGACGGCCCAGTATTCGGCGACGGCGTCGCCGTAGTGCCACGGCCGCCACCACACCCCGAAGCGGTCCATCACCCCGCCCGCCGCGATGTGCTCATCGTGCAGTGGCGTGCGCCGGAACGCATCGATATAGACGTCGGCGGCGGCCTCGGCGATCGTGATCTGGCGCGAGGCCGGACGCGCCGTGAAGGGCTCAGGGACCTCCCCGGTCCGGGCCGCGATCCAGGAACGGACCTGGGGCAGGCAGGCGCCGCCCTGGCACGTCCCGAGGCAGGCGAGGCTGGCCCGCTTGATGAGTTCCAGCTCGTGGAAGCCCTTGTCCCACGTCCCCTGCAGGTCTTCCACCGTGACCCCGTGGCAGCGGCAGACGACACCGTCCGTGGGTGGTGGTGGGAGCGGATGGTCGTCCGCGGCCGGACCCACGAGCGTGACCGGGGCCGACCCGGCCATCCGCGCCAGGACGTCCCGTGGCGCCCGGCCCAGGCCCAGGATCGCTGTGTCGCATGGAGTGGTGGTCTCCGCGCCGGTCGCATGGTCCACGGTCACGACCGCGCGTACGTGGCCAGCCTCGTCCCCCTCGAAGCGCACGAGCGTCCCGTCCACGCGCTCGCACGGGACGCCATCCGGCGGCGTGCCGACGGCGACCGCCCGCCCAAGGGACACGCCAGCCGCATGGAGCCGCTCCGCGGCGCGCGCGGTGACGAGCCCCGCCAGGTCGCTCCCGGCACAGACCGGATGGATCTCGGCGGCCCCGGTCGCGACGACGATCTCGTGGGCGTGGACATGGAGCATCCCCGCCGGCGTCCGGGCCACGATCGTCGGTCCCGGGTAGATCGCGACGACTTCGATGCCGTCCGCGGCATCCATCAACAGAACGTCGCGCCCGGCCGCGCGCGAGGCGGCCGCGACGGCACGCCCACTCGTTCCGCCGCCGATCACCGCGATCTCGACTTCGCGCCGCTCCACCTCGATCGTGGGTCCAGGCGGCGTCCTCGTGATGTTCGACAACGCCACGACGGGGAGCGGCGGCAGCCCAACGGCCGGATGCCGTTCCGCCACGAGACCCGGCCGACACGCGACCTGGCACGTCCTGACGTAGGCGATCCCGTCGACCGTCGCGAGGCAGTTCGGGCAGTCGCCGGCAAGGCACAGCGTCCCTCCCTGCCCAGGCTGCTCACCAGCGCGCAGCACGGCCAGCGCAACGGAGTCGCCGGGCTGGAACGCGAGCGGCCGCCCATCGACGACCAGACTCCCACCCACAGCTCCGCTCGCCTCCCCTGCCGGAGCCGCGACGTCGGTCATTGGCGCATCCGGAGGCCCTCGGGGTCGAACAGCGGGGTCGGCTGGAGTCGCGCCGGCCGCCGTCGCCCGATGATCTCGATCTCGAAGCCGGCGCCGCCGGGCCCATCCAGCGCAGCCAGCTCCGCGGGCACGTACCCGAGTGCCAGCGACGCCTTGGCGTGATGCAGGTAGCCGCCGGACGTCACCCAGCCCACGACCGAGTCGCCATGCCAGATCGGCTCGTCGCCGATGACATCGGCGGGGTCGTCCGGGTCCGGCTCCACGACGAACGCCACGAGGCGGCGTGCCGGCCCACTCGCCAGCTCCTGCTCATATGCCTCACGCCCGATGAACTCATGGTCGAGCTTGATGTAGCGCGTGATCCCCGACTCGAGCGGCGTGTAGATGGGCCGATACTCGCGGAACCAGGTCCCGTAGTTCTTCTCGAGGCGCATCGACATGAGCGCGCGCATCCCGAACAACCGAAGGCCGTGCGCCTCGCCTGCGGCCATGATCCGGTCGAACAGCACCCGCTGGTACGGCGGCGTGACCCAAAGCTCGTAGCCCAGGTCGCCCGTGTAGTTGATGCGGGCGAGGTGGGCCGGGATCATGCCCAGATCCACGTCCCGGAAGGTCATGAACGGGAACGCCGCGGTAGACAGGTCTAGGTCCGGGGCCACGGCCGCCAGGACGTCCCGCGATCGGGGCCCGGCGATGGACAACCCGGTCAGCCCCAGCCCCAGCACTTCGAAGCGCACGGAATCGTCCGCAGGCAGGTGGTGGCGGAACCAGCGCGAGTGATGGACCTCAGCCGGGAGCGACCCGAACAGGTAGAACTCGTCCGCGTCAGAGGCGCGTGCGACCGTGAACTCGCCGACGATGCGCCCGGTGTCATTGAGCATCGCCGTCAGCGTGATCCGGCCCGGGGCCGGCATCCGTGCCGTCAGCAGCGACGACAGCCACGCCTCGGCGCCGGGGCCGGTCACCCGGTACTTCGCGTAGTTGGAGATCTCGGTCATGCCCACCCGCTCGCGGACGGCTTGGACCTCCGCGGCGACCTGCGACCAGGCGTTCGAGCGCCGGAAGGTAACCTCCTCCTTCGGCTCGAGACCCGGCTCCTGGAACCACAGCGCGTGCTCCAGCCCGAAGGTCGCACCCCACACCGCGTTGGCCTCGGTCAGCCGGTCGTGGATCGGCGTGGTCAGGAGCGGGCGGCCGTCGGGCAGTTCCTCGTTGGGGAACGTAATCCGGAACCGGCGGCGATAGTTCTCCTGGACCTTGGCGTTCGTGTACGCCAGCGTGGCGTAGTCGCCGTAGCGGGCGACATCCATGCCCCAGATATCCATGCCGGAGTCGCCGTGGTCGCCGCTGGTCATCCACGTCGCGAGCGCGAGGCCCACGCCGCCGCCCTGGGACAGCCCGGCCATGACCCCGCAGGCGACCCAGAACCCGCGCAGGCCGCGAATCGGCCCGACCAGCGGATTCCCATCCGGTGAGAACGTGAACGGCCCGTTGACCACGCGCTTGATGCCGATCGTGCCCATCGCCGGGTAGTGCTTGAAGGCGACGGCCAGCTCGGGCGTGATGCGGTCCAGGTCCGGCTTGAGCAACTGCGACCCGAAGTCCCAAGGCGTCACCTTCGGCGACCACGGCACGCAGGCCTGCTCGTAGGTCCCCAGCAGCATCGAACCGCCTTCCTGGCGGATGTAGATCTCGCCGCCGAAATCGAGCGCCATCGGCATCTCCTTGCCGGTGGCGGCGACGTGCGCGGC
>JBKJQY010000148.1:0-30466 GCA_046593725.1 Candidatus Limnocylindrales bacterium
GAACCGACAGCCATCCCCACGAGGTGACCCCATGGAGCAACCGCTGAACCTGGTCCTCTTCTCCGGAACGGACGACAAGCTGCAGGCCGCCGCCCTGCTCACCGCCGGCGCGGCCGCGCTCGGCAAGCCCGTCAACATCTTCCTGCAGTACTGGGCGCTCGACTCGTTCCGCGCCGACCGGATCACCGCCGATCACGGCCTCGCGCCCGAGGCCGGCGCCGCCGGACGCACCGCAGTGGACGACCTCGCCGCCGCCGGACAGGCGACCTGGGCGGAGACGCTCCGTCTGGCCAAGGACCTCGGCGAGGTGGACATCCAGGCGTGTTCGCTGTCGATGGACCTGCTGAAGCTCGACGAGGCCGACCTCGATCCGCTCGTGGACGGAGTCGAGGGCGTGACCGCCTTCTACCTCAACGCCGACGAAGGTCGGATCGTCTTCATCTGATCGCGGTCCTGAAAGGAGTCATCCCATGCCGGTCATCGAGATCACCCAGTCGATCGACGCACGCGGGCTGTCGTGCCCGATGCCGATCGTCAAGACCGCCCAGGCCATGAAGGCCATCCCGTCCGGTGGGGCCATCGAGCTCCTGGCGACGGACGCCGGGTCCATCAAGGACGTCGCGGCGTGGTGCCGCGCCACCGGCAACGAACTCGTGGAACAGACATCGGATGGCGCGGTCTACCGCTTCGTCATCCGCCGGAAGTGAGGACCCGATGACCACCGAGACACGCATCGCATTCGATCCGTTGGCCGATGCGATCGCCGCCGCCGACGGCTGGCCAGAGGCCACCGAGACGACCCAGCCCCTGCCGGCTCCCGACGCCGCCGGCGCGGTCAAGACCAGGGACTTCCTGATCATCGCCTATAGCGGCGAGCTCGAGAAGGTCTGGGCCACGATGATCCTCGCCTCGACGAGCGCGGCGATGGGCGTCCGGACCCGCGTCTTCGTGACTTTCTGGGGCCTCCAGGTCTTCGTCAAGGACGAGAAGCGGATCACCGGCGAGAACGCCATGCAGAAGATGATGGCCGGGATGCAGCGCCCCGGCATCAGCCACCGCAAGCTCTCGAAGATGAACTTCCTGGGGATGGGCCCCTGGATGATGCGGCGCCTTGCCAAGCAGTACGGCGTCGCCAGCCCCAAGGAACTCCTCGAGGCCGCGCAGTCGCTGGGCGTCGAGTTCATCCCCTGCCAGATGACGATGGACATGTTCGGGCTGAAGCCCGAAGACATGATCGAGGGCATGGGCGAACCCGCCGGCGCCGCCACCGTCATCGGCCTCCTGACCGAGGACTCCATCCCCCTGTTCATCTAAGGAAGAGCGTGACCGCCATGACCGACACCGCCATCGCCATCACCCGGACCGTCGACGCCCGCGGCAGCTACTGCCCGGGACCGTTGATGGAACTCATCCGCTCCATCCGTGAGAGTCAGGTCGGCGACGTGATCGCCGTCTACTCCTCGGACAAGGGCTCCAAGACGGACATCCCGAAGTGGATCGAGAAAGCCGGCCATCGGTTGGTCGCGCTCGAGACCCGCTACGGCTACGACGAGATCGTCGTCGAGAAGGTCAGGTAGGCCGGTCATGCAACGGATCCTCATCCTGGGTGGGGGTGTCGGGGGCACCCTCACCGCCAATCTTCTGGTCAAGAAGCTCCGGCAGCGGATCGACCGCGGCGAGGTGGAGATCGTCGTGGTGGACGCCACCGGCCAACACGTCTACCAGCCCGGTTTCATGTACATCGCGATGGGCGGCGAGCGAGCCTCCAATCTGGCCCGTCCCGAGCGGTCCCTGCTCGACAAGCGCGTGACGCTGGTCATCGGCGAGGTCGCCCGCGTCGACGAGTCGGAGGCGACGGTCCGCTTGACGGACGGCCGGGCCTTGTCGTATGGGTACCTCGTGCTGGCGACCGGTTCGCGCATCGTCCCGGAGGCGATCGAGCACTTCGCGGAAGAGGCGAACCACTTCTATTCGGCCGAGGCGGCCGCGGAGCTGCGCACGGCCCTGGACGCGTTCCGCGAGGGCAGGATCGTGATCGGCATCGCCGGGATGCCCTACAAGTGCCCGCCGGCGCCGCTGGAGGTCGCGTTCCTGATCGAGGCCGAGCTGCGCGAGCGCGGCCTGCGCGATGCGGCCGAGATGCACTTCTGTTCGCCGATCGGCCGGGCGTTCACCATCGAGAGCGTGTCCGAGATGGCCACGCCGATCCTTGCCGGCAAGGGCATCGAATTGCACACGTTCTTCAACGTCGAGACGATCGACCCGGAACGCCGGGTCGTCCAGAGCCTGGAAGGCGAGGAGTTGCCGTACGACCTCTTGATCCTGGTGCCGCCGCACAAGGGCCAGCAGTTCCTCATCGACTCCGGCCTGGCGCCGGCGCCCGGCGGCTGGCTGCCGACGGACCGGCACACCCTGTTGGTGGGGGACCGGACGAACGTCTACGCGCTGGGCGATGCGACGGACCTGCCGCTGTCCAAGGCGGGCTCCACGGCCCACTTCGAGGCCCCGGTGGTCGCCGAGCGGATCATCGCCGCGATCGAGGGCCGCGCGCCGTCAGGCAGGCACGCCGACTACCAGGGCAAGGTCATGTGCTTCTTCGAGATCGGAGACGGGAAGGGGACGCTCCTGCAGTTCGACTATGACCACCCGCCCCGCCCGCCGAAGCCCAACCGGCTGTGGCATCTGGGCAAGATCGTCTTCAACAAGACGTACTGGCACACAGTCCCGAAGGGCCGCGTCTGACGACCTGACGAGGCACCCGCCGATGCCCGATAGTGCGGTCATCGCCCGGCCAGCTGTGCCGGGACTCACCCAGCGCATGTGATCGGGATCGCTGTGGACATCCGGGACACCCTCGAGGCCTTCGACCGCCGGGAACTGACCGCCGAGCAGGCGGTCGTCGTCGCGCTGGCACGGATCGCGGACCCCAGGGATCAGGGTCGGGTGGCGTTCCTCGAGGTATTCGGCGAGCAGGCCCTTGGCGAAGCGCGGGCTTGGGATGGGCGCCGGGCGCAGGGGCTGCCGCTGCCCCCGTTGGCCGGGATCCCGTTCTCCGTGAAGGACAACTTCGACGTGCGCGGCAGCACCACTCGGGCGGCGTCCCCGGTTCTGGACGGGATGCCGCCGGCCATCGCCGACGCACCATTCCTGAGCCGCATCCGCGCCCTCGGGGCGGTGCTGGTCGGCCGGACGAACATGACTGCATTCGCGTATTCAGGCCTTGGTCTCAACCCGCATCACGGCACACCACGCTCTCCGTTCGGGCGCGACGCCGGACTGATCGCGGGTGGGTCGACGTCGGGCGGGGCCGTATCGGTGGCCGAGGGCATGGTGTCATTCGCGATCGGGTCGGACACGAGCGGGTCGTGCCGGATCCCGGCCGCCTGCTGCGGCCTCGTGGGCTACCGACCATCGAAGACCAGACACTCGATCGACGGGATCGTGCCGCTCGCCCCGACCTTCGACGTGCCCGGCTTGATCACGCGAGACGTAGCCGGGATGGGGATCCTGCTCGCCGCCATGGGAGGGCGCACAGGATCGGACAGCGTGGACGACGTCCCGGGTCACGACGCTGCGGCGAGTGGAGTCGCCGGCCGCCGATTCCTCGTGCCGACCGATGAGCAGCTCACCGAAACGGATCCCGACATCCAGCGCCGGTTCACCGCCGTTCTCAGCGCGCTCCGGAGCGCGGGCGCGACCATCGAGTTCGGGCCGTTCTTCTTCGACACGATCGCGACGTCGGTCGTCCCGTCCGAGGTCCTCCCGCACGAGGCGCTCTGGCTACACGGCCCACTTCTGGCGGCCCGCCGTGATCGATACGACCCAAGGATCGCCATGCGGCTGGATCAGGCGAAGCTGATCTCGGCAGCGACCTATCGCGAGCGCATCGAGGAGCTGCACGCCCTGCGCGGCGCGTCGGACAGGCTCCTGAAGGGCTACGATGCCGTCCTGCTCCCGACCCTCCCGATCGTGCCGCCCACGATCGACCAGGTGCAGGATGTAGCCGAGTACACCCGACTCAATAGCCTGATCATCCGCAATACCGCCGTCGCCAATCACCTGGACCTGCCCGCGCTGGCGCTGCCCATGGGTCTCGTCTCGGAGGCACGGCTGCCGGCATCGCTCCAGGTCATCGGCCGGCGTGACGGCGACGAAGCATTGCTTGCCATCGCGACCGCGCTCGAGCTGATCGCGAACCAGGAGGACTGACCATGATCGTGCGGGCCCTGAAGGAGATCGTCGGGACCGAACGGGATGTGTCCGGACCCGGCTGGAACAGTCGCCGGCTACTGCTGGCGTCGGACGGTATGGGCTACTCGCTGAGCGATACCCTGATCGTGGATGGGGCGTCGCTGACGCTCGAGTACAAACATCACTTCGAGGCCTGCTACTGCATCTCCGGAGAGGGGGAGATCACGGCGGCCAGCGACGGCGTGACCCACCGGATCGAACCGTTCGTGCTGTACGCGCTGGACAAGCACGACCTGCACACCGTTCGCGCGATCGGCGGCGATATGCGATTGATCTGCGCCTTCGCACCACCACTGACCGGCGGCGAGGTCCACGGCCCCGACGGCAGCTACGCCCTGCCCAAGTAGGACCGGCCCGAGGGGGCGATCACAACGCGCGCGTCGCGCGTGCCTCCGCTCGAAGGGCGTCCCGGAAGTCCGGGTGGGCGATCTCGATGAGTGCACGGGCGCGTTCCGAGAGGCTTCGCCCGAACAGGTCGGCGGTGCCCCACTCCGTGACCACGGTCCGCACGTGCGCCCGGGTCGTGACCACCCCGGCACCCGGAGCGAGTGTGACCGCGATCCGCGAGCGCGTGCCGGCGGCGGCCGTGGATGGGAGCGCGATGATCGCCCGGCCTTCCTCGGCCAGGGCGGCGCCGCGGATGAAGTCCATCTGGCCACCGACGCCGCTATACATCCGGTGACCGATCGAGTCGGCCACGACCTGCCCGGTCAGGTCCACCTCGATGGCGGAGTTGATGGCCATCATCCGGCTGAACGAGCGGATGACGTGCGTGTCGTTGGTGAAGTCGACCGAGCGCATCTCGACCATCGGGTTGTCGTCCACGAAGTCGTATAGGCGCTTGGTCCCCATCATGAACGCGGTGACGATCTTGCCCCGGTTGCGTTCCTTCCGGGCGCCGGTCACGACGCCGGCCTCGACGAGGTCCACGATCGCGTCCGTGAACATCTCGGTGTGGATGCCCAGGTCGTGCTTGTCGCCGAGGGCCATCGCCACCGCCGACGGGATCGCCCCGATCCCCAGCTGGAGCGTCGCACCGTCCGGCACGAGTTCAGCGACGTGTTCCCCGATGCGTCGCTCCACGTCGCCGATCGTCCCGACGGCATGCTCATAGGGGGGCACGTCCACCTCGACCGCGAGGTCGATGTCGTCGACGTGGATGAAGCTCTCGCCGAGGGTGCGCGGCATGGACCGGTTGAGTTGGACGATGACCGTCTTCGCGGCCCGGATCGCCGCGTGCATCGCCTCCACGGACGTCCCGAGCGAGCAGAACCCGTGGCTGTCCGGTGGGGTCGCGTTGACCAACACCGCGTCCAATGGCATCGCCCCGGAGTCGAACAGACGAGGCACGTCGGAGAGGAAGATCGGGACGTAGTCAGCGCGACCCTCCTGCACGGCCTGGCGCGCGTTCGGCCCGATGAACAGCGCGCGATGGCGGAAGTGCGGGGCCATCTCGGGTGTCAGGTGCGGGCCTGGCCCCTCGCAGTGCAGGTGGACGACCCCGACATCCAGCAGGTCCGGGGCGCGGGCGACGAGCGCATCGAGCAGGACGGACGGCGTCGCCGCCGCACAGTGCAGGTAGACCTGCTGTCCTGACCGGATCCCGGCCACGGCCTCAGCGACATCGACGATTCGCACGTCGCCAAGTCTGCACCCTGCCGTCCGTCCGCGATGTGGGCCATTCGGCCCGCATCTTCGGGTCGGTCGCCCCTGACAAGCCGTGCGTGCTGCGGGCAGCCTGTAGACATGGCTCCGCATGTCGTCCGCGCCCCTGCCAGCCCCCCTCCCTACCCTGGGATCGCCGCCATCGTCGACGGGTCCGAGGCCGTCGCACATGTCGAATCGCGCCTCGCGGAGGTCGCCTGCGTCTATCCGATCACGCCGTCGACGACGATGGCCGCCATCTACCAGGCTGCCGTCGCCGGTGGGCATACGGACCTGTGGGACACACCGCTCCGGTTCATCGAGCCCGAGTCCGAGCACTCCTCCGCCTCGGCTGCGGAGGGCGTGGCACTGGCCGGTGGACGCGTGACGAACTTCACAGCGGGGCAGGGGCTGGTCCTCATGAAGGAGGTCCTGTACGTCATCGCCGGGAAGCGGCTGCCGGTCGTCTTCCACGTCGGCGCGCGAGCCCTGACCAGCCAGGCGCTCAACATCCACGCCGGGCACGACGATGTCATGGCCGTCGCGGACACGGGTTGGGGGATCCTGTTCGCCCGGAATGCCCAGGAAGCCGCGGACCTGGCCGTCATCGCGCGCCGCACGGCCGAGTCATCCGAGACCCCATTCATCGTGGCCCAGGACGGCTTCCTGACGACCCACACGCTCGAGAATGTCCTGCTGCCTGAGGACGACCTGCTGCGCGAGTTCGTGGGCGATCCACGAGACCACATCCGTGACCTGTTCGACCCGGGCGAGGCGCTGATGACCGGCGTGGTCCAGAACCAGGACAGCTACATGAAGGGCCGCATCGGCCAACGGGCCTACACGGACCGGATCCCGGCCGTCCTGGCCGAGGCGATGGCCGAGTGGACACGATTGACCGCCCGGCCCTATGCCGAGATCCAGCCGTATCGGACCGAGGGCGCCACCGAGATCCTCGTCGCGATGGGCACCATCGCCGACACAGCCCTTGCGGTCGTCGACCACCTGCGCGACGCCGGTCGGGCGGTGGGGTGCGTGGCGATCACCTCGTTCCGGCCCTTCCCGGCCGGCGCACTCAGCGCGGCCCTGGGCGGCGCCCGCGCGATCGGCGTCGTCGAGCGGACGGACGAACCGCTGGCGGCGGCCAACCCGCTGACCCGCGAACTCGAAGCCGCCCTGTACGAGGCGGCGGTCGATGGCGGGGCGCTACCGCAAGTTTTCTCGTTCTCGGCGGGCCTGGGCTCGCGCGACATCGCGGCCGGCGACCTCGTCGCCGTCTTCGATCGCCTTGCGCTGCCGCGGGACGGGCCGCAGCGACACTGGGTCCTGGGGATCCGCCATCCACTGGCGCTGGAGCGAGCGGATGTCGAGCTCCGGCCGGTCGGCGCATGGAGCCTCCGCGGGCATTCGATCGGCGGGTTCGGCAGCGTCACGACCAACAAGCTCATCGCGACCCTGGCGGGCGAACTCTTCGACAAGCGGGTCCAGGCCTACCCGCGCTACGGCTCCGAGAAGAAGGGCCTGCCCACCACCTACTACCTGACGGTGGCGGACGGCCCGATCCGGACCCACGCCGAACTGGATCGAGTGGACATGGTCCCACTGCACGATGTGTCGGCATTCGGCCTGGGCGACCCACTGGCGGGGCTGGTCGACGGCGGCACGCTGTTCCTGCAGTCCCCGCTGACCGACCCCGACGCGATCTGGGCGACGATCCCCGCCGCGGCCCGCGCCGAGATCCTCGCGCGCCGGATCCGGGTGACTGCGCTCGACACCGCCGGACTCGCGAGGCGCCACACGCCCCGGGCCGACCTCCAGGTCCGGATGCAGGGCGTCGCTCTCGTCGGCGTCTTCCTGCGGGTCGCCCCGTTCGCGGAGCGCGCGGGCATGGATCGTGGGCGGCTCCTCGACGCCGTACGCGATCGACTCGGTCGCTTCTTCGGCAAGCGCGGCGGCGCGGTGGTCGACGCCAACCTCCAGATCATCACGGCGGCCTACGACGGCCTGATCGACGTCAGTGCCGCGCTGGCCGAGGCCGGTCAGCGCGTCCCGGAAGGAGTCCCCGCATGACGACCACTCGCTCCGTCTCGATCGTCGCCGACGTCATGGCCCCTGAACCGGTCGTGATCCGCTTCGATGCCTCCCTGACCGAGGCGGCACGACTCCTGGATATGCACCACATCAGCGGCCTGCCCGTGGTGGACGCCTCCGGGTCGCTCGTCGGCGTCCTGTCGCAGACGGACCTCGCTCGCGCGCGGGCCACCGAATACCTGTGGTCGAACTGGCCGGGCCTGGCGGTCCGGCACCTGATGACGCACCCGGCGGTGACCGTCGGACGCTCGGTGCCGCTGGTGCTCGCCGTCCAGCGGATGGAGCGGTTGCACATCCATCGGCTCGTCGTCGTGGACGACCAGGACGAGCGGCACCCGATCGGGATCCTGTCCCTGACCGACATCGTGCATGCCATCGCCGGGGAGACTGCGGCGCCCGTTTCGGCAGCCGGGGCGAGCGATGCCTGACGCGACCCCCCTGGTCAAGGACGCCGGTGAGCTGAAGGAGGCCCACGAGGCTCGACTCGCGACATTGGCGCCACCGATCTTCGACGTCGAAACGTACGTCGAGGAGTTCGGGCGTTCGATCGTGCCGGCGTATCGGCGCGGCGTGGCGGACGCCGAACTGCCGGCCGACGCGGGCCTCGCCCGCAGCATCATCCCGCCGGGGACGGCGGCCACTCGCGACTTCAGCCGTCTCGCGCCCAGGATCCCCGAATTCATCCTGGATCGCTGCGTCGGGTGCATGGCCTGTGTCAGCGCGTGCCCGGACAGCGCGATCTTCGGGATCGTGGTGCCGGAGCCAGAGCTGGAGGCGCGCATCGTCTCGTTCAGCGAGGCGCAGCGCGTCCCCTCGGCAGCGGCGGGCACGGCCCGTGAACATTTCGCGCCGACCCAGAAGTACGGCGATGTCCCAGCGCGGCGCGGGGAGGAGCGCGGCGCGTTCGGGATCTTCGTGGACGCGGTCCACTGCAAGGGCTGCGCGGAGTGCGTGGAGGTCTGCACCGGGCTCGGCCACGACGCGCTGATCATGATCGACAAGGTGGACGAGGAGCCGGTCACGGGCGACTCGACGGTGGAGCGACACGCCCGGGACATGTCGTTCTTCCGCTCGCTGCCGCCCACTCCGGCCGTCTACCGGAACGAGAAGGCCCTCGCAGACCTCATGCTCGGCGAGCACGCGTTCGGCTATGTCGGCGGGGCCGGGTCGTGCGCCGGCTGCGGCGAAGCGACGGCGATCCGGATGCTGCTCGCCGCCACGCGGGAGACGGCCGGCCCGACCTCTATGGGCATCGTCGCCGCGACCGGCTGCAACACGGTCTTCGGCAGCACGTACCCATTCAACCCGTATCTCGTCCCGTGGACGAACTCCCTGTTCGAGAATGCGCCGGCGGTCGCCCTTGGCATCCGCGCACGGTGGGATGCGGCAGGCGGCGCGGATCGACGACTGTGGGTCCTCGGTGGCGACGGGGCGATGTACGACATCGGATTCCAGGCCCTCTCGAGGATGGTCGCGTCCGGCGCCGACATCAAGGTGCTGGTCCTCGACACACAGGTCTACTCCAACACCGGCGGCCAGGCCTCGACGGCTTCCTTCGGCGGCCAGGTCACCAAGATGTCGGCGTATGGCAGCGTCCTGCATGGTCGACCGGAACGACGCAAGGAGCTGGGCCGGATCATGATGGCCCATGGCGATGTCTTCGTCGCCGAGACGACGCCGGCCCACCTCAATCACTTCTACCGCTCGATCCTGGATGCGAATACGTATCCGGGCCCGGCCGTCGTCATCGCCTACTCGGCCTGCATGCCTGAGCACGGCGTCGCGGACGACGCCGCGATGCGCCAGGCCCGCCTGGCGGTCGAGTCACGAGCCTTCCCGCTGTACACCTACGATCCGCGCCGCGGCGACTCGATCGCCGAGCGCCTGTCCCTCCAGGGCAACCCGGCCCTGCGCGAGGATTGGGCCGATGCGCCGGACGGGACGGCGATCGACTTCCTGACCTTCGCGCGAACCGAGGGCCGGTTCGCCCCGCACTTCGCGCCCGACGGCACGGCGACCCCCGAGATCCTGGCTACCCGGGACGACCGCCTGGCGAACTGGCGCACGCTCCAGGAGCTCGCTGGGCTCCGCTGACCGTTTCGGCCGTCGGGCGCGCAAGGCCCGTCGGCCTCCCATGGAGGAGGACGCCATGATGACCGGACGTACGGCAGGACCAACAGTCGAGAGCGCCATGACGGTCTCGCCGGTGGTCGTCTCGGAGGAGGAGGCCATCGCCGGTGTCGCCGAGCTCCTGGCCGGCTACGAGATCAGCGGCCTGCCCGTCGTCGACTCGGACGATCGACTCGTGGGCGTCATCAGCCAGACCGACCTGATCCGACTTCAGGGGGCCGCCATCCCGTGGACGGGCTGGCACGGGCTGATCGTCCGCGACCTGATGAGCTGGCCGGCGCAGACCATCGATGGCACGGCCTCACTCGACGATGCGGCCCGCCAGATGACCGCGACCGGCGTCCATCGACTCATCGTCGTGGACGAGGACCAGGCACCGATCGGCGTCATCTCGGAGAGCGATCTCATCAAGGAGATCGCCGATGCCTGTGACGACTGCTGATGGGGGCCCCACGGTCGGGGCGCTGATGTCGAGGGACCCGATCGTGGTGTGGCCGGATACGCCCGTATCGGACATCGCCGACGTCCTCGATCGGGCCGGGATCAGCGGCGTGCCGGTGGTGGACTGGAGTGGCTATCTGGTCGGCGTCGTGAGCGGGTCCGATCTCCTGCGCGTTCGTTCCACAGAGGCGCTATGGACGGACTGGGCGCGACTCAGTGCCCGACACATCATGAGCCGGCCGGTGCTGACCATCAGCGCGCACACCACCGTGGCAGAAGCCGCGCGCCTCATGACCGAGCGCCGCGTCCACCGCCTGGTGGTCGTCTCCGACGACGGCGAGACGCCGTGCGGTGTGCTGTCGGCGACGGATCTCGTCCACGCCATGGCGGCGAGGACGACGGGGACCTGACGGGGACCTGGCGGCCTCAGCTGGGTGTGGCAGGCGAGGTCGACGTCCGCAGGTCGATGGTGATCTCCTCGGTCCCGACACCCGCATCGTGGGCGTGTGCCGGCCGCCCGAGGCCGGTGAGCAGGCGGTGGATCGGCGCGTTCCCGATGTACGTCGTGGCGGTAAGCGTCGTGAACCCTTCAGCCAGCGCCCAGCGCACGCCGGCAGCCATCAGTCGCCGGCCGATCCCCTGATGCTGGAGCGCATCGCCGACGGCGATCGCGACCTCCGCGACGTGACCACCGGCCGGCTCCAGGCAGAGGTGGCCGGCGATCCGATCGCCCTCCGGAGCCGCGGCATGGACGATCGCGACGAAGCCCTCACGATGATCATGATCGGGCGTGCAGAACGAAACGGACTGCCCGTGGCTGACGCCCGCACCCACCGCGAAGAAACGGGTGCGCCGGCTTTCCGGGGAGAGGATCGCGTAGAACCGCTCCAGTTCCGGGAGATCGGCGCGCCGGATCCGTCGGATGCTGACGCCGCCTGAGCCGCGCTCGGCGGTGCGGGTCAGGGCGGGTCGGGCATGGGTCATGGCATCCATCGAAGCCAGGGTAGCCCGCGACCGACCGATCGACCCAGTGTCAGTCGGCCCGTCCCGAAGGGCTCTTCAGCACGGACGGGGAGGGGCGAGGAGGCTCCCGCGGCCTGTCGGTCGCGGGCGCCGAGTGCACCCGTTCGATTCAGCGAGCGACGACCACGGTGGTCGCCGCGTGCGTGGCGACGTGCTCCGACACGCTACCTTGGAGCAGTCGGTCGACAGATCCGAGGTCGCGCGTCCCGACGACGACGACGTCGAACCCGCCCTTCTCGGCCATCCGTTCGATCATGAGGGCCGGGTCGCCCATCGGCTCCAACAGCTCGGCTTCAAGGCCTTCGGCCCGGAGCAGGGTACGGGCCTCGACGAGCTCGTCAGCGTGGACGCGTCCGTCATCCCAGGGATCGACCGGCGCCCGACCGGGATGGCGGGGAACGACGCTGACGACGCTGATCGCGGCTTCGAACGCCTTGGCCAGCATCGCGGCCGAGTGCAGTGCGCGCTTGGACGGCTCGGTGCCGTCGTACGCGACGAGGATCTTGTCCATCACGGACTCCTTTCGCGAGGAGTCGACGTCGGACCCCGACTCCTGCCCCAGCGTGGGCCGTTGTGACGGCAAGCGGTACGGCCATCGGTCACAGAATCGACTGCCAGATGGCGTGTCCTCAGGTGCGCGTGATGGTCCCGTCCAGGTCGATCGCCATCGCCGTCCAGGTGGCCGCCAGGGTGTAGTTCGCCGGCGTCAGCAGGAGCACCGGACAGACGGCGCCGTACAACTCCCATGCCGCGACCGCACCGACGACCAGGATCTCGTCGCGTTCGCCAAGGACGATCGCGCGCGGCCCGAGTCCGGCTCGGAGGAGTTCCGCCAGGATCGAGCTCGATGAACTTGACCCCCGGACAGCGGGCATCAACAGGACCTGCCCGGAGATGGACCGGCCGTGATCCGGGTGGCGAAGCTCGACGATCAGGCCGGTATCTGGATCCACGCCGCCCCACAGGCTGAGCGGCTCACCGAGCGCCAGTACCGGGCCAGAAACCTGCCCCGCGACCAGGGGCGTGCCAGCCAGGGGCGCTTCAGTCAGGGGCGCGTTCACGCCTGCGTCCGAACGACCCGACCGGCCCTGGCCGACGCGACGCAGTCCCGGAGTGTTCCGTACACGACACTGCCGCCAAGGTTGGCGGGTGCGTAGAAGGCCCACTTGGCGGAGTTCGTCATCGTCACCCCGCCCGGCGCCTGCAGGATCCGGCTGACGTACGTGCAGGTGTCGGTCACAACGGTCACGCCGGCGGCCGCCAGGTCGTCCGACCAGCCGCGGCGCGTGATCTCGGCGAGGACCTCGCGGGATGTCGAGACGGTGAACTCCACGGCGACGGGTCGAGGCGCCTCACCCAGGGCTGTGTGCAGCCGCCCGAACTCGGCGACGGAGGCATGGGGCGTGCCGAGCGCGACCGCATCGATCGGGCCGTCCGGGCTCGTCGCGAGACCGGCCATCGCCCGTCGCAGATCGGGCGACCCCACCTCGACCCGCGGCGCATCCCCGGTCCCTCCGGTGGCCGCCTCCAGTGTGGGTGCCTCCGGGGTGATCCCGACGGCGTGGAACATCGCGACGGAGCCGGACGAGGCGGCACCGGCACCAAGGGCCTTGAGCGCATCCTCGGACGTCTCGGGCGGCAGGCCGACGATGGCGGCGACCCGCCCCGCGGCCCGCTCGCCGACGATCAGCCCGAGCGCGCCGAAGATGGCGTCGTCGGTGAGCATCGCCGCCGCGTCCTGGTCCACCTCGACGATCAGGGTGGCCGACCGAGCCTCGGGACGATGCAGGCCGGCGTCCGGCACGCAGCCGGCGATCGCCGCGGCGATGTCCGAGAAGTCGCCATACCGCGCGGTCCGGGCGCCGAGCACCGAATTGACGAAGACGATCGCGTTCGATTCGGCCCAGGCGACGTTCTCGCCGAGATGCGGGCGATCGGCCGATTGGTATGGCGCGCAGGTCATCGTCGGCAGACAGCCAAGCTCCAGATAGCTGTCCACCAGGCGCCGCCCGGCGGTCGCCTGCGCCTCGGTCCCGCGATACAGCCACGGATGGACCAGGTCCAGGGCCGCCACGTTCAGGGTGGTCGGAACGGCCACGCGGGCACCGGCGGACGTCAGCCACTCGACGAAGTCCTGACTCGCCTGTCCGTGGTAAAGCACGCCGTCCACGTGGGCTCTCGAGACGGGGATGAGTCGCGTGGCACCGGACGCGCTCGCCAGGGCCATGACGACCCGCATCGCCCGCTGGACCCCGGGCCCCGCACCCCCGGCGAATCGGTCCGTCTGCTCGTCCGTCAACTGGATCCCGGGGGCGTGACTCACACGCTGCAGGATACCGGCGCTACCCGCGGTATGCGCTGTCCATGACGCGGGTCGGCTCGAGTGGTGGCGGAGCTTGACCGTTGAGGCGCTTGACCCAGATGGGCGCCGGTGCGTCGTCCCCGCCGGTCGTCGTCGCGGCGCCCTGACTCGCACGAGCCCGGTCGCGAGGGTGCCGATCAAGGCCGGACCGGCCCGATCGCATCATCGCCTCGAGATCCGGCGGGACCGCGGCAGCCTCGGCAGGTTGGTCGACCTCCTTGCGGCGGCCGAGGACCAGCAGCAGGAAGCCGGCCAGCCCACACGCGCCAAGGACGGCAAGCGCGCCCATCGGCGAGTCGGTCGCTGTGGCGACCGTGGCGGGATCCCATCCGGCCCCCGATGGCCCCGAGACCGCCGCGCGGTGGACGGACGCACTGGCGGGGCCGGCGGCGCCGAGCGCCAACGCGGCCGCGAGACCGGAAGGACCGGCCAGCCTGGCCCGGATCCGTGGCTTGCGCGGCGATGGCATCGGCAGGTTGGCTCCCTCTTGCGTCGGTGACCCACGACAGCGATGTCATCCGATGGGCGGAGCGTGCGCCAGAGGTCAGGGGACCGCCATGGCGCGTTCGTCACCGAGGGTCCGGTTCGGCCACGCACCACGTTCGGCGGAGCCCGGTGCACCGACGCACGTCCCGGAGCGACCCGGTACGAACGTACTACCCGAGCTCCGGGTGTGAGTTCCCGGACACGTCGTCGACCTCCCGCCGAACCGCCCTGCGGTCCTGTGAGGATCGAGATCGGCACGAGTTCCTCGTGAACCGTGACGATCGCGCCGTTGGATGTCGGATCCGGCCGGCGGCCATGCACGTTCGGCATGATCGCGCTCCCCCCAGGACCGACGCAGTCGCCGCGAGCTCGCACCGGCGATCGATGGGTTGGTCAACGACCTATACCGGAATCACACCTAGACGGGCCCGCAGGAGCTCCGGGCCGTCGCGCTCGGCGACGCGGCAGGACCACCCATCGTCGGCCGGCCAGGCCTCGCTCGACAGCACTGCCGCGGGTTCGGCGGAACGCGCGTACTCAAGGCGCACCACGCGCGGGACCGTACGGACCGCCGTGAGCCCGCCGGCCGCCCCGACCGCCTCGTCGAGCCAGTCGGCATAGACGGCGTTGTTGACGTGGTCCATCGGATCCAGTTCCTGCGGCCTGACTGTGAAGTCCGATCGGTGGGCCGTCGGCGGCACCGGCTCCAAAGCCACACGACCCAGTTGGAACGTCGCCTTCGGCGTCCCGAACGCTCCCTCGAACTCGGGCGGGATCCGCGTGGGAGCGCCGCGTGCATCCAGGAGGACCCAGTCGACGTGGGTCCAGGCCAGGAGCCGACCGGTCGCGTCCGTGAAGTCGGTCCGCCGGCGAGCCCACACCCGACGCTCACCGACGACCCGGGTCGTGCCCGACAGCGACGATCCATGGGCGATGGGTGCAAGGATCGCCACTTCGGCGGCCCGTGCCAGCCAGGCCAGGCCGCGTTCGGCGTACCAGGCTCGATCGAACCCCCGCTCGGCGGAGTGGAACGACGCCAGATCCTGTGCGTAGCGGAGCAGGCTGGACGTCCGCAGCAGGCCATCCGGCCCAGCTTCATCGAAGCGCACGCGGAACGGGAGCGTGCAGGTGTGCCCGTCCGTCGCCAGCGGGTCCGCTGGGGCTCTCACGTGGTCCGGCCGGCCAGGCTCGACAGCGACTCGAGGGTGACCAGGCCGATGCCGTCGACCGGGGCGGTCTGGCGGGCCAGGCGCACATCGCACGAGAGCCGCGCATCGAAGACGACCAGTGCGACCGTCAGGCGCTCGTCCTCGTCCGTCGCATGCGTCCGTGCGTCGTCGAGCTGGTTCAGGACGTCTGCGTTGATCCCCCGCGAGCCCCACTTGCAGTCGTACGCCTCGGCGGCCCCATCGCGCTCGACGGTCACGTCATAGGGATGGATCTCCGCCCGGACGCCATCGAACAGGATCCGCCGCTCCCGCTTGACGGCCGCCGACCCCACCCGCGCCGCGAGGAGTCGCTCGGTGACGGCCTCCACGATCGCACCGCGCAGCTGGTTACGGATCTCGTCGCCTCGATCGGCGACCTCCAGCGAACAGGCCAGGAGCGCTTCGGACCGGGCTCGCTCGTCCGCGGACGCGGCGGCTGCAAAAAGGGTCGGGAAGGTCGTCCGCCAGCCGTCGACATCCACGGTCTCCCCGTTCATCACGGCACGTGCCATGACGCGCTGGCCGGACGACGCCGCGGCGATCAGGTCGGCGGCGCGAGCCACTAGCGGTTCGGCCTGGATCCCGGCGTACACGACAGCACGGGCATCCCTGGCGGCGTCCTGGAACCTCATGCCGGCTCACCGAGCGCGAGCAGGACCACCTGCGGGAACGTCGAGAGCCAGTCGATCGCCCGATGCGGATCCCCGATCCGGTCGACCTCGTCGATGACCCGCTCGATCGCCGGCCCGGCGAGTCCGGCCGGCTCGTCCCCACGGGAGGCGTCCACGGCCTCGAGTCGGTCGCGCCACGCGGCGACGAGGTCGGTCACGTACGTCCATTCATCCTCGATGTCCTCGCCGAGCAGGCCGAGTCGCTCGTAGGCGTCGAGGGCAACGGTCAGGGCGCCATGGATGGTCGTCTCAGTCACGCCCGTAGCGTACGGGGTCGTATCGATATCCGGATGAGCGCGGCGGCTACGAGATGACGGCGGAACCCGGTCGCGAGCGCGGATCGCGAGCTCGCGTCTGTCCGTGGCCACCGACCGCGATCCTAGTCGCCGGTCGCGCCTTGTGCAGGAGCGCCTCAAGCTGGCGACGAGCGCGCTCATCCCACGCACGCGAGTAGATCCGGGTCGCGTCAGCGCGCACCCGCGCCGCTTCGGTGCGACGGCCGTCCGCCTCCAACTCCGCCACTCGATCCAGGATCGCGCGGTAGAGGTTGGGCAGGGCCTCGGCGAGAGAATTCGGATCCATCCTCCTCAGGATGGCTCGCGGCCCTCGCCGAGGGAATAGCCCACCCGTCCGGGGCGGGCGCGGCGAAGGGGGCAACCTCGGACGGGACATACGTCCCGCTGGTCAATCGCCGCGGTGAGCGCCACTCCTGACGATGAAGCCGGTGGGTCGGGTACCTGATGTCGGGCGCCAGACGACGTCTACCGCGGTCACGGACCCGGAAGGTGGCCCTTCCCGGAGCCGCTCGATGAAGACCTCCAGCGCGGCCGTCGGGCCGGTCGCGACGCAGCGCACGGACCCATCGGGCTCATTCGCGACCCAGCCGGCGAGGCCCAGGTCGGTCGCTTCCCGTTGGGCGAACCAGCGGAACCCGACGCCCTGGACGCGCCCGCGGACGACGGCGTCGACGGTCGTGGGTTCGTTCGTCACGCGGCGCTTCGCGACGGCGACGCGAGGGCCAGGGAGTCGAGCACAAGCTCAGGCGAGACGTTCCCGCCGACCAGTTCCGCGCCGCGTGCGAGCTGCTCCAGGAAGGCCGCTGCGGCGCCCGACGGCACTCCGCGGGTGGCAGCCACGAGTTCCTCAAGGAGGTCCGGATCGCGCACGGATCGTGACCCATCTGCCGCGACCAGCGCGAGGTCGCGTGTGACGTCCATCCAGACATCGATCAAGGCTTCAGCCGCGCGACGCCGACGCGCGGCGGGGACGGCGCGGGTCCCGACGTCATCGGGCGGAGCATCGTCGGTCGAGGCGTCGTCACCGACGGATCCGCCCTGCGCCGACGGCGGGAGCGCGGTGGCAGCGACGCCCGCCCGGGCCCCGCGAGCCCGGGACCGCGGGCCACCACCGGTAGCCGACCCGGTCGCGGCTTCCAGGGAGCGCGCGTGCGCAGCCGCTGCGGCCGCTTCGAGCGCATCGAGCATCTCGATCGCCGTGGGCAGCGCACCGCGCATCGCGGCCAGTCGGCCGGACGGCGAGGTGTCGATCAGGTCCAGGATCCGTCGCCCCAGCTCGGACCGAGCTCGGACCGCGTCGGGCGACCGCGCGTAGGCCAGCGCGACTCCCGGGCGACCGCCGGAGATCCGCGCCAGGCGACCGGCGAGTGGCAGGTCCGTGACGCCTTCGGCGGCGAGGATGGCCTCGATGTCCCGGACGCCGACCCGCCCGAGCCGGATCCTGGCGCAGCGGGAGCGGATCGTCGGCAACAACCGATCCTCGTCATCAGCACAGAGGACGATGGTGACGCGGGCTGGCGGCTCCTCCAGGGTCTTGAGCAGGGCACCTTGCGCGTCCTCGTTCATGCGCTGGGCGGCGCTGATCACGGCGACCCGGGCACCGCCCTCCATCGGCATCATGGCGAGGTCGTCGATCAGGTCGCGGACGCCACGGACCTTCGCGTCGCGCCCACCGATCACGATCTGTCCACCTGAACCCTCGGGTCCCAGGAGATGCAGGTCCGGGTGACCGCCGTGGGCGACCATCCGGCACCCTCGACAGGCCCGGCATGGCCGCTCGGCCGGATCATCGGCCGTGCACAGGAGCCCCGCGGCGAGGTCCATTGCGAGGGTCGACTTGCCGACCCCGCTCAGGCCGGACAGCAGGACGGCGTGGGGCGCCGGGCCACGGACCATCGACCCCACCGCCGCGAGCGCGCCGGCGTGGCCTCGGGTACGGGCCCGGTCCACGACGGTCAGGCGGGGTCGGACTCGGCCGGCTTGCGGGTCGAGGCCCGCTTCGGCTTGGCCGCAGCCGGAGCGTCCGCGTCGTCGGTCGCCTTCGCGGCGGCCGGCTTGCGGGTCGTGGCTCGTTTCGGCTTGGCCTCGGGGGCGTCGGTCGCCTCGGGGTCGGCCGGAGCCGCCTTCGAAGCCGCCGGCTTGCGGGTCGTGGCCCGCTTCGGCTTGGCTTGCGGGTCGTCGTCGCTGGGAGCCTCGGCCGGAGCCGCTGCCTTCGAAGCCGCCGGCTTGCGGGTCGTGGCTCGCTTCGGCTTGGCCTCCGGGGCGTCGTCGCTGGGCGTCGCAGCGTCTGCCGTCCCGACGTCAGCCTGAGCCGGCCGTGCCGGCGCGGCGGCCTTCGGCGGCGACCCAGCGATCTGAGCCCGAAGCTGCTCCTCCAGTTCCGGCGGGACATCCGACCACTCACCAGAACTGCGTGGGCTCGCCGGCGCTTGATCGCGACGGCCGAATCCACCGCCAGCGGTCCGTTGTGCCTGGTCGTGCGCCGGTGTCGTTCTGGCGCTGACATCCGGATAGCGGTTGATGCCGCCGGACCGACTGCCGCTTCCGCCACCGTACCGCTCCCGTTCCATGGCGGAGCGGTACGCGGACCGCCCACCTCGGGCGCCGCCGCCCCCGCCGCCGGAACGAGCCGCCCCGCGGCGCTGTTCGGCGATCAGGTACTCGGGGATCTCCGGCTCATCGAAGTCCTCGTCATCGACGACGGGCGCCCGGCCGGTCGTGGATGCGGCCGCCGGCGTCCCGATCTGCGAGTCCCACACGGACCCGAACGATGCGGCACGTGGTGGTCGCGGCGCCGGGATGTCGTCGTCGTCGACATCGTCGACATCGAGGTCGGCGACGGGTGCCGCCGCGCGCGGCTGGCGGACCGGTCTGGCCGGCCGGGCTACGGGCGCCGCCGCTGCCATCTCGCCCTCGGCCGCGTCCCGCGCCTCGCCAGCGACCTCGCTGCCCTCAGGCCCATCGAACCCGTCGCCACGGCCTCGTCCGCGACCCCGGCCACGTCCACCGCGACGGCGGCGACGGCGCTGGCCATCCTCACCCTCGGCGTCGCCATCGCGTGGACCGTCGGCCGGTCGTGAATCGATGAGGTCGCCACCGGCGTCCTCGAGATCGTCGAGGGTGAAGACCTCGGCTGCAGCCAGGTCGGCCTCGGTCAGGCTGCCAGGCAGCCGGGCCAGGCGTTCGCCCGGCATGGCGACCATGGCGCCGGCGCCATTGGCAGCGACCGCGTCGTTGGCGATGGGCCGGGTTCGACTTCGGCCGCGCGTCGCAGACGATGCCGCCAGGGGCTCGGGCTCCCCTGTCCGGCCTCGGCCGCGACCTCGGCCGCGAGCGCGACCGGCACCCGTGCCCTCGGTCAACTTGTCGGGGACTTCCGTCATCGACAGATCCTCGCCGTCATCGGAGACGCGACGACCGGAGCGCGAACCCTTCTCGACGCGCGCGAGCTGGACGATATCTGTGAACAGGTCGGCGACCTCGATCAGGTCCGAGCTGGTATTGCCGCGGAAGCTGATCACCTCGACGCGGACGCCCTGCTCCTGGACGGCCCGGATGGCCGGCGCGAAGTCGCCGTCGCCTGACACGACGATGGCGATGTCCAGGTTACGAGCGGTCTTCATCATGTCGACGACCAGTTCGATGTCCAGGTTCGCCTTGACCTTGCCGTCGCCCTACTTGCGGATGTCCTTGCTGACGACCTTGTAATTGCTGCGGCGCAGGAAATCGTGGAAGTTGCGCTGGTTCTCGTTGTCGGGATCGAGCCCCGTGTAGGCATACGCACGCACGAGGTCGCGGCCGGCCGTTGCCGACTTGAGCAACGTGACGTAGTCGATGTCCACGCCGGCGGCCTTGGCGGCATAGAAGATGTTCGCCACGTCCACGAAGACGGCGACGTTCTTGCTCACAGGTACTCCTTGGGTCTGGGGGTCCGTCCCGCCGGCGCGATCACGCTGCTCGGGGGAACGGTCATGAGGTGCGACGCGCGGCGGCTCCCGCCGCGGTCACGATTCGTTGTAGTCGAGGCCCGGCTTCGCCGAACCCCAGTCGTGCGAGTCGCGTCCGCTCCATCGGATCGTCCGGCTGGACCGTCTCGACGACGGAACAGCCCTTGTTGCTGGCCGAGCGAAGCAGCTCCTCGACGAGGGCTTCGGTGACGCGATCGGCGTCGTGTCCGGGATCCACGACCAGAAGGTCGATGGTCCCGACATAGCCACCGGCGATGACCGATGGCCGCAGGGCGAGGACCGCCCCGCCCACGACTTGCCGCCCCGTCTCGGCGACGACGACACTGGCCTGCGGGAGATAGACGAGTTGGCGCAGGAGATCAGCGGCATCGAGCGAGCTCTCGCCACGGCGCTCTCGACCAGTTCCGTCGCGCAGGGCGACGATCCGGTCGATATCCGTGACACGGGCTGCTCGGACCAAGTATTCCACGCCGACGGGTCGTACCTCGCAGGGCTGGCGATCCGGACTCCCCGATCGAAATCCGATCGAGGCGTAGTCGAGGCCCGCGGTCCCCTCGTCGGCGGCGAGCGACGAACGCTCGCGACGCACTGACGGGTGCGGCCACCGACTATTGCAATCGGATCGCCGGTGGGTAATATACGGCATCGCTTCGGCGACCATCCGCGCGCCGTCCATCACGGACCCCAGGCCGCTCCCTGTCAGGCACCTTCCACACGTGATCGCCACCCTCGGAGGGAGGGTGCGACCACCGGCGGTCCGGGCCACGGGGAGCCTCACGGAGACATCGTGGTGGTTCACGGGTCGGATGGGTTCGACCGTTGATCCATTGGAGGAGAGACTGGATGAAACTACACAAGGTCAGTGCGCTCGCGGCCGTCAGCATCCTGGCGTTCGCGGCGTGCAGCAGCAGCGGCTCGTCCGCTGCCCCCAGCGGAGGCGCGGCGGATCTCGGTTCGCGCACCATCCCGGCGGGTGAGCCGGTCCATATCGCCTATTGGGGCGTTCTGTCCGGGGCTGACTCGTCGCTTGGAGAGGACTCCAGGCAGGGCGTCGCGATCGCCGTCGACGATCTTGGCAAATTCATGGATCACGACATCCTTCTGACCCAGGAGGATGGGCTGTGCACGCCTGAGGGCGGCGCCACGGCGGCCACCAAGCTCGCAGCCGACAAGACCCTCGTCGGGCTCATCGGCTCGGCGTGCTCCGACGAAGTCGTCGGTGGCATCAAGACCATCACGGAGTCGGGCCTGACGACGATCTCGCCGTCCAACACCCGCCCGGCGCTGACCGCGGGGGATCGCGACGCGACCTACGCGGGCTACGCACGAACTGCGCACAACGACAAGCTCCAGGGCAAGGTCGCCGCGGAGTTCGCCTACAACGAGTTGAAGGTCAAGAAGGTCGCGACCATCCATGACGGCAGCGGCTACGCCGAAGCCCTCGCCGAGGTCTTCCAGAAGGAATTCACGGCGCTTGGTGGCGAGATCGTAGCCAAGGAGGCTATCGCCAAGGGCACCACCGACATGAGCACCACGCTCAAGACGATGGCGGCCGCCAAGCCGGACCTCATCTACATGCCGCTCTTCGTCGCCGAGGCCGGCTTCCTCAAGGCCCAGATCCCGTCCACGCAGGGTCTCGAGAAGGTCCTCACCCTGGGCGCGGACGGCCACTACTCCGCCGACTTCCTCAAGGCCGCCGGTGCGGCAGCGATCGGCCACTATCAGACCAGCCCGAACTTCTCGGCCTTCACCGGCGACTACGCCGGCTTCGTGAAGAAGCTGAAGGCCAAGTTCGGCGACAAGTCCCCGCTCAGTGCCTTCCACGCCCAGGCGTACGACGCCACGAACATGCTGTTCGCGGCGCTGACGAAGGTCGCGGTCAAGAACGCTGACGGCTCGCTGACGATCCCGATGGGCGCGCTCCGCGACGCCATCTTCGCGACGAAGGACTTCGTCGGCCTTACCGGCACACTGACCTGCACCAACAAGAGCGGTCCCTTCATGTCCACGGGCGACTGCGGGGCTCCGGTCATCGCGGTCTACCAGGTCACCAAGGCCGACGTCGACGCCTTGACGCCACCGGCCGAGCCCTTCTGGGTGCCGAAGTCCTAGCTCCGAACACTGTCTCTCGCTGAGAGAGACCGTCTCATGGCAGGGACGAGCGGGCTACGCCCGCTCGTCCCTGCTTCCTGACCGTCACCTGACGGAGACCGCCAGTTGAACGCCCGAAGACTGGATCGGATCACAGACGTCGCCATCGACGTCTTCATGTTCGTGTTCCGCGCGACCATCATCGCGGTGGTGGTGATCGGGTCCATCCTGACCCTGCTCGGAGGCACCTACACAGCCGACGACTGGCTTGAGCTCGTTGGCGCAGGACTCACCACGGGCTCGATCTACGCGATGATCGCTTTGGGCTACACGATGGTCTACGGCATCCTGCGCATGATCAACTTCGCCCACGGCGAGATCTTCATGGCAGGCGCGTTCGGCGGCTACTTCGCCCTTGTCGCGCTGGGAGCGGTCGGCCTGCTGTCGGAGAACGTGTTCACCAGCCTGATCGCCATCGCGATCGCCATCCTGGCCGCGATGGCCGTCTCCGTCTCGATCGCCGTCGGCGTCGAGCGAGTCGCCTATCGGCCACTGCGCAACTCCCCCACGCTCGTCCCGCTCATCAGCGCGATCGGCGCGTCGCTGTTCCTGCAGTACTCATTCCGCGGGTTCTTCGGATCGGGGCTCTACGCCTACCCCACACCCGCCTTCCTGCAGGAGGCTGCTCCCATCCCGTTCCTCAGCATGCGCTGGGTCGATCTGCTGGTGGTGGTCGCCTCGCTGGCGATGATGACCGGGCTCTACCTCTTCGTGATGCGCTCCAGGACCGGTACCGCGATCCGGGCGGTGTCCGAGGACAAGGGCACGGCCGCGCTGATGGGGATCGACGCGAACCACGCGATCGTCCTCACGTTCGTGATCGGCGCCGCGATGGCCGGTGCAGCCGGCGTGCTCTATAGCCTGGCGTTCATCCAGGTCACCTTCGCCATGGGACTCACCCCCGGCATCAAAGCCTTCACCGCGGCCGTCCTCGGTGGCATCGGCAGTGTCCCGGGCGCCCTGCTCGGCGGCCTGTTCCTCGGTCTCATCGAAGCGATCGGACCGACCCTCTTCCTGACGGGCTTTGGCGTCCCGGCCACCAATCAGCTCAGGGATGCGGTGGCGTTCACGATGCTCGTGCTGGTCCTGGTCTTCCGGCCGTCGGGCATCCTCGGTGAGCGCGTGACCAGGAGTCGGGCATGAGCGCGAATGCCGGTTTCACCGGCGGAGTGGACCTCCATAACCGCCGGGAGCCGAATGAACTCCAGGCTCCTGACGGGATCGAGCCGCCCGTCGCGGCCGACACCGGTTGGCACCTGACGCGGCTGCTCCGGACCAGCGTGCTGGGCGGGGTCATCGCGATCTACCTGTGCCTGGTGGGGATCGTCCCGGTCTTCGCCGTTCGCCCGTTGATCGTCGATGTCGTCGAGCTTGGCCAGGCAGCCCTGCTGATCGCCTTCGGGATCGGTGGCTATATGGCGGCCCGCGAGTCTGTCGCCAGTTCCAGGCCGCGGGCGATCGCCGTCGGGGCGCTGATCGGGCTGATCATGGGAACCTTCCTGACGGCGCTTGTGCTGATCGGATCCGTCGTGGACCTGCGGGCGGTATTCCTGAACGCCTCTCCGGACCTCTATGCGCTCCTGACCAATGGTATGGGCACCTCGTGGGCCTGGTTCCCGATGGTGGTCGGAGCCATCACGGGCGGTCTGGCCGGTGTCGTCGTGGGTCTGCCAGCCGTGGTCCGCATCCCGCTCATGTGGAGCCTCGGGATGCTGGTGTTCTTCGGCCTGTTCGCCGGCCTCCTGCGCACCCCGCTCCTCGATACGAGCCTGGCGGAGCTGGCCCGATTCCTGTTCAAGTCCGAAGGCCTGACCATCGCCGGCGCGATCCTCGTGTTCGTCGCGACCTTCGCCATCGTCGCGATCGTTCGAGCGACCAGGCCGAAGCAGCGCGTGCATGCGCTGCCGCCGGCCAAGCGGCGGCTGGTCGTCGGTCCCTTGCTCATCCTGAGCCTGGTCGTGATCATGCTCTTCCCGCTCGCGATGGGCCCCTTCTTCGCCCAGGTCATCGCCCTCGTCGCCCTGTTCATCCTGCTGGGCCTTGGCCTGAACATCACCCTGGGGCTGGCAGGTCTGCTGGACCTGGGCTTCGTTGCGTTCTTCGCCGTCGGCGCCTACACGGTGGCGCTCCTGACGTCGACGGCCGAGTACGGCATCGCCGGCTGGTCGTTCTGGCAAGCCATCCCGTTCGCGGTCCTGTTCGCCATGCTGTTCGGGCTCATCCTGGGCCTGCCGATCCTGCGCATCCGCGGAGACTATCTGGCGATCGCGACCCTGGGCTTCGGCGAGATCATCCGGATCCTGGCCGGGTCGGACCTGCTCAAGCCCATCCTTGGCGGGCCGCGCGGCATCATCAACATCCCGAAGCCGTTCGACCTGCCGCCCACGCATCCGCTGTCCGGGCCGGTCCAGATCTACTACATCGCTCTCGCCTGTGCGGCGGTCGTGGCCTTCGTCGCCTGGCGCCTGCGCGGGTCTCGGTTGGGGCGGTCGTGGATGGCCATCCGCGAAGACGAGGACGTCGCGGAAGGGATGGGCGTGAACCTTGTCCAGACCAAGCTGCTGGCGTACATGCTCGGAGGCGGCTTCGCCGGGCTGGCCGGTGGTATCTCGGCGGCCCTGGTCGGGTCCGTGTTCGCCTCCAGCATCCAGCTTCAGCTGTCGATCAACGTCGTCGCGATCGTGGTGGTGGGCGGCATGGGCAGCATCCCCGGCGTGGTGCTGGGTGCCCTGGTCCTCATCGGCCTGCCGGAGCTATTCCGGGAGTTCTCGGATTACCGTCTACTGGCCTACGGGATCGCCCTGATGGCCATCATGATCGTCAGACCGGAAGGGCTGCTGCCCTCGAAGATCGCCCGTCGTGAGCTGCATCCCGCGGAGGAGCTCATCGATGTCCCGGACTCCGAGCTGCTCACGGCCGCCGAGCATGAGGAGGCAACCCCTCCATGATCCTGCTCAAGGCGAACCAGGTCACCAAGCGCTTCGGCGGGCTGACAGCAGTCAGTGAACTCGACTTCGAGCTCGAGGAAGGGTCGATCGCCAGCGTCATCGGGCCGAACGGAGCCGGGAAGACGACGTTCTTCAACTGCCTGACCGGCTTCTTCCACGTTGACGAGGGGACGATCACATTCGCGGGCGATCCCATCCACGCCCTGCGCCCCGACGAGGTGGCCCACTACGGGATCTCACGGACCTACCAGAACATCCGGTTGTTCGCGAGCATGACGGCCATCGAGAACATCCTGGTCGGCCAACACAGTCACCTACACGCGACCTGGTTCGGCGCGATCGTCCGGACGCGATCGCAACGCCGCGAGGAGAAGGAGGCGCACATCGAGGCGCTTCGGCTGCTGGAGTTCGTCGGGCTCAAGGGACGCGGCGACAGCCTGGCGGTCAAGCTCCCGTACGGCGATCAGCGCCGGCTGGAGGTCGCGCGTGCACTCGCCAACAAGCCTCGTCTGCTGCTGCTCGACGAGCCGACGGCCGGCATGAACCCGTCCGAATCGCTCCAGATGACCGATTTCTTTCGCAAGCTCCGCGGCGACCTGGGCATCACGGTCCTGCTGATCGAGCATGAGATGCGGGTCGTGATGGGGATCTCGGACCGGGTGACCGTGTTGGACTACGGGCGCAAGATCGCCGAGGGGACCCCCAAGGAGATCCAGCAGGATCCGAGAGTCATCGAGGCCTATCTGGGTCGCGACGGCGCTGCCGAGGCTGCCGCGGCTGCCGATGCGGAAGCCGCGCAAGCCGGGATGGAGGCGTGATGGACACACCGGTCCTTTCCGTCGCGGATATCCACACCTACTACGGCAGCATCCACGCCTTGCGCGGTATCTCGCTCGATGTCATGCAGGGCGAGATCGTGGCCCTCATCGGTGGCAACGGGGCGGGTAAGAGCACCACGCTCAACTCGATCAGCGGGTTGGTCCGTCCGCAGACCGGTCAGATCATGCTGAACGGAGAGGATCTCGCGAAGTTCGCGCCGCACGCCATCATGGCCAAGGGCATCGTCCAGGTGCCGGAAGGACGCCGGATCTTCGCCCGCCTGACGGTCACCGAGAACCTCAGGATGGGAGCATTCATCGTCAAGGACAAGGCCGTGATCGCCGAGCGCATCGAGCGGGCCTTCACCTTGTTCCCGCGGCTCAAGCAACGTGAACACCAGGTTGCGGGGACGCTGAGCGGGGGCGAGCAGCAGATGCTGGCGATGAGCCGCGGGCTCATGTCGGACCCCAAGGTGCTGCTCCTCGACGAGCCGTCGATGGGCCTCGCGCCCAATCTGGTCGACCAGATCTTCGACACGATCCAGGAACTCCACGCGCTTGGGACCACGATCCTCCTGGTCGAACAGAACGCACGCAAGGCGCTGGAGATCGCGGATCGTGGCTATGTGATCGAGACCGGCAAGATCGTCCTGGCCGAGCGCGCCGAGAACCTCCGCGACAACGAGATGGTCCAGAAGGCGTATCTCGGGATCGACTGACCCCGGGCGTCCGCACACCCTGCATCGTGGCCGTACCATGGGGCCATGGATCTTGGATTGACGGGCGCTCGCGCCCTCGTTGGTGGCGGCAGTCGTGGGCTGGGCGGGGCGATCGCGGAGACGCTCGCGGCCGAAGGCGCCCGAGTCGCCATCGTTTCGCGACCGAGCGATGGCCTCGAGGCCCAGGCCGCGCGCCTGGGTGCGCTCGCCGTCCCGGCGGACCTCTCGACGAAAGACGGACCAGGCGCGGCGGTGGATGCCGCGGTGGGAGCCTGGGGTGGGCTGGACCTGCTGGTCGTCAACACAGGCGGTCCGCCACCGGGTCGCTTCGAGGACCTCGATGACGACACCTGGCTGCGCGCCGTGGACGGGACACTGATGAGCACCCTGCGGCTGCTGCGGGCCGCGCTGCCGTGGCTGCGTCAGGGCCGGCACCCGGCGATCCTGATCGTCTTGTCGAGTTCGGTCCGCGAGCCGATCCCCGGCCTGAGCACCTCCAACCTCATCCGACCGGGCCTCGCCGGCCTGCTCAAGTCGCTCGTGGATGAGATCGCCCCGGTCCGCATCAACGGGGTCGCGCCGGGTCGGGTGGCGACGGCCCGGATCGAACAGCTCGACACGGGGCGCGCGAAGGCTGCCGGCGTCGGCCTGGACGAGATCCAACGCCGGACGATCGAGCGGATCCCACTCGGGCGCTACGGCGATCCCGCAGAGCTGGGTCGGGTCGGGGCGTTCCTGCTATCCCCCGCGGCGTCGTACGTGACCGGGGCCATCGTGCCGGTCGACGGCGGGATGATCCGGGCGCTGCCGTAGGCTGCGGCCCGCCCTAGGTAGGCCGCGGTCCTGTGAGGAGCGTGATCGGCACGAATTCCTCGTGAACCTTGACGAGAGCGACGTTGGATGTGGGATCCAGCCGGTGGCCATGCAGGTTCGAAACGATCACGGTCCCTGCAGGACCAGAGCGGTCGCTACGAAGACGTCCCCGAACACCACACCTAGGCCGGGGACAACCGGTCGGCGAGACCCACCGCGGCAAGGACCGCGTCCAGGTCTGCGATCGTCCCGGCATCCAGCGCCGGACCCGGCGCCCGCAGGCGCTCTGAGACGATCGCGCCCCGCCGTCGGTAGATGTGCTTGCGGATGGCCAGGTTCAGGCCCGGCTGGTTCTCGAACCGGATGAGCGGCATGATCCGGTGAAAGGTCGCCTGAGCGCCCGCGACGTCGTCCGCTCGGAACCGGCGGACGATCTCTACCAGCAGCTCGGGAAACCCGAACCCCGTCATCGTCCCGACCGCGCCGCGCCGAAGTTCCTCCACGAGCATGATCGCCCCGAGGCCGCCGAGGATCCGCAGATCCGGATCGGCAGCCAGCAATCGACCCACCTTGGGCGGACTGGGTTCGTCCTCGAGCTTGATGACGCGGCAGGTCGGGGCCCGCTTCGCGATCGCCACCAGGACGTCGACGCTCATGTGGACGCCGCTGCTGGCCGGGTGATCCTGGACGACCACCGGGATCGCGACCGCCTCGGCGACCGCCATGTAGTGCGCGATGAGCGCAGCGTCGTTCGGCTTGGCGAGGGCCGGTGGCGCGAGCATGACCGAGTGGGCGCCGGCCGCCTCGGCCTCACGCGCGAAGGCGACAGCGCGGTCCGTGCCCGCGTGGCTGACACCGACACAGACGGGCAGTCCATCGGCCGCAGCGAGGACTCCGCCGATCACGGCCTGTCGCTCCCCGTCGCCCAGGCGACCGGCTTCCCCGAGGACGCCCAGGATCGTCATGCCGTCCACGCCGCAGCCGGCCACGAACCGGGTCAGGCCGGCCAGCGACGCGACGTCAAGTCCGCCGTCCGCCTCGAACGGCGTCGGGACGATCGTCCAGACCCCCTCGAGTCGGTCCAGGCCCTGTGCGGTCACCGGTAGAAGGACTCGCGGGACATCGTGTACGCCGCGCGCGCCAGCATCACCAGGCCGATGCCCGTGAGCCACAGGCCCGGGCTGGAGGTGAACACCTGGATCGGCTCCGAGTACTGGAACGCCCCGTTCCCGATGAGGACGACGATCCGGATCGCGAACGCCAGCCAGCCGGCCACGGCAAGGGATGCGAACGACAACCAGCGGTCCAGGCCAAGCGGGCGGTCCCCGGCCGCGTAGGGCAGCGCGACGAGGGCGAGGGTCACGATCCCGCACAGGAATACGATGATGCCGGTCCCATCGAGCCCGTTGCCGCTGATCGCCGGGATCCCGGACGTGCCGCCCACCTTCCACCAGGGCAGGATGCAGCCGATCACGATGGCCAGTCCGGCCAGCGTGGCGAGCGTCCTTCCTAGACCCAGGGGGCGGCGCTGCAGGCTCATCCTCCGGGTTCCGGAGCGTATGCCTCTGGCTTCAGGACGCCCACGTAGCGCAGGTTCCGGTACAGCTCACCGAAGTCGAGCCCGTAGCCCACCACGAACCTGTCGGGGATGACGAACCCGGTGTACTCGACCGGGATCTCCACCAGTCGCCGCGCCGGCTTGTCCAGCAGCGTGCAGATCCGCAGCGAGGCCGGGTTCTTGCCGCGCAGGTAGCGGATGAGGTAGTTCAGGGTCAGGCCCGTGTCGATGATGTCCTCGACGATCAGGACGTCCTCGTCCGCGATGCTGGCCGAGAGGTCCTTCAGGATGCGGACGAGCCCGGACGATTCGGTCGAGGCGCCGCCGTAGCTGCTGACCTCCATAAGGTCGATCCGGACCGGGATGTCGATGGCGCGCATCAAGTCCGCCATGAACGGCAGCGAGCCCTTCAACACGGACACCAGGGTCAGGTTCCGGCCGGCATAGTCCGCGCCGATCCGAGCGCCCAGCTCGATGACCTTGATGCGGATCTCCTCCTCGGTCAGGAGGATCTCCCCGATGTCGGCATGCAGGTCGCGTGAGGTCGTGGTCACCGGTGGATCGCGGTTCCCTCCGTACTGGACAGGGCGGTGCTGGCGCGTCGGCGGCGCGGCGTGGCACTCGTATCGGCCCGTGGCGCGGGACGGGCCGCAGCGGCGATCGCCTCGTCGGCAGCGGCGGCGGCCACATGCGGCGAGGCGACCTGCCCGGACGTCCCGGAGAGCCCATCGAACAGGGCGATCCGCCCGTACTTGAGCATCAGGGCGCGGAAGTCGCGAGCGTAGAACAGCTTGATCTCCACGTTCGGATACAGCTCGCGCAAGCGGCGCAGCTTGCGGTTCTTCTTGCGCACCAGCTTCTGCCGCAGGGTGGTCATCTCGAGATACA
>JBKJQY010000103.1:0-4758 GCA_046593725.1 Candidatus Limnocylindrales bacterium
ACGGTCGAGTCCGGTCAGGTCCATTCCACGCCTGAGTTGTGGGTCGCCGGCACGTCTATGACGCTCTTGACCGTCGATGCCAACCTCATGCCGATCCTCCCCTTGATCGCAAGGCCACAGTCGGAGCGTGCGCTCATCGTGGCATTCGGGATGGGCACGGCCTTCCGAACAGCGCTCACGGCCGGCCTCAGGACGGATGTCGTGGAGCTGGTTCCATCCGTCCCGAAGGTGTTCCACTTCTACCACCCGGATGCGGACAAGGTGCTCGCCGACCCCAACGGCCGGGTGATCATCGCCGACGGGCGGAACCACCTGGAACTCACCGACGATCGGTTCGACATCATCGTCACCGACCCACCGCCTCCGCTCGAGAGCTCGGGGGCCTCCGTCATCTCGTCGAGGGAGTATTACCAGGCGGGCAAGGATCACCTCAACCCGGGCGGCGTGATGATGCAGTGGATCCCGTACGGGCAGACGATCAACGAATACAAGGCGCACCTGCGCGCATTCCACGCGGTCTTCCCGCAGGTCCTCATCGCGTTCGGTGCCGGTGGCTATGGCAACTACCTACTGGGTTCTGACGACCCTATCGCCTTCGATCCGGACGCGATCCGCTCGGTGCTGGCCCGGCCCGGCGTGCTCGCGGACATCTCGTCGCAGTTCGACAGCCCGGCCGACACCGTCGAAGGTTGGGTCGAACAGATCAAGCGGATGACCTGGATCTCGGGCGACGAGGTGACGAAGTTTGCCGGCGATGGGCCGGAGGTGACGGACGATCGACCCCTGTCCGAGTACTTCCTGATCCGACGGATCATGGGCGACGATTCCGGTCGGGCGACGCCGTCAGGTCTGCGCGCCGCCGCCGCTGCCGGTGACTGAACCCGGTGCGTATCGTGACCGTTAAGCGGTCCATCGATCCGCATCGCGACGGTCGGGATTGAGGGGTTCGTCCGATGACTGCACGGCGACTGGGCGGGACCCTTGGCCTGGTCCTGGGTGGGGCCGTATTCGCGCTGTACCTGGGGCTGTGGGGCGCGTTGATGGCGCAGGGCCACACGGATGGCGCCGATTACACGGCGTTCTACACGGGCTGGACGATCGTCCTCGACGGCGACGGCGCGAACCTGTACGACCCGGCGACCCAGGCCGCGACGCAGCGCGAGGTCCTTGGCGGCCGGTCGTTCGAGTCCGGACTCAACCCCTTCAACAACCCGCCCTACGTCGTGCTGCCGTTCGTGCCGCTCGCGCTTCTTCCGCTCCAGGCGTCCTACGCCGTCTGGGCGGTCGTCCAGCTGGCCCTGCTGGCGTGGCTGGTTTGGCGACTCTGGACACGAGTGGCCGCCGATTGGTCGCGCGAGGAACGATCCCTGCTGGTCGGCGCCTCCCTCGCGGTGCCACCCCTGGCGCTGGCCCTGTTTCAAGGGTCGTTCTCGCTGCTGACGACTGTCGCGTTGCTCGAGGTCTACCTGGCGCTCGGGCGCAGATGGGGGGCCCGGGCTGGGTTGTGGCTGGTCGTCGCCTCGATCAAGCCGCAGGCAGTCCTGGCGACCGGCGTGGCGATGATGGCTGCTCGACGCTGGCGGCTCGTCGCGGTGGCGGTCGGCACGCTGGCTGCCCTCGCCGGTGCCGCGACGCTGGTCATGGGTGTGGGCGTCTGGTCCGACTACCTGCGGTTCCTGGGCGACTACGTCGGCTCGTTCGACGTGATGAGCGTTCGGCCGTCCGTCATGTGGAACCTGCGCGGCACCTTGACGCTGCTCATCGGACCGGAGGTCACCGAGGCGCAGGCCGCGACCATCAATACCGTCGCGCTCGTCGCCCAGGTCGCGGCCCTGGCGGTGGTGGCGTGGCTTTGGCGTGGACGATGGGATGTCGGCAGCCCGGCCTTCGCGCTTCGGTTCAGCCTGACATTGGTCCTGGGGCTCCTCTTCAGCCCGCACCTGAACCCGCATGACGGGCTGCTGCTGGTCCCGGCCGCTGCCATCGCGTACGGCGCGCTGCGAACCCGCTCGGACGGCGGCTGGATCGGCCTGGCGCTGTTCGCGTCGCCGTTCGTCGTGTTGTTGACGAACCCGCTCAGCGTGACCGAGCCCGGAGGCCCACTCGTCCGGACTCCGGTCCTCCTGATCGCGACCCTCGCGGTCCTGCTTGCCGTGACCTTGCGGTCAGCCTCCCGCGAGCCCGCGTGAACACCCGGACACTCGCCTTCGCCGCCCCGATCGGGCTGTCGGCCTTTCTGCTGTTCACCGTGGAACCGCTGGTCGGACGGCTGGTACTGCCGATCTTCGGCGGGACGCCGGCGGTCTGGGCCACGACCCTGTTCTTCTTCCAGGCGGTCCTGCTCGCGGGCTACCTGTACGCCCATGTGTCGGTGTCATGGTTCGGTCGATGGGGGCCGCCCATCCATGTCGGACTGACCGGCCTCGGGATCGCTGCCCTGCTGCTGGCTCCGGTCCGTGTCGCGTCCATCGGTGTCGACGGTCTCCCGCCCGCACTTGGCGTGGTCGTGCTCCTCGGTGCCGTCATCGGGCTGCCTGCATTCCTGCTCACGACGACGACGCCGCTGCTGTCCAGCTGGTTTGCCGGCGTCCGCGGCGGCGAGGGTGACGACCCGTACTGGCTGTACGCCCTGAGCAATGGTGGGTCGCTCCTGGCGCTCCTCGCCTATCCCCTGCTCATCGAGCCTCGCCTGGGGCTCACGGATCAGCGAGGACTGTGGTTCGTGGGGTTCGTCGTCCTGTCCGTGTTCCTGACCGCTGCGGCGGTCCGTGCGATGCCCACCATCCGGCGACGGGCGAGCGAACTCGTCGCCCCTGCGATCGCTGCCGTCACCGTCGCTCATCGACCGATCGATGGGCGCCGGCGCCTGACCTGGATCCTCCTCGCCTCGATCCCGTCGGGCTTGCTGTCCGCGGTCACGACCTTCATCGCCACGGACCTCGTCTCGGCGCCGCTGTTGTGGGTCTGGCCGCTCGCGATCTACCTGGGCTCATTCATCGTGGCCTTCTCGCCGCGTGGCCAACGCATCATCCCGTCGGCGATCGTGGCGGCCCCGGCGATGGTCACGCTGCTGTGGGTCCCATTCGGGTCCGCGGGCGGTTGGCCGGTCCTTGCGACACTACTGTTGGAGCTGCTGGCGCTCGGCATCGTCGCGGTGGCTCTCCACGGCCGGCTCGCCGCCGATCGGCCCGATCCCGTGCACCTGACTGAGTTCTACCTGCTGGTGTCGACCGGGGGCGCCCTCGCGAGTGCGTTCGTCGCCCTCGTAGCGCCGCTCGTCTTCCCGGACGTCTGGGAGTACCCGATCCTGCTCATCGGCGCGCTGGTGGCGCTCGCGCTCACGGCACCGCCGGTCGCGCGGCACGTCGGGGCGACGACGCGCGGTCTGGACTTCAGCCCATTCTTCAAAGGGCTCAAGGGACGCGTGCTGCCGTATCTGCTCATCGCGGGGCTTCTGGCGATCGGCCTGGTCGCGACCGGCTCTCTTGCTGCCGAAGCCGGTATCCGTTGGCTCCTGGTGGGCGGCCTGGTGATCGCGGTGGGCGCGAGGCCCTGGTTCCTGGCCGGGACGACGGCCTTCGTCCTGATCCTGGCGACCTTCGTGCTGCAGCCACCCGCCGAGTTCCGCGAGCGGAGCTTTTTCGGCGTGACCGAGGTGCAGCGACCCGCCGACGTCGACCGGGTGATCCTGTTCAACGGGACCACGGTCCACGGCACGCAGTCCACGGATCCGGCGCTTCGTCGGGTCGCCACGACGTACTACAGCGCCGAAGGGCCCGCCGGGGACCTGTTCGGCCTTGTCCGACCGGCACGCGACGACGAGACCGTACGGGTCGGCGTCGTGGGCCTGGGGGCGGGGACCCTGGCTTCGTACGCCACGCCAGATCTGGGCCTGACCTTCTTCGAGATCGATCCGGTCGTGATCGCGGTCGCGTCCGACCCGCGCTACTTCACGTACCTCTTGGATGCTCCGTTGGCCCCACGGATCGTTCTTGGCGACGCACGCCTGTCGCTCGAGGACGAGCCCGACGGCGAGTTCGACCTCGTGGTCCTGGATGCCTTCTCGTCGGACTCGATCCCGGTCCACCTGCTGACCACGGAGGCGTTGGCGACCGAGTGGCGGACGGTCCGTCCGCGCGGCCTGCTCGGCTTCCACATCTCGAACCGCTACTACGACCTCACCCCGGCGATCGCCGCCGGCGCCGAGACCCTGGGCCTGACAGTCCTGGAGCGGCTCCACGCGCCAGATGCCGCCGGTGCGGCCCGTGGGGCGACGCCGTCGCGCTGGCTGGCTGCGACGGACGATCCCGTGACGGTCGGACAGCTCGAGGCGCTCGGCTGGACCCGTGCGGTGGCAGCCGACCATCCCTTCACAGACGACTACTCGGACCTGATCAGGTACCTGCACCTGGGCGGATGACCGGGAACGTGTGGACGCGCCCTTGCTTGAATTCGAGGTCCTCAAGCTCGGTCGTGGTGCGCACCTCGTACGACGCCAGCTCGACAAGGTCCTTGGCCGGCAGATAGCGCCGGCCCGGGTCTCCGATCAGGACGTGGATGCCCCGATCGTGCGCACGACGGAGCCACAGCAGGACCCGAGCGGCGAGGGCGGCGTCGTACCAGCAATCACCGGCCAGGACGACGTCGACGTCGGGAGGCTCGTCGTCAAGGACGTCCCGATGTACGGTCGGGATGCGTGTGCCCGCGGCCTTCGCGTTGACCTTGATCGCCGCGATCGCGAACCGGTCGATGTCCACA
>JBKJQY010000004.1:0-16443 GCA_046593725.1 Candidatus Limnocylindrales bacterium
ACCGGCGCTCCGCAACACGCTGAGGTGCTGGCTCATGTTGGGGACCTGGCACCCCACCGTCGCGCTGAGGTCGCTGACGGACAACTCGCCAGAGGCGAGTGACTCCAGCACGCACAGGCGCTTGGGGTCCGCGAGGGCCCGACCCACGGCGGCGTACCGCTGACGATCCAGCTCGGCGGAGACGGGGGGCTGTTCCAACATGCTCGAAAGGTATCAGTGTTTGCGCAAGTACGCAACCGTGTGGGTCTGCGCCTGCGTGACGCTCCCCGCGCCTGCTCAGAGCCCGACATTTTGGTCCATATCGACCTTGAGCTTCGCCAGTCCGGGCTCAGAGCCCGCGATCCAGCCAGGACGAGGCTTGAGGCGGTGCGAGTCCGGGCTCAGAGCCCGCGATCGATGCCGTCGCGGTGCGGGTCCGGCGAATCCTCGGGCTGTGAGCGGGCACCCGCCGCGTCACCACCCGCGTTACGGGAGTCGCCACCAGCAGACGCGGGCCGTCTTGTGCTGACCGGCCCAGCCACACCGGCCCAGCCACGGGTCGCATCGCTACTCTCCGCCCGGCATACTCACGCCGATGCCCGAGTCATCCGACCATCTGGTGCCGCTCGACGAGTTCCCCGCGGCCCGCGAGCGGCTGGCCGGTCGGGTCGCTCGCACACCGCTGCTGACCTCATCCACGGCGGCCCGCTGGATCGAGGCGGCGACCGGGGTGCACATCGGCGACGGGATGCTCTACCTGAAGGCCGAGCACCTCCAGAAGACCGGCTCCTTCAAGGCGCGCGGCATGACGAACCGGATCGCGACACTGTCTCGCCCGGCCCAGACCCGTGGCGCCATCACCTTGTCCGCCGGGAACGCAGCGCAGGCCTACGCCTTCGCGGGGCGGGCCCAGGGAGTGGGGGTCACGGTCGTGATGCCGGCCGCTGCCGTCGCGACCAAGGTGGCCGCGTGCCACGGGTATGGGGCCCGGGTCGTGCTGCACGGCGCGAACATCGGTGAGGCCTTTGCGGAGATGTATCGGATCCGTGATGCCGAGGGCCTGACGTACGTGCCGCCGTTCGACGACCCGATGGTGATCGCCGGGAACGGGACGGTGGGTGCCGAGATCCTGGAAGACCTGCCGGACGTGGATGTGGTGGTGGTCGGCATCGGCGGCGGCGGGCTGATCAGCGGAGTGGCGGCGGCCATCCGGGAGGCACGCCCGTCAGCGCGGGTGTACGGCGTCGAGCCCGAGACGTCGAACGCGGTCTCGCTGGCGGTCGCCGCGGGCCAGGTCGTGACGATCGAGCCGCGCAGCGTCGCCGACGGGCTCGGTGCCCCGTTTGCCGGCGCGTGGACGCTGGCGATGGTCCAGCACTACCTCGAGGACATCGTCCTCATCGACGACGCCACGATCCTGGCCGGATCGCGTTTTGCGGTCGAGCGACTCAAACAGGTGATCGAGCCGGCCGGTGCCGCTGCGCTTGCCGCCGTCCTGGCTGGTCGCATCCCGATCCGGGAAGGCGAACGCGTCGCGGTCGTGCTGTCGGGAGGGAACGTCGCCGTGGACCGGCTGGGGGAGCTGCTCGCCGCGGCCGGATCGCTGCCGGGCTCGGACCTGTGACAGACGGCTTCGAACCGGCGCCGGCCGCTGGGCCGTTGCTCCCGCCCCTCGGTCTCCCGCCGCCCCTTGGTCTCCCGCCACTGCCGACTCCGCCACCACTCGGGCCCCCACCTTCGGCCCTCGGTCCGCCACTCGATCCCGTCCCGGCCACGCGCCGACTCATCGGCGTCAGCTTCGACCTCCTGTCCCGCTCGACGGACGAGATGCGACCCGCCTCCTTCTATGTCGGGGCGATCGTGCTGGGCACGATGGGCGCGAACGTCCTGGCCAGCTGGGCGTTCCAGGCCCTGAGTCTCCACCGGAGCGTCGAGCAGATCAACGACGCGATCTACGGCGCGTACGGCGCCTGGGTTGATTTCCTCGGGTTGATCGCCGGTCTCGGCCTCATCGTCGCCACGATCGAGGGGCGGGCGATGGCTGCGGCGATCCTGGGTGGCCAGTTGATCCGTCGCCCGGTCACGGTCCGCGAGGCGCTCGCGCGCTCGCGATCGACGTTCTGGCGGGTCATGGGTGCCGCGCTCATCGTTGCGATCCCGGTCGGCCTGACCCAGGGCGGGATGGCCCTCTACCTGGGCACCGCCCTCCCCCAAGCCACCGAGTTGGCCACGGCCCTGACGATCCTCGCCGGCGCACTCGTCGGCGCGCCATTCGCCTACCTGTTGAGCGGTGTCGTCCTTGGCGACGTTGGCCCTGTCGAATCGATGCGCCGATCCTTCCGCGTCTTCGGCGTTCGGAAGGTGGCGGCGTTCGTCGTCGCCCTGTTCGAGTCGATCGCGCAGCTCCTGATCCTGTTCGGGGTGAGCGCCGGGTTGGACATCGCCATCCGCGTGCTGGACGCGCTGGGCTTGAGCGCCGATCCCGGGGTCGCCGGCATCGCTCTCACCGCACTGATGATCGTGGCCGGGGTCTTCGCGCTGGGAACGCTCCTGTTCACCGTGACCGCGATCAGCATCGCACCGCAGGTCGTGATGTTCGTGGGCCTGACCCACGCCACGATGGGCCTCGACCACGTCCGGCCCGGCGCGGATCGCGACCCGGACGCGCAGCAGCCTGGCCGCCGGCGGTTTCGCCGGTTCACGCGGCCGATGCTGGCCGGGTTCGCGATCTCGATCTGCGGGCTGCTCGGGGCGCTGAGTGCCCTCCCGAGCTGAAGGTCCAGGCTGCCCGGTCAGTCGACGCCGAGCTCGTGGAGACGGTCGTCGTCAATGCCCAGGTGGTGCGCGAGTTCGTGCAGCACCGTGATCCGGACTTCGTCGGCGAGGTCGGTCGGATCCGGGAAGTCCTCCTCCAGCGGCAACCGGAAGAGCGTGATCCGGTTCGGGACCTCGATCTCATCCGCCGCCCAGGCGGTCCTCGGGACGCCCTCGTACAGGCCGTACAGCGTGTCGTTCGGACCCAGATCGTTCTCGCGCCGCTGGTCCGGCGAGGGGTCGTCCGCGATCACGATGGCGACCTCATCGAGGGCAGCCGAGAAGGGCATCGGGATGGACGCGAGCGCCAGATCCACGAGCTCATCGAACCGGCGATGCCGGGCAGCGAAGGGTCGAGCGCTGCGAGCGCCGCGTCGGCGTTTGGCCATGTCGCCCGTATCCTAGGGCCGTGAGCACCCAGCCAGTCGATCCCGAGGGCTTCGTGGTGGTCGTGGAGCCGGGCGACCGGATCCACTTCCTGGAGTGGGGAGGTCCTCCGGGCGCCGGAATGCTATTGGTCCCTGGCCTGTCGAACACGGCCTGGAGCTGGGCGCCGGTCGCTCGCCGTCTCGCGGCCGGCCGACATACGGTCGCGATGGACCTGCGCGGCCACGGGCTGTCGGATGCCCCGACCGAGGCGTATACACCGGATCTGCTCGCCGAAGATGTCGTGGCCGTCGCCGAGGGCTCCGGTCTGCTGCGGCCGGGATCAGGCGACCGAGTCGTCCTCGCCGGCCATGGCTTCGGGGCGATCGTCGCCACCTGGGCCGCTGCCGCGCTGGGGGACCGATGCGCCGGGCTGGTCCTGGTGGACGGCGGCTGGGAGGATCTCGAGACGGCGACCGGCATGGATGCCGAGGAATTCCTGCGCGGCCTCGACGAGCCACCGGAGGTGATGGCCTCGCTGGAGGCGTTCCTCGCGGATCGCACGGCGTTCGATCCGGCGACCTGGGACGCCGATCAGGATCGAGCCGCCCGGGCGACCGTTGTTGAGACCCATGCCGGCAAGGTCGTGCCGGCGACGCGGCCACACGCGCTGGAGGCGTGCGTGCGCACGATGTTCCTGTACGACCCGGAGGTCGCCCTCGCGGCTGTCGCGGCGCCGGTCGTGGCGCTCCTGGCCGCTGACGACGAGACGGGCTCCCGTGCGAAGGCGTTGGCCCGGGCATCTGCCGCGCGCGAGGGGGCGGGTCGTGCGCCGATCCGGGTCGTGTCGTTCGGTCGAGACGGGCACAACCTGATGCGCTACCGTCCGGAGGCGGTCACGGCGGCCATCCTGGAGGTCGCCGGACCCGGCTGATCCAGCGGAGGCGTACGGTCGCATGCAGGTCGTCTACTCGCCGGTCCATCTCGCCCACGACATCACCCACGAGACGTACATGGGCGTCGCCGTGCCCGCCAACGAGGTCGCCGAGCGCGCCGAGCGGATCCGGACCGCGCTGGAGGCTGACGGTGGTTTCAGCTTGACCGGCCCCACGGAGCACGGCGACGGACCGATCACCGACGTTCACGACCCTGGGTTGCTTCGGTTCCTGGAAGTCGCCTGGTCCGAGGTGCGACGGCAGGGCCTGCCGCGGGCGTTCCTGTCAGCCGACACGTACCCCAACCGGTCGATGTTCGAGGGGATGAGCCAGGACGCCGTCGCGGCGTTCGTGCGCGAGCCGGAGCACGTCGGCGGTCGAGCCGGATTCTGGGGCCTCGATTCGGCGGCCCCGCTTGTCGCCGGGACATACGTGGCGGCGCGGTCGGCCGTGGACGTCGCGCTGACGACCGTGGACCTCGTGCTTGGCGGTGCGACCGCCGCCTATGGACTGTGCCGACCGCCTGGTCACCACGCGGCGCGGTCGATGTACGGCGGCTACTGCTTCTTCAACAACGCCGCGATCGCCGCGCACGCCATCACCAGGGCCACCGGCGAGCGGGTCGCGATCGTCGATGTCGACTACCACCACGGCAATGGCAGCCAGCAGATCTTCTGGCGCCGGGGCGACGTGCGCTACATCTCGATCCATGCGGACCCGGGGCGGCAGTACCCGTACTTCCTTGGCCGCGCCGACGAGACCGGCGAGGGCGATGGGGCAGGGGAGAACCTGAACATCCCGCTTCGTGCCGGGGCGACCAACCAGGACTACCTCGCGGCCACGGACCGGGCGGCGGAGGCGATCCTGGCCGTGCCGGGCTCGGTGCTCGTCGTCTCGCTCGGCTTCGATACGTACGGGCTGGACCCGATCGGCGACTTTGCGCTCACGACGGACGTCTATCACGAGGTGGGCCGCCGGATCGCGGCGACCGGTCGTCGCCTCGTGATCCTGCAGGAGGGCGGCTACCACCGGCCGTCCCTCGGCGAGAACGCGCGGGCGTGGCTGCGCGGGGCGGAAGGACGTCCGTTCGAGCCGCTGCCAGCGGCGGGGTTCGCCGCGGGAGGCTCGGTCGTCGGGTAGAGACGTCGGACGTCCCTGGTCGTGGCACCCCCCTGCCTGGCCGTGGCACCCCCCCTGCCTGGCCGTGGCACCCCCTGGCGGTGGCACTTCCCTGGCCGTGGCACCCCCCTGCCTGGCCGTGGCACCTCCCAGATGCCACCCCCGATGGCGCTAGCGGGAGGTCGGCGGCCGTTCGAGGCTTGGTGAGAGGCCTTCCGAGCGTGGAACCGTCGGCTCCGAACTGCATCGGGCCTTGAGTTGCTCGCTAATGCCACCCCGGGTGGCGTTTGGGAGAGTCCTCGCTCGCCGCGTTGCTCCCCAAGGTTCTGCCATATGCGCCCCCACCTGGCACTAGCTCGGGGTTGGGGTGTGTTGGGGGCTCGATCGGGCCTGTCTTGAGCGTGGTGATGACGGTCCAGGCACCGAATGGTGGCTTGGCTGGGCGCTAACGCGGTCCCTGTGCGCGTATGGGGAAACCCGGCGCCCCCACCTGGCCACCGTGCCAGATCTGCCCTACTCCGTCTCGCGCCTGTAGGGCGCCTCCCGTTCGACGTTGCCGACGAACTCGGGCAGCTCCGGATGACCCAGGATCTGCCGAACTGCCGACGCTTCGCCGATGTGCGACCAGTAGTGATACGTGATCCGCTGCAGCTGGTCGCCGGCTGTGGGAGCACGTTCGCGACCGTCGTGCGGCAGGGCGATCAGCAGGTCAGACGATCCCAACGAGTCCAGATACGGATCCGCGATGGCCGTCACGCGCGCCCACGCCGCCCACATCGCGACGAGATCCGGCGTCGAGGCCGGCGCGCCGTTGGCGACTGCATCCAGGGCCGGCTCGATCGCGAGCCCCTGCCCGCGGATGGCCCAGACCAGGCGTTCGTGCCAGGCGAGATGCCCGACCATCCACGATATCGAGTTCATCGGTTGCAGCCGGCGGATCGCATCCTCGGCGGATACGCCGACCAGACCTCGCTGGAATTCGGAACGGGCGAACCGGAGCTGATCGACGCGCGGGTGAGCCATGTCCCCGAGTCTAGCGACCGCGCAGATCGCGGGTTCGGGCGTACCATCGGCCCCCAACGCACGGAGATGAGCCTTGCCAAGCACGGATGACCTGCCACCACACGTCCGCCGAATGGTGGACGAGATCGAGACCGAGATCGGCGAGGAGCCTGGTCGGGCGTCGTCCACGATCGAGGGCCGGGGCGCCGACCATGACGCGAACGGCCGCGTCGAGGACGCCGTCCGCCAGATCCTCCTCGAGATCGGCGAGGACCCGGATCGCCAGGGCCTCGCCGGCACCCCGGAACGGGTCCACCGCATGTACACCGAATTGACCGCCGGCTACCACGTCGACCCGGAGCGGTTGATCAACGGTGCCGTCTTCGACGTCGACTACAGCGAGATGGTCGTCGTCCGCGACATCCCGTTCTATTCGCTCTGCGAGCACCATCTGTTGCCGTTCTTCGGCACCGCATCGGTCGCCTATATCCCGCGCGGCCGGGTGGTGGGCCTATCCAAGATCCCGCGGATCGTCGAGATGTACTCGCGCCGACTCCAGGTCCAGGAGCGTCTCACCCAGCAGATCGCCCAGTTCCTGCAGGACCGCCTGGCCCCGCAGGGGGTCGGCGTCGTCATGGAGGCGACCCACCTGTGCGCGGCGATGCGCGGCGTCCGCAAGCCGGGCACGATCATGACGACCTCGGCCGTGCTACGGCTGTTCCGGACGCGCGACCGGACCCGCGCGGAATTCTTCGCACATCTGGAGCGACGCTCTCCCGAGGCGTGATGGGCGGCCCTACAATCCGTCCATGACCGAACGACCGCTCAAGGTCCTCATCGCCAAACCCGGGCTGGACGGGCACGACCGGGGGGCCAAGGTCCTCGCGCGCGGCCTTCGGGACGAGGGTTTCGAGGTGGTCTACACAGGCCTTCGTCAGACGCCTGAGATGATCGCCACCGCCGCGCTCCAGGAGGATGTCGACGTCGTCGGGCTGTCCATCCTGTCCGGAGCGCACATGACGCTCGTGCCACGTGTCACGAAACTGCTCGCCGAGCGCGGCCTCGGGGACATCCTGGTCACGGTCGGCGGGATCATCCCGGACGACGACATCGCGGCGCTCAAGGCGGCTGGGGTGTCGGCGGTGTTCGGGCCCGGGACGACGATCGCATCGGTCGCCGAGTACCTACGGGCCAACGCCCGAACGCGCGACTAGGGTGAAGGAGGCCGGTCGGGCCGCCGATCCGGTCGTCCTCGCGACCGAGTTCGCCGATGCGGCCGTGGCGGGAGATCGCCGGGCCTTGGCGCGGTTACTGACCGCCGTGGAGAACCGAAGCGCGGTCGCGGAACACGCCATGCGGCGGCTGTACCCCTCGGCCGGTCGCGCGCACATCGTGGGAATCACCGGGCCGCCGGGCTCGGGCAAGTCGACACTCGTGGCGGCCCTGATCGGCGAGGTCCGTCGGGCGGGACGGTCCGTGGCCGTCGTGGCCGTGGATCCGTCGTCGCCGATCACCGGCGGCGCACTGCTGGGCGACCGGGTTCGGATGCAGTCCTACGCGGGTGACGACGGCGTCTTCATCCGCTCGATGGCGTCACGCGGGCACGCCGGCGGCCTGGCCTCGACGTCGGCAGCGGCGGCGTCGCTGCTGGACGCGGCCGGGTTCGATCTGGTCCTGATCGAGACCGTCGGGACGGGGCAGAGCGAGGTGGAGGTGGCTGCTGCCGCCGACACCACCGTGGTGCTGGAGGCGCCCGAGATGGGTGACGAGGTCCAGGCGATCAAGGCGGGGCTCCTGGAGGTGGCGGACCTGGTCGTCGTGAACAAGGGCGACAAGCCCGGCGCCCAGCGGACCGCGGCGCAGCTTCGGGCGATGCTGGTGGGCTCGGCTCCCAAGGGCGGCACCCCCGGACAACCGCAGCCCAAGCGTCCGGAGGTGCTCATCACGACCGCCTCGACCGGGGAGGGCGTGCCGGAACTGTTGGTCGCATTGGATCGGCACCGCGCGGCCGGTCGCGGGGCGGGGCCGGGGTCCACGGCGGCCCGCCTGGCCCGTGCCGAGACCCAGATCTGGGCGATCCTTGCGGATCGGCTGCGCACGACCCTGCACGATCCGGAACACGTGGCTGTGACCGAGGCCGCGCTCGCGGACGTCGCCGAGCATCGCCTGGACCCATACGCTGCGGCGGATCGCCTGTCGAGGTCCCTTCGAGGGCTCGAGTAGCGCCTGGCCACGCCCCTGGGTACAGCTTGCTCCGATCGACCGGCGAAGTGGTCCATCCGCCGGTATCGAGCGTCGATCGGCGCCGAGTCCGAGCCACCCGACGCCTGAGCCCCTTCCGGTTCGACGATCGGAGCCCCTGGGATCCACGCGCGACCGAGGCCGGACTCACAGGATCACCAGGGCATCCCCAGCTGGCTGATCGCCCCGCGTGAGGGCCGCGAGGCAAGCCCGCATGGAGGTCGGGAATCGCTCACCGATCGCCGGGTATCGTCGGATCACCTCTCGGTTGTGCCGCGTGTCAGCGACCAGAAGGATCGCTCGAGAGATCCCGAGGTCGCGTTGCTTCGCGGACAGGCGCCGCGCGAACGCCTGGACGTCGTCAAGTCGAGTCTCGGCCTCCACGAGGACCCGAAACCCGGTGCCGCTGAGGACGAGATCGGCGCTCCGGCGGTCCCCATCGATCGGGATCGGGACCTCGGTCCGGACCGTCACCGCGGATGGAAGGCGAGCCCGAAAGCGGTCCATCAGGGCGAGGTGGCCGGCGTCTCGGACCGGGTCGCCGTCAGGGTAGAGGCTAACGCTCAACTGCAGGCCGAGCACAGCCGCCATCCGGGCTGCGAGTTCGATGGTCAGTTGATCCGGTTCGCCTCGTTCAGCACGTCCGACTCTTGAGTGCGAGACACCCAGCAGGCGGCCGAGTTCGCGCTGGCTCATGGCGGCACCGATGCGCGCCGTGAGGAGTTCCGACGCCGCACGGTTCAACAGAAAACGGCCGCGTCGCGCACCTCGCTCGGCAGCTCGTTCGTAGATCGGCATCCACGAATGATGTCGATGCGTGCGTATCGCCCGCGTATCTGGATCCTACGGGCGGCCCTTGGAACACCTGTGAGCCGATCGACGAACGGCCGGGCGGTCTGGGCCGTGAATCGCGGGCTCGGGCGCTCATCGGTTCGTGACGGGGCCAACCGACGAACCTGCGAGCCTTCCTTCGTCGATCGGACCCGTGGCGTTCCATCCAAGGTGGGGCTACGGACAGGTTGGTACGCTACGGCCATGACGATCGAGCGGGTGTTCGTGGCCGGGGCAGGGCTGATGGGCCACGGGATCGCGCAGGTGCATGCGGCGATCGGGCTGGACGTGACGCTCTTTGAGCCGGACCTGGCTCGGGCCGAGGCGGGCAAGGAGCGGATCGCGGGCAACCTCGATCGGGCGGTCGTGAAGGGCAAGCTCAGCGCTGACGATCGCGATGCGACGCTCGCGCGGATCGTTCCGAGCGCGGATCCAGGGGCGGTGGCGGACGCTGACCTCGTCGTCGAGGCCGTCTTCGAGGACCTGGCGGTCAAGCAGGGCCTGTGGCGGACCCTGGACGGCTTGGCGAAACCAGAGGCGATCTTCGCGTCGAACACCAGCTCGATCGCGATCCATCGCCTGGCCGAGGCGGTCACGGCGTCCCGGCGGGCCCAGTTCATCGGCATGCACTTCTTCAGCCCCGTTCCGGTCATGCCGCTCGTCGAACTCATCCGCGGCCGCGACACCTCGGACGAGACGGTCGAGGCGATCCGCGAGTTGTCGACTCGATTAGGGAAGCAAGTCATCGTGTCGGCCGACAAGCCCGGGTTCATCGTCAATCGCATCCTGATGCCGTTCCTCGCGGAGGCGATGCGCGCGTTCGAGCAGGGCGTCGGAACGGCGGAGGACATCGATGCCGGCGCGCGCGTCGGCTTGAACCACCCGATGGGCCCGCTCGAGCTGGCCGACTTCATCGGCCTCGACGTCTGCCTGGGGGTCATGCACGTGCTGGACGACGGCCTGGGCCAGGAGCACTTCCGGCCGCCGCGCTGCCTCACGGACCTCGTTGCGGCGGGGCATCTCGGCCAGAAGACCGGGCAAGGGTTCTACGCGTACCCGCGAGCGCCCCGATGATCTCGGTGGTCTCCATCGGCATCCTGGGTGCGATCGGCCGGACGCCACTGGTCGAGCTGCGGCGGATCAGAACACCGGGGATGGCCCGCATCTTCGTGAAGGTCGAGGGCGCCAACCCGACCGGATCGATGAAGGACCGGATGGCCATCGCCGCGATCGACGGAGCCGAGAGGCGCGGGCTGCTCAAGCCGGGGGGGAGCGTCGTCGAATACACAGGCGGCTCGACGGGGACGTCCATCGCGCTCGTGTGTGCCGCTCGGGGCTATCCGCTGGACATCGTCACCTCGGACGCATTCAGCCAGGAGAAGCGCGATCACCAGGCCGCCCTTGGCGCCCGGATCACGCTCGTCCAGAGCGACCGCAAGCAGATCACGGAGCAGCTCATCAAGACGATGATCGAAGTCGCTCACGGTATCGGCGACGAGAAGGGCGCGTGGTGGGTGGACCAGCTCAACAACCAGGACGCCGCGCTGGGGTATGAGCCGCTTGGCGACGAGATCTGGCAGGAGACGAGCGGGACCGTCGACGCCTTCGTCCAGTCCGTCGGCACGGCCCACTCCCTCCATGGCGTCGTTCGGGCACTCCGGCGGCATCGCTCGGACATATTGACGGTCGCTGTCGAACCTGCGGAGTCGCCGATCCTCAGCGAGGGTCGGACCGGGGGCCACGAGATCGAAGGCATCGGCATCGGATTCGTCCCTCCGATGTGGGACGCGAGCGACGCGACCGAGATCATGACCGTCTCCACCAGCGACGCCGACGCCATGGCTCGCCGACTGACCCGCGAGGAGGCTCTGTTCGCCGGAACCTCGTCCGGGGCCAATGTCATCGCCGCCATGCGGGTGGCCGAGCGCCTGGGTCCCGAGGCGACGGTCGTGACGCTCCTGGTCGACAGCGGGCTCAAATACCTGACGACCGACGTGTATCGCGATGCGGAGCACGCGGCGACCAGGCGGGTCGTGACACTGGGCGTCGACTGACGCGACCCGCCCGATCGGGGCGATGTAGATTCGCGGCATGACCCTGCAACCTTCCGGCCCGAACGGCCACGTCTATCTCGTCAGTGCCGCGCGAACGCCGATCGGCAAGTTCGGTGGGGGGCTCGCAGCCGTCCCGGCCGTGGGATTGGGCGGGATCGCGATCCGTGCCGCGGTCGAGCAGGCCGGCTTGGATCCCGCGACGACCGCGTTCGATGACGTGCTGATGGGCCAGGTCCTGCAGGGCGGCGCCGGCCAGGCCCCGGCGAGGCAAGCGGTCCTCCGCGCCGGCCTGCCGGACACGACCTCCGCCACGACGATCAACCGCGTCTGTGGCTCCGGCCTGAAGGCGATCATGCTGGCCGCCGCGGAGATCCGGGCCGGGGACGCCGAGCTCGCGGTCGCGGGCGGCATGGAGTCCATGAACGGCGCGCCATACCTCCTGCCAGGCGCCCGGTTCGGCTATCGCCTCGGCAACGCCGAGATCAAGGACTCGACTGTCAGCGACGGCCTGTGGTGCGCCATCGAGGACTGCCACATGGGCACGCACGCCGAGCGCGTGGCGATCGCCGAGCACGTCAGTCGTGAGGACCAGGACGCGTTCGCCCTTGCGAGCCACCAAAAGGCGATCTCGGCGATGGACGCCGGCCGCTTCGCCGCAGAACTGGCGCCCGTGACGATCCGTGATGCCAAGGGCCGCGAAACGGTCATCGCCGAGGACGAGGGCCCCCGTCGCGACTCCACCGCCGAAGCCCTGGCTCGACTCCGCCCTGTCTTCGCGCTCCCCGACGGCGACGATCGAGGCGATGCGACCGCCGGCACGGTCACGGCAGGCAATGCCCCCGGCATCACGGACGGCGCCGCCGCAACCGTCGTCGCGAGCGAACGGGCCGTGGAGCGGTACGGCCTCAAGCCGCTCGCCAGGATCGTCGGCTATGCCCAGGCCGAGGTCGCCCCGAAGTGGCTGTTCCTCGCCCCGGTCCAGGGCGTCCGCCGCCTGCTCGAGCGGATCGACATGCCGATCGAGGCGTTCGACCTGATCGAGATCAACGAGGCGTTCGCCGCGCAGGTGCTCGCGGACGGCCGTGAGCTTGGCTTCGACTGGGACAAGGTGAACGTCAACGGCGGCGCGATCGCGCTCGGCCATCCCATCGGGGCCAGTGGCGCCCGCATCGTCGCCACGCTCCTCCACGAACTCGCTCGTCGCGATGGCCGCTACGGCCTCGCGACCCTCTGTCTGGGCGGTGGCGGCTCGGTCGCCATGGCCTTCGAAAGGATCCCTGCATGACCCAGACCGCGATCGAAACGCCCACCTTCCGCCACTACATCGCCGGGGAATGGTGCGATTCCTCCTCCGGCGTGACATTCGAGAGCCGCAACCCAGCCGACACGCGCGATGTCGTGGGCCGCTTCCAACAGGGCACCAAAGCGGACGTCGCGAAGGCGATCAAGGCGGCCGAGACGGCCTTTCCGATGTGGCGCCGCACGCCGGCCCCCAAGCGCGGCGAGATCCTGTACGCGTACGGCGCGCTCCTGGCGCAGCACAAGGAAGAGCTCGCCCGCGCGATGACGCGCGAGATGGGCAAGGTCATCGCCGAGGCTCGCGGTGACATCCAGGAAGGCATTGACATCGCCTACCTGATGGCCGGAGAAGGTCGGCGCATGGCCGGCGAGACCGTGCCGTCCGAGCTGCCGGACAAGTGGGCGATGAGCATCCGCCAGCCGTTGGGCGTCGTCGGGATCATCACGCCCTGGAACTTCCCGATGGCCATCCCGTGCTGGAAGATCATGCCGGCCCTGGTCACCGGCAATACGGTCGTGTTCAAGCCGTCGAGCGACACGCCGCACTGCGCGACCCTCCTGGTGGAACTCATGCACGAGGCGGGTTTCCCAGCCGGTGTCGTGAACCTCGTCACGGGCGCCGGCGCCGAGATCGGCGACGCGATCGTCGACAGTCCTGACGTGCCGGTCATCTCGTTCACGGGCAGCTCGGCCACCGGCCGGCACCTCGCGGAGCAAGCCGGCAAGCGGCTCAAGCGGCTCTCACTGGAGCTCGGTGGCAAGAACGGCGTCGTCGTCCTCGCGGACGCGGACCTGGACCTGGCCGCAGACGGGATCCTGTGGTCAGCCTTCGGGACGACCGGTCAACGTTGTACGGCCTGCTCCCGCGTCATCGTGGAGCGCTCGGTCGTGGAGCCATTGCTGCAGCGACTCGAAGCGAAGTCGAAGGTGCTGCGCCTGGGTTCCGGTCTCGAGCCGACCACGGACGTCGGTCCCCTCATCAACGCTGGTGCCGCGGACAAGGTGGCCGGCTACGTGGATATCGGCCGCACGGAAGGCGAGCTGATCGTCGGCGGCGGCCGGGCCACCGACGGCGACCTGGCCCACGGCCACTTCTACCAGCCCACGATCTTCGCCGGCGTGGCCCCGATGGATCGGATCGGCCAGGAGGAGATCTTCGGCCCGGTGCTGGCGGTCATCCCGGTCGAGGATTACGGCTCGGCCATGCTTGCGCTCAACCAGACCCGCTACGGTCTCTCGTCGGCGATCTTCACGCAGGACGTGAACACCGCCTTCCGGGCGATGCGCGACTTCGAGACGGGCCTCATGTACGTCAACGCGGGCACGACCGGCGCCGAGACGCACCTGCCGTTCGGCGGCTGGAAGGAGACCGGCAACGGCCACCGGGAGGCCGGCCATGTCGCGCTCGACACGTACACCGAGTGGAAGTCCATCTACGTGGACTTCAGCGGCCGCCTCCAGCGCGCCCAGATCGACAACCAGCCCTCGTAGCCGTCACCCACTCCTCGACGGACAGGTGCGTCTGCGGTCCGCCGAAGCCGATGGTGATGACAGCTCTCCGATGCCTGCGGTATCATCCCGGCCTCGTGGGCCCGTAGCTCAATGGCAGAGCAAGTGACTCTTAATCACTTTGTTGAAGGTTCAAGTCCTTCCGGGCTCACCACCGATCTGAACGTGAAACGACCCTCGGCGGGGAACCTGCCGAGGGTCGTTCGTTGTCTGTGCCACTGTCTGTGCCACTTCTAGATCCAAGCTACCTTGCTTCGGTTTTGGTCACCAGGTAGCCGTGTAACACCGTCGTGATGAGGGCGTCTCAACTCCACTACCCACTGACCAGCGCGGAGGACGACCCATGCGGCGACTTGTGTCACTGATCGGGGCGTCGGCCATCCTGTTGGCGGGCTGCTCGACGCCGACGACACCATCGACAGCTGCGGCTGCGACCGCCGTTGCATCGGCTCCGCCATCGGCTCCGGCACCGACCTTTTTGGTTGCGGTCACCGCCACCCCATCCTCAAGCGTTTCGTCAGGTCCGAGTGCCACCGCGACGCCCGTCGCTGCTTCTCCGACGGCTGACGGCTGGCGTCCAGCCCCCAGCCAGGACGCGGTCAGCGGAGCTCAGTTTCAGAACGTGGTCTGGACCGGAACGCGCTTCGTCGCGACGGGTGTCGCGCTCGTCGGGAACGGCGGCGTGTTCCTCGACTCGTCGGATGGCGTCACCTGGCACACGCAGCCGGTTCCGCTCGCCGGTCAGCCCTTCCGGCTGGCAGCCGGTTCGCGCGGCGTCGTGGCCGTCGGCCACGGCAGCCGTCCGACCAGCTGGTTCTCGTCCGACGGGCTGAACTGGACGGGCGGGTCCACCGCCTTGCCCGCCACACCCTCGGGCACCGATGGTTTCGATGTCATGGACGTCGTCGCCACGACGACCGGCTGGTTGGCCGTTGGGCGGGAGGACCCCTACTGCAACGTCAACTGCGGCCTCGCGCCAGTCAGATCGCTCGTGTGGACGTCCGGCGACGGGCTTACCTGGACAAGGGTCCCGGACCAGGTGTCCTTTGATGGTGGCGGGATGAACGCCGTGGTTCGGGGCAGCGTCGGGCTCGTCGCGGTCGGGTTTGCTGGCGGCCACGGTGCCGTCTGGACCTCAAATGACGGCTCAGCCTGGGCGCGGGTCCCCGATGCACCGATCTTCCACCCGCAACCTGCCACGGACCCGTCATCGTCGGCCGACATGTCCGGCGTGGCGGCCGGTCCCGGGGTCATCGCGATCGTTGGGATGGCCCACGGGGTCGGCCCGGGTGGCGCACCCTCGGTGCTGGCATGGTGGTCGGCCGACGGGCGGAAGTGGGTCCAGGCGACGGGCGACCGGTTCCTCTATGGGCAGGTGTTCGAGGTTGCCACGACACCCCGCGGGTTCCTCGCTACCGGCCCATCGGGCGACCAGAGCTGCCTCGGCGGCATCTGGGCGTCAACCGATGGCCGGAGCTGGCGCTGTGTCGCATCAGACGACGCATTCACGGGTTTCGGCCCCTACGCAGCTGCGGCGTCGTCGACGGTCGAGATCGCCGTGGGTCTCACCAGCGTCGGCTTGGACCCGAACGGCTCGACGGGCCTGCCGGGTGCCGTGTGGTGGCGGCCGATCCCGTAGAGGGTTCGCGAAGAGTCCTGCCAGGCGGGGTTGTTGGGGTCTATGAGGGGCTGTCGTTCTTCGTCACGACCCACTTCCCACGCAAACCGGATCGCCGGGTAGCGCTTGGCCACGGCTGGCGTTGTGGGCGGACGGACTCCCCAGTGCCGCGCGAAGGGTTGCCTCGACCCAGAAACGAGGTAGCGCGAGGCTCGTCCTAGGGCTCATGCCCGATCCGCTCGTGTCTGCCTTAGACCCAGCGTCGTCATCGACCCGGCCACCATGCCGGCCCACCGATGGAGACGACCATGGACACCCAGCAGACCGACCAGTTCGTGGAAGCGGCATATCTTGCCCACCTTGGAGCCCTCCAGCGACGGTTGACCGTCACGACCCGCGATCCGTCCATCGCCGAGGACCTCGCTCAGGAGGCATTCCTGCGGATGGTCACGGAGGTTCGAGCCGGTCGCATCCCGGACGAGCCAGGCGCCTGGTTGCAAAAGGTCGGCCACAACCTTGCGATGAGTCGGGGACGGCACCTGTCTGTCGTGGCCCGTCACGAATCCGAGTTGGCCCGCCCGGACGAGCCGAAGTCGCCCGAGCGGCAGGTCGTAGACGCCGAGGACGGCCGCCAGTTGCACCGCGCGCTCGAAACGCTGAACGCGACCGATCGCCA
>JBKJQY010000146.1:0-25005 GCA_046593725.1 Candidatus Limnocylindrales bacterium
GGCCCTGACTTCCGTGCCGCCGCGCCGAACCGGCTCTCACGTCGCCGACCTGACCTACGTCGCGACCTGGCAGGGCTTCGCCTATGTCGCGGTCATCATCGACGTCTTCAGCCGACGGATCGTCGGCTGGCGCGTCTCCTCGTCCCTCCGCTCGGAACTCGCCCTCGACGCGCTCGAGATGGCCATCTGGAGCCGACGGGACGCCGACCTCAGCGGGCTCGTCCACCACAGCGATCGCGGGGTCCAGTACCTGTCCATCCGCTACACCGAGCGGATCGCCGAGGCCGAGGCCGTGAGCTCGGTCGGGTCCAAGGGCGATTCGTATGACAACGCCCTGGCCGAGACGGTCAACGGGCTGTACAAGGCCGAGCTCATCAACCGCCATCGCTCCTGGCGCTCGGTCGATGAGGTCGAACTCGCAACCGCTCGCAGGGTCCACTTCTGGAACGACGTCCGGCTGCACTCAGCCTGCGGCGATGTCCCGCCGGCCGAGTTCGAGCAGGCCTACCATGCGAGCCTGGCGTCCAGCGCGGCCGCCTGAAACCCAATCACATGAGTCTCCACGGAACCCAGTACGGTTCAGGGGGCGCCCAAGGGGGCGTCTTGGCGCCCCATCTGGCGCCCCATCTGGCGCCCCACCTGGCGCCCCATCTGGCGCCCCATTCAGTGCCCCTGTGGCGACTGCTGGTTGGGTCGTTGCGTGAAGCGAGGTCCTATCGTCGCCACAGGCGGACGATCGGCAATGGCGGGGGGGCCAGCCTCGTTGACCAGTGGATGGGCTCGGGGATCCGGCTCTTGAGACGCCTTCTGCCTGCGCGAGGCTCGCTGGATTGTGCCATCTCGCGATGTCGTCATCTGGCGAGGACGGCGAGTGAGGCAGCGGTCGCGTTCTCGGTGCGGACGATGATCTGCAACACCGTGCGACCGCGGACTCGTAGATGACCGGGATAGCGCCGGCGAGTCTGGCTGGCGGGACGGAAGCGGTGGGTCATTGATGTCCCTATCGCGAATCATCCGATCCGAGCGTGAAAACCGTGCGTTGGATCGTCGTCGGAACGACCGATCCGACGACCTATCCGGCGACCGATCCGACGAACGGTCAAGCACACATCGCCGTAGAGCGTGATGGAGGCTGGCGATCGGTCGATCGAGGAACGAACACGCCCCCCGGGGGGTCATCGCCTATGCATTCGGACCTGCGTTGGATAGTGCATTCGGATGACGATCCGATGTAGGGATTCCACGCACGGATCGGCCAGCAGACGTGCGGGACACAGATGACCTACCACTTCGACTCCGCAGGCGCGACGTTTCGCCACGGTCCCGGTCATCTTCCCTCGGCCTGACCGCGCCCGTCCTGTGGTCCTCAACCGATGCGAAGGTCGCCGACCCCGAACCCGACCCCCGAGCCCTGCTCACGGCCAAGCTGATTCAGGCGTACACACTCTCGTACACAGCAGGCCTTGCCCCCAAGGAACTCGACCACATAGCGTCGGGTCATGCGCCGTCGACCCTCCATCGAAGCCGTTCCACCGGATCGTTCGGTCCGGCTAACCACGCTCGAAACGGCCCGTCGAGAGCTGATCACAGCGGCTGACCAGTGCCGGCTGGCGGTCATGGCCGAGCAGGGCGGTATACTCGCCGCGCGGTACGCACCACCGAAAGGACGACACCGTGCTCCACTGCACGACACGCCCACGGATTCGCGTACTACTCGACGCGCACCAGCCGCTTCTGGCATATCGGAGCCATGACGCCGCGACTGGCCGAGATCCTCGCTGCGATGGTGGCCGCCGTGCTTGACGCCGACGTGACACCGCCCGCCAGGCGCGGACCGAAACGGCCGACCCGCCAGAAGGCGCATGATCGCCCAGCACGTCCGGCTCGACGACCCAAGGGGCAGCCACGATGAGCCTGGCGCGCGCGATCGATCTGCGGCCCGAGGACCTGGCGGGCCGGACCTGGGCCGGCTATCTGCGCGAGTCGACCCGAGGCCAGGCCGATCGCTATGGCCCGGATCTGCAGCGAGCTGAACAGCGCAACTTCGCGGAGCGCCACGGTCTGGTCCCGACCGCCCGCGAGTACGTCGACCTCGTGTCCGGCAAGGACACCCTCCGACGGACGGACTTCGCCCGAATGCTCGCCGATGCCGAGGCCGGGGCATTCGAGGTCCTGCTCGTCTATGACACGAGCCGCTTCGCCCGCAACGTGGCCGATGCGTGGGTCTACCGGGACCGACTCGCCCGGGCCGAGGTCGTGCTCGTGTTCTGCGCCGATGGGCTCATCGCGGGCAACGTCGACACGTACGAGCTCGAAGGGCTCAAGACGGTCTCGGATGCCGCCTACATCCGACGGCTGTCGCGCAACGTGGCCCGTGGCTATGAGCAGAAATGGCGCCTGTTCGACGATCCGGGTGGGCATCCCCCACTCGGCTTCGCCCGCATCGGCGAGCGCCGCCTCCTGAGCCCGGCCGACGGACCGGACCTTGACCGGGTCCGCCGGGCGTTTGAGTTGTATGCCACGGGGAGCTGGAGCGATACGGTGCTCGCCGATGAGCTGGGGCTGACGGAGCCGGGTCTGGCCGAGATCCTGACCAACCCGCTGTATGCCGGTCGGGTGATCCGTCACAAGGGTCACCCTGACGAGGAGGAGCGGGTAGCCCGATACGAGGCCCCGGTGGACCCGGCGCTGTTCGAGCGGGTCCAGGCGATCCGGGCGGAGCGTCGGACCCGTCATCCGGGCGGGATCGCCCGACGTCGGCCCTACCCATTGGCCCGACTCATGCGCTGCATCGACTGTGGGAGCGCGTACCACGGCGACGCCAACAACGACCGACGGCGCATCCGCCATGCCCGTCGTCCGGCGTGCGGACCATCGGCCACCTATCGGGCCGAGCGCTTCGACGCGCAGATCGCCGACCTGTTCGACCGAGTCCGGCTGTCGGACGCCGACGTTGCGCAGGTGCTGCGAGCGATGCGCGGTACGACCTCGTCACCCGCACTCCCCGATCCGGCCATCCTGGCGGAGGCTCGAGTGCAGCTCCAGGGTCGACTTGCGACCGGGACGATCGCGATCGAGGCGTTCAGCCGGGAGTGGCGGCGACTCGAGCGCCCGACCGCGGCCGAACCGTTGCCACCGGATGAACTGCGGCTGCGCCGCGCTCGGACACTTCTGCTGGATTTCGGCACCCTGTGGAGGAACCCGGCCGTGCCGGATCAACTGCGCGAGGAGGCACTCCGTGAGATCCTGGGCCGGGTCGATGTCCATGGTCCCGACATCGTCGCTGTGCATCCCGTCCCGAACGAGAATGCCTGGCTGCTCGGGCTCGTAGCCGTGCGCGAACGACGGTTGACGACGCAACGAGGGGTGGGACTGGTCGGGGCGAGAGGATTTGAACCTCCGACCTCATCGTCCCGAACGATGCGCGCTACCAAGCTGCGCCACGCCCCGACCGAGGTGCTCGTTTCACAGAGCCTGCGGATGATACCGCAAGCGCCGCGCGGTGAGGGTCGCGGCCTCAGGGAGCCGGCGTAAGCCAGACCGGATAGTCGCGAATATCCTGCGGCGTCCCGTCCTTCTCGGACGGATCGTACACACGGAGCGTGCCCCACTGGGCCTTCGCGACCGTGTAGCTCAGCGTCGTGTCGAAGGTGCCGCGACAGCCAGTGCCGCAGGTCGCCATGACCTGCTGGTCGAGCAGGGTCTTGCCCACCGCATCCAGCAGCGCGATCCGGAACGTGGCTTCGAACACGTTCGCGTTGCCGGCCACGCGACCGGGATTCCCCAGCGCGGCACCGTAGGCCGGGCGATCGACGAACATCGAGGGGAGCTGATCGGTGAAGTCGGCGCGACCGACCGGGCCGTCCAGGACGATCCCTTCACTGCCGAAGACGGTCACGGTCTGGCCTTCGACCTGGAAGATCACGGACTTGACGGTCGGAAACTGGGTCAGCGTGTAAACGACCTGTGCGAGCCGGTACCGCATCGATGCAGAACCGCCGCCCGAGTCGAACTCGGTGGAGAGATCGACCGTTGCGACCCCGTTCCTCATCGCGAGGCCCAGAAGCTTCGTGGTCGGCGGGATCGCCGTACTGATCGAGGTCATCCCGTCGTCGAGCGGGACTCCGGCCAGGAGGGCACGCATCGCCGCCGTTGCCACCGCGACAGACTTCGGGACGTCCTGGAGCGTCGGGACCAGACCCTCGACGCCGGGCTTGCCGGCCAGGATGAAGTAGGTCCGAACGATCATCGTCTCCGTCGGCGCGGCGGAGGGGCTGGGGCTTGTGCTGGGTTCGGCGGAGGGTCCGACGGTCGGCATCGTGCTCGGAGCCGGCGTCAGGTCCGGCTCGAGCGACGCGGCCGAGGCCGATGGCGTCGGAACGACCGGAGGCACGCTCCCGAGCGTTCCATTCGAACCGCCGCATGCGGCGGCGACGACCATGACCCCGAGCATGGCGAGGAGGGGAAGGCGCTTGGTGGCATTCATGATGTGGGCTCCATTGGGCGAGAGTTGTCCGCCCCACCCTCGCCCTTGGTCGTCGCAGCCACATCGCCGTGACGTAACGATCCCGTCACAGGCAGGCGCAGGTCCAGCTGCAATCCCCCGCCCTCGCGATTCCGTGCCGTGAGCGATCCGCCAAGGAGCTCCGCGTGTGAGGCCGCGATCGCCAGACCCAGTCCGCTGCTCCCGGCCGACCGAGACAGCTCCGCCTTGTAGAAGCGCTCGAAGATGTGCGTGAGCCGATCCGGCGCCACACCCGGCCCGCGATCCGCGACCGACACGGTCAGCGAGCCCGCCCCCGGGTCGACCGCGACGACGACGTCCACCGGCGTCCCTGCGGCGTGCTCGGCGGCGTTGTCCAGCAGGTTGCCCAGGATCCGGTCAAGGCGCCGCGGGTCCGTCTCGATGACGAGGGCCGGGTCCGGCAGGGACAGACGGGCGTCGGGAGATCGCGCCGCTACCACCGTCGCGACGAACCCGCCGATATCCACCGGCTCGAGCGTGATCCGCTCCGCCCCCGCATCGAACCGCGAGACCTCCATCAGGTCGTCGACGAGGACGCGCAGCCGCCCGACATCCGCAACCAGCAGCTCCCCCGCGCGCCGGCCGGCATCCGGCAGGTCGCCCACGTGGTCGCGCAGGATGGACGCCTCCGCGACCAAGGCTGCGACGGGCGTCCGCAGTTCGTGCGCGACGTCCGCCACGAACCGCCGGTTCTGGGCTTCGGCGGTCTCAAGCCGATCGATCGTCTCGGCCAGGGACGCCGCCATCCGGTTGAACCGCCGAGCCCAGACGCCGAACTCGTCGTCGGAGGTCACGGGCACGCGAGCCGTCAGGTCGCCGCCTTCGAGACGTTCGGCCGCTCGCCCGGCCGCCTCCACGGGCGCCAGCACGCTGCGCGCGATCCGGCCGGCCACTACGAGGGCCAGGAGGATCAGCAGTAACGCGCCGACCGCAAGGGCGAGGCGGAGTTGCTGCAACGTCGCCTCCAGGGCCGTGGCGTCATGGATGAAGTAGACATCCGGCCCGGACGTCCCTGCGCGCCCGCCCACGATCAGGCTGGCCCGGCCGGCCACGTCCGTCCACGCGTACGCGAGTTGTCCAGCGGCGACCGATGCCTTGAGCTCTGCCGGCAGCCCGTCGAGGACCGCCTTCGCCTCGCCGAATTCGCTGTTCGAGATGGCTGCGCCGGCGTCCCCGAGGTCGATGACCGCCGCGGCGCCGCGCCTCTGGATGGTCTGCAGGAGCAGGCTGTTCGCGACGTCGTCCGGCGTCGGGGACGCGGGCAGACCGGCGTCCGGCACCGTGACCGTCAGGTCGAACCTCGCCTGGGCCGCCGCGGTCTCCAGCAGTTGTTGGTGCAGGACCCGGTCGACGAACAGGTACGACCCCACCCCCAGCAGGACCGTGGTCAGCGCGACAAGCGCGACCAGCGTGACGGTCAGGCGCGCGCGCAGACCGTGCATGATCACCATCCGGGTCAGCGGACCGCCTTGTAGCCGGCGCCGCGGACCGTGACGATGAGCGCCGGTACCGCCGGGTCCTCCTCCACCTTGGCACGCAGGCGCTGGATCGCGACGTCCACCAGGCGCGAGTCGCCAAGATAGTCGTAGCCCCAGATCCGATCCAGCAGGACGTCTCGTGTCAGGACTTGCCCGACGTGGCCGACCAACTCGACAAGGAGGTCGAATTCGGTCCGCGTGAGCGGGACGTCGAGACCGTCCCGCCGCACCGTCCGGCCGGGCACGTCGATGGCGAGCGGGCCCAGCGATAACGCCCCGCCATCCTCGTCGACCGGCTGGTTCGCTCGACGCAGGGCCGCGCGGACGCGGGCGACCAACTCCGGGACCTCGAACGGCTTCTTGACGTAGTCATCCGCCCCTGCCTCCAGGCCCACGACCACATCGAGCGTGTCGGTTCGCGCGGTCAGCATCACGATGGGCACGGTGGACGTCCGGCGGATCGCCCGACAGACCTCCAACCCGTCCATGCGGGGGAGCATGACGTCCAGCAGCACGAGGTCGAAGGAACCCTCGCGGAACCCATCGAGTCCCGCCTGACCGTCCGCCGCCGACTCGACCGTGAACCCGGCCTGGGCCAGGCCGATAGCGGTCACCTCGCGGATGGACGGGTCGTCCTCGACGAGCAGGATCCGGGCGTCCATTCGACCCTCGTGCGCGCCCGCCAGGTGTGGCCGGCCTCCGCAGCAGTATGCCCGCTCCGCTTCCGGGACCGGGCATCCCGCGCTGACGGTGGCTCAGCCGGCCTGATCGCCGCCCAGGGTCGCTTCGAACGCAGCGTTTTCTCGGGCTCGTCGGTCGGCATGGATCGGGATGGTCGCGAGGGCCGCGAAGATGAACAGCAGGGCCATGAGGCCGAACACGATCGGCACGCCGGCCGCCTCCCCGACCGCCTCGATGATCACGCCGTACAGCGCCACCCACAGCGACCCGATGCCGAAGGCGAGGGTGAAATAGACGGCGTATGAGGCATCCCGGATGGAAGGTGGCGCGATATCCGCGAGAAGCGCCTGCAGCTGCGGGCTTTCCGCGAACGAGAACAGCCCCATCACGATGATCCCAACCCACAGCCACAGCATGCTCGTGCCCGCCAGGAGGAAGATCAGGAAACCGACGGCACCGCCCAGGTACACCCCGATGATCAACGGCTTGCGCCCGATGCGATCCGATAGCCAGCCGGCCGCAAGCGGTACCGGGACGGAGAACACGATGAGGACGCCGTACATGAGAGCGGATGTCGCCTCGTCGATGCGCAGGACACGGGTCAGGTAGATCAGCGCGAACAGGTTGACGACGCCCAACCCTCGGCCGGCCCCGCCCAGGATCGATGTGAGGTACAGCCAGCGTAGGTCGCTGTCCCGGGCGATCCGCCCGAAGGCCGCGCGGACGGTGCCGCTGGCCTTCGCCGCGGCGCGGTCCGTGCCGCGCTCACGGATGAACAGCAGGATGAGAATCGCCATCGCGATAGCCGGGAGGCCGAAGGCGATCGACGCGCCACGCCAGCCGACCGCGGCGATGAGCGGCGCCCCGATGACCGCCACGACGACCGTGCCGACGTTGCCGCCGGCGATGTGGGCGCTGATCGCGAACCCGCGTCGTTCAGGCGGGTATTGCTCGGACAGGAGGCCGTTGCCGACCGGATGCTGCGGCGACCCGCCGATGCGCGACACGATGTTCGGGATCGCGAAGGTCGCGAAACTGGTGGCGAACGCCTGTAGCGCGAAGCCGCCACCGAACAGGATCCCGCCGATGCCCAGCAGGTGTCGCCGCGCGACGATTCGAGTGAGGCCGGCGTAGCTGAGCTGGATCAAGCCGGCGCAGACCGCCGAGGTGGCGGCGAGGAAGGCGATGGTCTCCACACCGACCCCGTACTCCACGATGATCTTGACAAAGATCAGCGGCAGGATGACCGCCTGTGCGTGGTTGATCGCGTGCGCCACGGACAGCAGCGCAAGCGAGCGGGTCGGGTGGATCTTCGTCGGCGTCACTGGGCGAGGTCGTGCCGCGGGCCGGGCGCGTCAGGCCCGGACAGCGACTACTGGAGCTGGCTCTTCTTGTGCCCGGAGCCCTGGTTCTGGAACGGAAGGATCGCCAGGACGAACCCGGTGCCGATGAAGACTGTGGTGCCGTCGATGTTCATGGCCGCAGTGTAATCACCGACCGCAGGCGGGTGTGCGATGCTTCCGGGCCGGCCGGCTCGGCCGCGATCACCCGCGACTGCCCGCCTGGAGGAGCCGAGTGTCCAGATTCGACTGGGTCAGCGACAGCTGCCGCTTGCTCTCGCACACGGCCGCAGAGTTCGATCGGACGCAACCGTTCAAGGGCTTGCGCATCGGGACCGGGATCCACCTCGAGCCCAAGACGGCGGCTCTCCTGCTGACCCTCCAGCGTGGCGGCGCTGACGTCGTCTCGACGGGCAATCTCAACACGACCCAGGCTGAGACCGTCGAATACCTGCGGGACCATGGGATCACGGTCTTCGGCGGACCCACGGCTGATCCCGTCGAGCACGACCGCGACCTGCGCAGCGTCCTGGCGACCAGGCCCGATCTCATCCTGGACAACGGCGGCGACCTGTTCTCGCGCTACCTGGAGGATCCGTACCCCTCGCTGGTCGGCGGGACCGAGGAGACCACCTCGGGGCGAGACCGGCTGCTGCCGCTGCGGGACCGGATCGCCAAGCCCCTCATCGTCATCAACGACAGCCCGATCAAGCAGTTCGCCGAGAACACCCATGCGGTCGGGCCGGGCACCGTCGAGGCGTTCATGCGGATCACCAACCGGATCACCAACGGCCGCCGCGTGACGGTCTTCGGCTATGGCTCGGTGGGCCGTGGTGTGGCCTTGTACTTCCGGAACTTCTTTTCCGTGGTGTCGGTCGTGGAGCCGCAACCGGTCCTGCAGCTGCGCGCCGTGCTGGACGGCATCGAGGTGCCGGACCGGCCCGAGGCGGTACGCACCGCGGACGTGATCGTGACCGTCACCGGCGCCCCGAACATCGTGACCGCCGCAGACCTGCCGCTCCTCAAGGACGGCGTGATCATGATGAACTCCGGGCATCTCCCGTGGGAGATCGACGTGCCCGGCCTGCGTTCGGACCCGGCAGTCGCGGAGGTCGACGAGGTCGTGGATGGCATCACGACGTTGCGCCTGACCGATGGCCGAGCCATCCACGTCCTGACCCATGGCCACATGGTCAACCTCGCCGGGCCGCGGCCGCTGGGCAACTCCATCGAGTCGATGGACCTTGGGTTCACGCTCCAGGCGCGTTGCCTGGAGGCCGTCGCCAGCGGATCCGTGCCGGCCACGTCGTGCGTGGTCCCGGTCCCGGCCTTGATCGACGACCTGGTCGCCTCCACCTATGTGGGGCTGGCGCGCCGCACGTAGCCCAACGCCTTGAGAAGCCGCGCTGCCCGGATCCTAGTAGGCGAACAGCAGCTCGCGGTACTTCGGGAGCGGCCAGAGGTCGTCGGCGACGACTGCCTCGAGCCGATCGGCCACGTCGCGCAGGGCGTTCTGCGCAGGGATGACCTCGTCACAGAAGGCGCGAGCCTCCGCCTGCACACTGTCCGCCTGGTGTGCGGCGTGCTGCGCGTGCTCGAGGGCGTGGATGGCATCGACCAGTTCATCCGCGAGGGAAGCCACCGCCTTCGCGACGGAGGCTACGCCCTTGGATGTCCCGGCGGCGCCGAGCTGCCCGAGGTATTGGACGGTCGCCGGCAGGATCATCGTGTTGGCGATATCGATCGCACAGTTCGCCTCGATGTTGCCGACCTTGACGTAGCGCTCCCAGTTGATCTCCACGCGGGACGCCAGCTCGCGCTCGGAGAGGACCTCGTACTTCGAGAACAGGGCCTTGGCCTTGTCGGTGGTCAGCGACGGCAGGGCGTCCACGGTGGTCCGGTTGTTCGGCAGTCCGCGGCGTGCCGCTTCGGCATGCCATTCCTCGGAGTAGCCGTTGCCTTCGAAGAGCACCTGCCTATGGGCTCCGACGATGCCCGAGAGGATCCGGGTGAGGCCGGCAAAGTCGCCATGGTCCAGCGTCTCCAGCTCGTCAGCGAGCTGGGCGAGCGAGTCGGCGACGGCCGTATTCAGGACGGTCTGCGGCCAGTAGATGGGTGCGGATGAGCCCACCGCCCGGAACTCGAACTTGTTGCCCGTGAAGGCGAACGGCGAGGTCCGGTTGCGGTCCGTGGCGTCCTTCGGCAGGACCGGCAGGGAGATCACACCAAGGTTCGCGGAGCCGCCCTTCTTGGACCCAGAGGTCGCGCCGCGTCCAAGCTGCTCGACGACGTCCTCCAGCTGCGAGCCTAGGAAGATCGACATGATCGCCGGCGGGGCCTCGTTGGCACCCAGGCGATGATCCTGACCGGCGTCCGCGATGCTCGCGCGGAGCAGGTCCGCATGGACATTGACCGCGCGGATGACCGCTACGAGGAACGCCAGGAATTGGGCGTTGGCGTGCGGGTCGTTGCCCGGATCGAGCAGGTTTTCGCCTTCGTCCGTGGCCATGGACCAGTTGTTGTGCTTGCCGGATCCGTTGATGCCGGCGAACGGCTTCTCGTGGCTGAGGAACATCAGGCCGTGTTGCAGCGCCAGGCGCCGCATCAGGGCCATGACCACCATGTTGTGGTCCGATCCGACCGACGTCGGCTCGTAGACCGGCGCCATCTCGAACTGCCCGGGGGCGACCTCGTTGTGGCGGGTCTTCGCCGGGATGCCCAGGCGCCACAGCTCGCGGTCCAGATCCATCATGAACGCGAGGATCCGCTCCCTGATGGAGCCGAAGTACTGATCGTCGAGTTCCTGGCCCTTCGGCGAGGCGGCCCCGAAGAGCGTGCGGCCGGTGAGGACGAGGTCCGGGCGCAGATCGGCCAGACGCCGGTCGACCAGGAAGTACTCCTGCTCGGGACCGATGTTGGTGAAGACCCGCGAGGCCGTGGCATTGTCGAACCAGCGCAGGACCCGCAGCGCCTGGACGCCGAGCGCCGCTTGTGAGCGCAGGAGCGGGATCTTGTGGTCGAGCGCCTCCCCGGTGTACGACACGAACGCGGTTGGGATCGTCATCGTCACGCCGTTGGGCTCGACCTGCAGGAAGATCGGGCTGGTGACGTCCCAGGCGGTGTAGCCGCGAGCCTCGAACGTGGCGCGGATGCCGCCGGACGGGAACGAGCTGGCGTCCGGCTCGCCCTGCACCAGGTTCCTGCCGGAGAACTCGGCGATCGTTCGCCCCTCGCCGGTGGGGTTCAGGAACGAGTCGTGCTTCTCGGCCGTGGAGCCGGTCATGGGCACGAACCAGTGGGTGTAGTGCGTGGCGCCACGCGCCATCGCCCATTCCTTCACGCCGTGCGCGACCGCGTCCACGATGGCCGGATCGAACGCCTCGTGACCTTCGATCGTACGCCGCAGCTTCTTGAAGATCGGCTTCGCGAGGTAATCCCGCTGCGCGTCTTCGTGGAACACGTACTGCCCGTAGATCGCCTGGCCGGCCTGCTCAAGATAGCCCTGGGTAGAGGCGACCTTGTGTGTGGCGATCGCGGCGATCGCGGCTTGACGTGCAGTCATGGGTCTCCTGTCCGATGCCGGGTTCCAGCGTCCCGGGTACGGTACCAGCAGGTCGGGTTGCAGTTCAGTATCGGCACCGCAACCCTTCGGGTTCAGGTGCTCGGCGGCGAGCCGGTCGCGTCCGGTCTGCGGACCGCGACAAGGTCGTCCAGGAGCCGCCCGAATTCCCGCTCGACGTCCACATATCGGTCGGATCGCCAGACGATGCCGAGCTTGCCGGTCGGGTCCAGCCGCGTCCAGACCCGTCGTCTCGGGAAGTAGAACGTGATGACGATCCCCGCGATCAACGATGCGAACGCCAGCCAGACGAGGCCCTGACCCGGGTCGCGCTTGGCGATCAGGAGGGTGTACTCGCTGACCTTGGTCAGCTGCACGGACAGGCCGGCATCCTGGGAAGTGCCTGTCTCTCCGATCGCCAGCGCCATCGGAAAGAGGTTCTCCACGATGGGCTGCCCGGCCGCATCCGTACCGATCGCCCGGTACGGCTGGATGAGTACGATCCCGATGCCGTCCTGCTTGGTGAGCAGCAATTGCAGGCCGATGTCGCGGCCCGGCACGGACAGGATCCCGTACGGCATGTCCTGGACCGCGTCGGTCATCGGCACGGCCGCATCCCACAGGGGTCGGCCCTGCGCATCCTTCACGACGAGGTGGGGCGCCGGTCCAAACCCGTTCTGGTGGAACGTGTAGCCACCGATGGACAGCGGATCGTTGACCCGGATGGTCTTGCGGGCGATCTCCTGCCCGTCCTGGTAGACCGCCAGGTCCGTAGTGAAATCACTGGCCTGGCCGGTCTCGAGACCGGGTGCCGCGAACGCGAGGTTCTTGACCAGCAGCAGCCCGGGCGTCCCGATCGGCTGGACGGTCAGCGACTCCCCTTCCGGCACGACCAGGCCCTGTTCGTCGCCCAGCCGGGACGTCACCGCCGCTGCCGCGAGGAACAGGATCAGGCCCAGGTGTGTGAGCAGCGTCGCCATCTTGGTGTACTGGTTGCGATCGCCGTACATGAATCGCCGGCCGGCGTCGTCGGTCGCCTCACGGACGCGGAAGCCGCGCCGGCGCAGGACCGTCCGCAGGTCCGCCTCGGCGACGCCGGTCATGGCCGCCCGATCGGGCAGGATCGGGTCGAAATACGGCTCCGGCTGGGCGACGCGGATCTTTGAGACGCCGCGCCACAGGCGCGGCGTTCGGTCCAGCGTGCACACGACGATGGAGACGAGGAGCACGACCAGCGCGGCGCTGAACCAGACGGAGCGGAACATCTGGAAGACGCTGAGTCGCTCCAGGATGTCGACACCGGCAACCCCCATCAACGGGTCGTACCGGGCGTGCAGCTGGTCCATGGCCAGGGCGTAGTCGGAGGCGGACCGGAAGGCGAAGTCCGGGAGTTGCTTGATCGTCATCCCGACGATCGCCAGCAGGACGACGAAGATGATCTGGGCGACCGCGAAGTTGACCGACGTCAGCAGCCGCCACAGGCCCTGCCCGACCCGGGCGATCGGATTCGGCGTCGCCCGACGGGTCGAAGCGACCGTGATCGCCGTCGGCGTGGCCATGACCGGGCGCGTCAGACGACGGCGGGCGCGGGCGCGACCCGGCATGCCGCCTGAAGGGCAGCCGAGAAGTCCGCCTGCAGATCCTCGAGGTCTTCCAATCCCACCGAGACGCGCAACAGGCCCGCCGTGATCCCTGCGTCAGCCAGCTCGTCATCGGTCAGCTGGCGATGCGAGGTGGACGGCGGGTGGACGACCATCGTGTGGACGCTGCCCAGCGAGGCGGTCAGCTCGGGGAGCGTCATCGCGTCGATGACGGCCCTGCCTCCGGCTCGACCGCCCACGACCTCGACGGCGAGCATCCCGCCGAACGCGCCGGGGCGGAACTGGCGAGCGGCCGCGGCATGCTGTGGATGACTGGCCACACCGGGATACAGCACCGCGTCCACGCCGGCCTGGCCTGCCAGCCATGTGGCGAGGGCCATCGCCGTCCGGCTGTGCCGCTCGGCTCGCACACCCAGGGTCAGGATCCCACGCAGTACCAGGAACGCGTCGAGCGGCCCGAGCGTCGCCCCTGCGTTGATCCCGATCCGCTCGACGGCCCTGATCAGGTCCGCCCGGCCGGCGACGACGCCGGCGATGACGTCGCTGTGCCCGCCGAGGAACTTCGTCGCGGATTCCACGACCAGATCTGCGCCGAGGTCCAGCGGTCGACAGACATACGGGCTCGCGAACGTGTTGTCGACGATGTACGTCGCGTCATGGCGATGCGCCAGCTCAGCGAGGGCAGCGTGGTCGGCGACGTGGGTAGTGGGATTGGCGATCGTCTCCGCGTAGAGGACGCGCGTCGGTCGCTCGGCAAGGGTCGCCGCCACCGCGTCGGGGTCCGTGGCATCCACGAACGCCACGTCCACGCCGAACCCGCCGAACACGTCCAGCAGGAGCGATCGCGTCGATCCATATACGGCCTTGGCCACGACGACGCGGTCGCCCGCCATCAGCTGCGACGCCAGGGCCGCATGGATGGCCCCCATCCCGGACGCGAACGCCGCGCCCTGCTCGCCGCCGGCGAGTTCCGCATACGCCGCGCCGAGCGCGGCGGTGGTGGGGTTGCTGATACGAGCGTAGGCGTAGCCGGACCGCGGATCGCCGAGGACATCGCCCAGCTCGTCGGCATCGGCGGCGCTGAACGTGGCCGTCTGGTAGATGGGGACGCTGGTGGGTATCTGGTCGAGCCGGGGGGCGCGCGAGGCCGCCGCGATGGCTCGAGTAGAGAAGCCCCGGCCGGTCCGCTCGTCCGCCCGTGGTGCGTGGTCGCTCACACGCGGGATGCTACACCGGACTCGACGAGGACCCTCGGGACGGAGACGCCGGTGACGCGGTTCTTGCCGGCTCGCTTGGACGCATACATCGCCGCATCCGCGCTGATCATCAGCTCGTCGGCGCTGGCACCGTCGTCCGGGAAGGCGACGACCCCCACGGACAGGGACGGCTGTGGCCCGGTCGGTGGCAGGCCGACGACCATCTCCTCGACGCCGATCCGGATCTTCTCGGCCAGGACGAAGGCGCCGGTCGGGTCCGTCTCGGGCAGGAGCACGACGAACTCGTCGCCACCGTAGCGCGCGGCCGTATCGATCCGCCGGACGCCGGCCGAAACGACATCGCCGACGCCGCGCAGGACCTTGTCGCCGTAGAAGTGGCCGAGCCGGTCATTGACCGCCTTCAGCTCGTCCAGGTCCATCATCAGCAGGCAGAACCCGCGGCCGGATCGGGCGCAGCGGGCGATCTCGCGCTCGATGGCGGCGAAGAAGAAGTTGCGGTTGAACAGTCCCGTCAGCGGGTCCACCGCGGACAGGCGGATCGCCGCGTCCCGGGCCCGACGCTGCTCTCGGGCGATGACCGTGGCGACGTACGCCAACAGGCCCAGCGCAGTGAGGTTCACCACCACCACGGCCAGCGCGGTGGAAGACGGCGTGTCGGCGGGGGTACCCAGGATGACCGCGAGGAGATAGCCCACGGTCGCGATCACGAGCAGGCCGATCGTGATCCGCTGTGAGACGACGAGAGCGGCCCCGGCGACGACGAGCGGGAATGTGAAGAAGAACGGGCTCTCGACGCCGCCGGTCAAGGCGACCAGCATCGCCGCCCCGGTCAGGGCGACCGACCCCTCCACCACGAACTTGGCCGATCCCAGCGCGTCGGACGGCAGCAATTCGTTGACGAGGATCAGGAACAGGCCGGCGAACGCCAGCAGGATCAGGATCGCCCGCTGCGTGTCGGGCCACAGCCCGGTGCCGATGACGATGGTGGCGGTCACGAGGATGAAGATCCAGCTCACCACCCGGACGACGCGGTCGTAGGCCTGCGCCGATCCGTCACCGTCGAGGTCGCCGCCGAACCCGCCGGTGACCGCCGCCGCGGCCAGGCGGCCGTCCAGGTCCACGCCGGTCGCGCCATCATCCGAGGCGTTCGGCGGGGTCCGCAACCAGGGGATGAGGATGGCGCCAAGGACCACCATGTTGCCGGTCAGGGCAACGACGATCAGGGCGAGGAGTCCTTCCACGGGTCCATCTTAGCCGGTCGTTGGGGCCGGTCCGGAGGGGACCGGAGCGCTTCGGTGCGGTCTGGCACCAGCTATCGCGATACGCTCAGCGCGTGCCGTACTGATAGGTCTGCTTGACCAGCCGCAGGTAGACGAACGTCTCGGTCTCGCGCACGCCGTCGATGGAGCGCAGGCGTTCGGTAAGGAAGCGAAGCAGCGCCTCGTTGTCCTCGCACACCGTCTCGATGAGGAGATCGTACGTGCCGGCAGTGATGACGACGTAGTCCACTTCGGGCATCTCGGCGAGCTTCTCAGCGACTTCGATGAGGCGATCGCTGTGGCAGCGGATGCCGATCATCGCCATCTGATGGAAGCCCAGCTTGAGCGGGTCCGTGACCCCGACGACCTGCAGGATCCCACGCTCGATCAGCCGGTTGGTGCGGGCGCGGACAGCTGCCTCTGAGACGCCCAGGTCGGTCGCGATCTGCGTGTATGGGCGGCGGCCGTCGGCCTGGAGGTGCTCGATGATCCGTTTGTCGAGGTCGGAAACGTCGTCCGCGCCGCGGCCGGCGACCGGGCGAGACCGGGCCCGGCCGTCGGATCGCCCCTGGGTCACGGCGATGCCTTCGGCTTCTTGCTCGGAGCCGCGCTGGCCTCGGCCGACGGGGTGGCCTTCAGTGAGGGCGCCGCGGTCGGCCCCGGGACATCGAGCGCGGAGGACGAGCGGGCGGTCAGCGGCCCGATGTACGGCACGATCATGTTCAGGAATTCGTTCATGACGAGGACCTGGTTCGCATCCAGGATCGGCGGCCTGGCGCCCGTCGTGGGACCCCACTCGATAAGGATATTGAGCCCGATGATGGCGACCGGTGCCTCACCACGCTCCGGGGGGTCGCCGGGCGTCCAGGGCTTCGCCTTGGCCAACGACGCGGCGGACTTGTACTCGCTGATGAGCAGGGGCCAGTCGTGGTACGTCGCGTTGATCTGGTTGACGGGATCCTTGCCGGCAGCTGCGTTGTTGGCGACGATGGGCAATTTGGCCCGCGCGATCGCGGTGAAGACAGCGGCGGCCGACGCCGGGTCGGTCATCTGCGGGTTCGGCGTGACGACCGGCGTCGGCTTTGGGGTCGGCGGGGCGGTCGAGGCGGTCGCTCCGTCCTGGCAGGCGGCCGCGAACAGCCCCACGACGATGAGGCTGAGGGCGACCCCGTGCGACCGAAGCCAGGGTAGCCGGAACGCAGACTGATTCGAGGTTCGCATGGCGGCCGTCAGGCTAGCACGCGCTTCACGCCGATCCTCCTGTACGAATGGACCGGTCACGCACGACTCAGCCCCGATCGAGCTCCGCCAGGACCGGTGCGAATGTCGCGATGCTGTCGCGCGTGATGGGATCGAGGACAAGCTGGACGTGACCGATCCCCTCGCGGGCATAGGCCCGGAGTTCGTCTGCTATATGGGCTGGATCGCCTTCGAGCGGAGGGAACGTGCGCTTTCCGTCGTCACCCTGCATCCGACCGGTCCCACCAGGCATGCGGACCTGGATCGCGACGGTCCGTTCCACTTCGTCGGGGTCGCGTCCGGCACGACGGCAGGCGTCGTCCACAAGGTCGCGGAGGGGCTCCACGCCGGTCGGGCTGTTGTCCGTGTCGGCGAACCAGACATTCCACGAATCCACGTACGGCATCGTGATGTCGAGCATGCGCGGGCCGCGCGATCCGATCATCAGCGGGGGCCCCTGCGGTCGGGGACCGCGCGGGATGAGCTCGCAGTCGCGGGCCTGGTAGAAGCGTCCGTCGAAGTCGATGGCGCCATCGCGCAGGAGTGTCCGAATGATCGTGAACGCCTCCTCGAAGCGATCGATGCGATGGTCGAACGGGAAGCCGAACGCGGCGAACTCCGCCTCGTTCCAGCCCGCGCCCAGGCCCAGGACGAACCGGCCGCCGCTGATCTCGTCGATCGTGGCCGCCTGCTTGGCGAGGAGCGCCGGATTGTGGAAGTTGGTGCACGCCACCAGCGGACCGAGCTCCACCCGGGACGTGGCCGCCGCGATCCCGGCCATCAGCGTCCAGGCTTCCCACGGGCCGCGCGACGGCCTGTTCGCGTACCGGTAGAGCAGGTGTTCGCCGAGCCAGATCGAGTCGAAACCGAGGTCCTCGATGGCTCTGGTCATGTCGAGCAGCTCCGGCCAGCGGACCTCGCGCTCGACCTCCGGGAGCTGCACGCCGACCTTGATCGGCCGGTTCGGGTTCGCGGTGGAGGGTGTTCGTGGCATGGAGGAAGGCTAGCGCGCGGGCAGGTGGGGGGCGCGGGCCGCGAGCGCGGGCGTGCGCGGGCGTGGGCCGTGGGCGGGCGCCCCCGAATCGGACCACCGGCTCGGCCGGCGACAGACCCCCGGGTCGGACCCCCCGGCGACAGATGTCATCCCACAGCGGCATTGGGCGCCGTCGTCGTCAGATCCGCGACTGGAAGGGCTCGGTTCCGTCCCGGCGCGAGCGTGGGACGAGCAGGTTGTCGTAGTCAACCCGAATGTCGGATCCCGAAGGCGGCGCCATGTGCGCGCCACAGCCGACATCTGGCACCCACGGGCCGCGGGCATCCCCACATCTCCGCCAGATGTCACATCACAGCAGCACGAGGCGGCGAATCTGACCGGATCCGGGGCCCGGGAACGTCGATCCGTGCCGGGCTGACCGTGCAATGAGTAGCTCCTGGGGTCCGCAGGCCGCCGGGGGCCAGATCTGTCCGCCGCGCGCTCCATCGGTGGGCATCTGGCGGACATGTACCTCCACGGGCACGTCTTGACAGGCTCACGCTGGTCATCCTCGGCTTCACGATCGCGGCCGCGGTCGGGCCGATCAGCCTGCTCGTCATCCGTCGGACGCTCGCCGAAGGCCGGATCGTCGGCCTGGCTTCGGGGATGGGCGTCACCACCGCTGATGCGACCTATGGCGCGAGCGCCACGTTCGGGCTGGGAGCGATCACCGAGATCCTCGTCGGCGAGCAGCGGCTCCTTGGCCTGGTCGGCGGCGCCTTCCTGTTATGGCTCGCGTGGCGGACGGCCCGGGCGAAACCCACCGAACCGGCCACGGTCGCGCCGAACCGTCGCGGCGGGCTCGCGGCGGGTTCGCGGCGGGCTGGCCGGCGCATAGCTGTCGATCCTTGGCCTGACGCTGACCAACCCGATGACGATCCTGTCGTTCGCGGCGCTGTTCGCGAGGCCCTGGATCGACCCTTGCAACGTGCTCGGTGCGGCCTCGCTGGCGGTCGGCGTCTTCCTGCGTTCGAGCGCCTGGCGGGTCTGCCTCACCGTGGTCGTGAGTGCTTTCCGATCGCGCATCACCAAGGTCTGGCTCGGCCGGATCAACGTCGTGTCGGGCATCGTCATCGGGATCTTCGCGCCTCTCGATCAGGAACGCGATCCGCGGCTGAAAGTCAGCCCTTGGCGAGCTCCTGGAACAGCGTCAACTGCAGTCCGGCCGGCCCCTCCAGCCGAGCGTTGAGCGACTCCCACGGCGTCCGCGTGGCCTCGGCAAGGACCTTGGCCCCGGCCGCCTCAAGGACACGCGTCGTCGCCTCGGAGTCGTCCACCTCGAACGCGACCCGGATGTGCCCAGCGACGCGTCGTCCCACTTCGACGCGATCGATGAACTCGGCCTGATTCGGATCGGCGATCTCGAGCGTCGCGACGCCGGCCTCCAGGATCGTCACGCGACCGTCCGGCGAGTGGTACGACTCGCGCATCGGCATGCCCAGGACGTCGCGATAGAAGCGGACCGCCTCGTCGTAATCAGTCGCGGTGACGATCAACCGCATCTCGCGAACGGGGCCGGATGCGGTCAATGGTCCCTCCGTTGGATGGTCGGGGAGGCGGGATTCGAACCCACGATCTCGTGCTCCCAAAGCACGCGCGTTGCCAGGCTACGCTACTCCCCGGTGATTCACGCTCAGGAACCATACAGGCTTCCTGAAATCCGGCCTATTCGACTAGCCTACAGCGCTCCAATGGCATGAGGCCGCCCAGCCACTCGACCTTGCGGCTATTCCGATCGACCTGTGGCAGACCCGTCGAAACATCAAGAGCAGCCTAAACCGTCGCCGCAGGTGACAGGTCGCCGCAGGTGACAGGTCGCCGCGATGGACCCAATGCAGCGATGAACCCAATTGCGAGAGCGGTCCTTCGCAGCGCGCGCTGTCCTACTGCGGATATGGCACGTCAGGCGTTGGGAGTTTGGGGACGAAGATGCCGGGGAAGTACAGGAAGCCGAACATGAAGAATGTGGCGAATAGCCAGAACACCCTGATCACCCCAACAGTGCCTTGGCACGCAACACCACGACTCCTCCATCGGGAGCACGAAGCAGATCTCGAACGTCGAATCAGGGCTCCGTCGCCGGGTCGTTCTCGATCCAACCGTCATACTCAACCACGGTCCGGTAGCCGAGGCGTTCGTAGATCTGCCGGCCCATTGGGCTGGACTGGAGGACCGCGACGTCGCACCCGTCGGCCGCTCCGTCGGCGGCGACCCGCTCCGTGATCGCCGCCCCGAGCCCGCGGCGCCGGGCGCTCTCGATCGTGGCAATGTTGTAGACCCCGATCGTTCGGCCGGTCCGGACTCCGAGGCCGGCGGTGACCGGCTCCCCGTCGGTGTAGCCGACGTACACCGCGTTGCCTGGTCGTTGCCAGTAGTCCGGTGCGACGATCGCCCGGAGCATGTCCTCGGGCAGCCCGAAGCCGAGGGCGCAGGTACGGAGGTGATGGTCCATTCCGGTCTGATCGTCGACCAGGCGGATCTCGTGAGTGGCCGGGATCGCGGTCGTGCTCGGCGGAATGGGATGGAGGGCCATCCCCGGCATCGGGCCCGAATCGGCCGGAAGGACGAGGCCAAGCTCCACCATGAGCGGCCGGAACCGGTCATCGGTCCCACGTCGGAGATGGACGACGAATGGCTGGCCGCGCTCGCGGATCGCAGCGAGGGCCTCAGCGATGGCGTCGGACGTCGCATCGCCGTTTTCGATCGAGATCTGGTTGAAGAAGCGGACCGGGAGGCCCGACGCCAGGAGGACGATGCCGTCGCGGCGCCGAACGAGGCTGCCCGGAGCGTCGGCAAACCCGGCCGACATCGTCTCGATCATGTTCGCGTGTTCGGCAGAGGCGAGCGTCGCATCGTCCATGGGCGGAACTTAGCAGAACGCCGCGCGCCGTCGCGGGCCGTCGCGCTTCGGTCCAGGAAGCGGCGCTATTAGGCTGCCGCCGTGCCAATCGTTCGCGCGTTCCTCGGCCGGATGCTCGCGCTCCGCCTACCCGCCCGCTCCTCGTGCCGATCGCGATCATCGTCATCGGGTGCCGCGACCGACCGTCACACGGCGAGCTTCTGCTGGGCGACTCGCGCTCGGCCTCGGGCTTGCCGTGTTCGGAGCCGCGGTGATGACCCGGTCGTGCTGGTGCTATCCGGCGCGCTCGACTTCCGCGAGTACTTAGCTGACCGCGCTCGAGCTTAACGGACGACCTCGACGTTCCACCGTAGGGTCACAGCCATGATGGAATCGGGTTTGCCAACCCAAGCAATGGAGAGGCTCGCGAAACGCACAATAATCGGCGCCTTCAGCGCTCCGCCCGCCACGCTCGGCTGCCCCAACCCTACGCCGCATACCGCCCTGGGACTCCCAAAGCACGCGCGTTGCCAGGCTACGCTACTCCCCGGTGATTCACGCTCAGGAACCATACAGGCTTCCTGAAATCCGGCCCGTCGAAGCTGGCCTACAGCGCTCTAGCCCATTGCTGGCGCCTTTCGGCCCGTGCACCGAGAGGAGCGCAATTGCCTTCCCGATTCGCGGACAGCGCCCATGATACGGCCACTCCCTACCTGCCGACGCTGCTCACGTCGCGGCGCCGGCATTTGGCTGCTCGGCGTATGAGCCCCCCGGACCCCTTCAAACCTACTCCGCATCGGTCTGGGGCTTGGATCGATTCCTGAGCGAGCAACGCGATGCCACAGGTCGCGGCGCGAATCGAGCGCGAACCACCGGAGTTACTTCCGACCGGACCCGATGGCCCTCATCGACACCGTCGACGGACCAGCGAAGGTGGGACCCGCCCTGCTGATGGCGAGCTGACCGATCGGGCGTCAGCACGACGGAGTTGCAGCCCGTCCATGGACTTGACATGGTCCGTGCGGGACTTGGGGGCCGATGACGTCATCTGGACGCACGACTTCTGGGCCGACGTATCGGTGTGGCCGCGTCAGGAAGCCGCTGGACCCGTAGATATGTAGTGGTGCGTACACACAACAGGATTTGGTCCCGGGATGTACATCGACAATTCGTAGGGGTAGCGTCTCTCCACCGCGGTAGCGTTCCAGCACCCCGGTCAACAGATTCGCCCGCAAGGGTGGAGGAGGAATGATGCGCAAGGCGCTCCGTAGTCCGCTGTTCGCAGCTGGTCTCGTGATCGTATTCGCAGGCACCGCTCTCGCGACCGGTGTCACGGGCCTGACGCCCACAACCCTCTCTCGCGGCACGGTGGCGGAGGACGTCCACTTCAACACGGGCGATGTGAAGTTCCAGACCAAGGCCGATGTTGATCTTGTCACTCAGACGATCACCTTCGCCCCAGGCGCCACTTCGGGATGGCACGCACACCCGGGTGTTGTCCTCGTCACAGTCGCGTCGGGCAGCCTCGTCCGTTATGACGCGAAATGTTCAGCCAAAACCTACACGGCCCAGTCGGCGCAATCCGCATTCGTCGAGTCAGGGGATCACCCCGGTCTAGTTCGGAATGAGAGCGCGAGCCCGGCCGTTGTCTACGTGACATATGTCGTGCCCAGGGGAACCACAGCGCTGCGGATCGACAAGGCCAACCCGAATTGCGGGCCGGCCTGACACTAGCTCTCGGGGGATGCCCTGAGATCAACGAGCGTTTCGAGGAGGGACGGCATCCGCAGTCGCGGATGCCGTCCCTTTTTCTCCGGCTTGAGGTGAGCGCGGCGCCCGCCGCCTGCCTCGCTGTGACTAGCCAGTTGGTGTGCCGGCGGGCTTTTGCCGAGATCCACGTGGCCCGCTCTGGGCAGGGCAGCCGCGGCGCCACCCGCCAATGTGATCCCGGATCCGGCTGCCGGCCTTCACATCGACCTCGACCTTCGCCGCTCGTAACGTATTCCACGAAGCCGCGCCGCTCGCGATCGCGGCCACAGGCCCAACGAGCGAACTTCGGTTCGAGGCCCGACGCGAGGCGACCCTCCGCCGAAGGCCGCGTCCCCGACTCTCGCGAGGCCCCACCGCGGGTACTGAGGGCACCCAAGAGATCGACATCGAGAGAGGTCGTCGAGCGGCGATGGCGCTCGGCGGGAACCTTTGGCTTGATCGCGGCGACATACCATTCGAGCGCGTCGAGACTCGCCGTGCCGCCTTTGGAGACCGTGTGGACCATCGCGGACTCGTGGAACGGGCCAGGGAGGGCGATCATGACGCCTTCGCCGAGCTCGCCCGCATGTCCGTCGCGCGGCTGGATTCAGCGGCCTATCTGATCCTCCGGGACCACGAACTCGCCCGCGATGCGGTCCAGGAGGGCTTCATCGCAGCCTGGCGCAACCTGCCGACCCTCCGCGACGCGGAGCGGTTCGAGGCATGGTTGCGGCGACTCGTGGCTCGGGCCTGTTTCGATGTCCTTCGTCGCCGTCGTCGTCGACCGATCGAGGTCGAGATCCCGGCGCTCTTCGAGCCTTGGGTGGCAGACGCCACCGGGCTCCTCGCAGACCGCGAGCTGCTGGATGCCGCCCTCGGGCGCCTCCAACCCGAGTGGCGCGCCGTGGTTGTCCTGCATTATTTCCTCGGCATGCCCTTGCCGGAAGTCGCGTCCGTCCTCGACATCCCGATCGGGACTGCGAAGTCGCGTCATCACCGATCGCTGGAGGCGCTCCGTGCCTCCGTCGCCGACCTCGATCCCGTAGGCGCGGTGACGCGCGGAGCGCACTACTCATGAGCCCGACCGACCGCCCCACGCGCAGCCTGCCCGACCTCATGGCCGAGCTCGCCCCGCCGCGGATCCCCGACTACTTCGACGACATGCTCAAGGAGACCGCACGCACACGGCAGCGGCCCGCCTGGGCGTCCCTTGAAAGGTTTCTCCCCATGCAAGTCTCAGCCCGACTGGCGCCGCAAGGACTCCCGTCCTGGCGTCCGCTCGTCCTGCTCCTCGTCCTCGCCGGACTGATCCTCGCCCTCGCCACGACCGTCCTCGTCGGCGCGAGACCAACGCTACCACCCGAGTTCGGGCCGGCGAGGAACGGGCTCGTCATCTACAGCAATACGACCGGGGACATCATGTCGGTCGATCCGGCCACGGGCAAGACGTCGGTCGTGATCGGCGGTACGACGAAAGACGTCGCCCCGGGCCTGTCGCCCGACGGCCGCACGATCATGTTCGTAAGGACCGTCGACGGCGCCGACATGCTGTACACGGCCAACGTTGACGGCAGCGGGATCAAGCCGTTCGCCTCAGGGGCGGAGGCGTCATGGAACGAGTGGTCGCCCGACAGTCAGCAGATCGCCTACATCGCGGCAGGTGGCGGGACACCGTACGTTCGGAACGTCGCCACGGGTGTGGTGACGACAGTGCCTGTTTCGGCGCCAGTGGATCGCGCCAGGTGGCTCTCCAGCACGAAGCTCCTTATCGTCACCGGTATTGGGGACGGAGGCGGCGGCGGGGAATACTCGACGATCAACGTCGACGGGACAGAGCAGACCTCTCTTGAGACAGCGGACCGGTGCTGCGGAGAAGCGGTCCTGATGAGCCAGGGACTACTCGCGTGGACGAGCTGGAGCACGATCAACGGCATGGCGGGACGCACCCACGTCCTGGACATCGCCAGCGGTCAGGACACGCTCCTCGCGTCGACGGACGAGTATGGGTCGAACTTCCTCGATCCCGTGTTCTCGCCGGACGGCAAGTGGCTCGCGGTGCGACACCACAGCGGAGCTAGCGACGTTCAGCTCGCGCTCATCGCCGTGGATGGATCGGGTGCCCCCATCGACCTCGAACCGAAGTTCAACACAGACTCGGCGCAGATGGATGCGAACTTCTCGCCCGACGGCACGCAGCTCCTCGTCAGCTACGGCGACGGCTCGACCTGGCTCTACTCGGTTCCCGACGGAAACGGGGCGAAGGTGGAATGGCCCGATGTCGTGATTGCGAGCTGGCAGCGGCTCGCACCCTGACCCGGGAGCGGTTCGAGGCCGATCATGAGAGCGCAACGCCGCCCGGCAACGACTCCAGCGGCGTGACTTTGGTCTCACGACATTCCCAGGGACGTACGGCACACTGAGTCATGGCCCGGCACTTCCCCCCAGTGTCGGGCCACTTCGTATCCGGACCGGCGACCTGGCGTCA
>JBKJQY010000079.1:0-3671 GCA_046593725.1 Candidatus Limnocylindrales bacterium
CCGCTTCCGAACGCTGCCCGACGGTGCGACGTTGAGGATCGGGTCCCGCGCAGCGGCGAACCGCGAACCGTGTCAGATCCGGAAGGAAGCAGCACTAAGCGATCATCGCCGGGTGCCGCGGAACGGCCTGATCCGAGCCGCCTGTCATGGTGGGCACGGGGGCGATCTGGTCGACGGAGGGTGCACGGCATTTCTACCCAGGCTCGCCACGGACGGAGGAGACGGTGACGGACGCGGTCCCGCACCTGGCGCTCTATCGACGCTGGCGTGCCCAGACGTTCGCCCAGATCGTGGGCCAGGACGCGGTCGTCCAGACCCTGCGCAACGGCATCCGCGCCGATCGTGTCAGCCATGCCGTCCTGTTCGTCGGTCCGCGCGGCACCGGCAAGACCTCGCTGGCACGCATCCTGGCCAAGGCCCTCAATTGCACGGACCTGCAGGATGGCGACGCATGCGACCGCTGCGACGCCTGCGTCTCGATCCGCGAAGGCACGAGCCTGGACCTGATCGAGATCGATGCGGCCAGCAATCGGGGCATCGAAGCCGTCCGTGAGCTCCGCGAGCGCCTGCCGTACCCGCCCGGCCAGCTCCGGCGCAAGGTCTACATCCTTGACGAAGCGCATCAGATCACCAAGGACGCCTGGAATGCGTTGCTCAAGTCGATCGAGGAGCCGCCCCCCTTCGTGACCTTCATGTTCGCGTCCACCGAACCTTCCGGCTTCCCCGCGGCGATCCTGTCGCGCCTTCAGCGCTATGACGTCAGGCGGCTGACCGTCGCCGAGATCGAGGGCAAGCTCACCCGCATCCTCGCCGCCGACGACCGCCAGGCCGAACCTGAGGCCGTCCACCTGATCGCCGGACTCGCGGCCGGCGGGATGCGCGACGCCGAATCGATGCTGGACCAGCTGCTTTCCGCCGCTCCGGAGCGGATCACGGAGGCCGACGTCCGGGAACTCCTCGGGCTGGCCGATGTCGAGGCGGTCGACGCCTTCGTCGGGGCTCTCATCGCCCACGACCCGGCGACGGGGATCGCGCTCCTGGATGCGCTCGAGGAGCGCGGCCGGGATCCGCGGACGCTGCTCGACCAGGCCGTCGACCGATTGCGGGCGCGTCTCGTCGCCAGCCTCGCCGCCCCGTCCGCCGTTGACCTTCCGGCCCTGGCCGATGCCGCCCGCCGACTCGCCGCGATCGACCCGACGCGTGCCGGCATCGGTGGCCTGCGGCTCCAGCTTGAGCTTGCGCTCTTCGCCACTGGCATGAGCGGGCCTGTGCAGGCGGTTCATCCCATCGTGAACACGCCCACGACGATCGCGGTGACAGCCGAGCCGCCTGCGAAGGCGCCGTCCCCGCGTCGATCGGCCGTAGCGGACAGCACGGAGCCGGCCCCGACCGCGGCGATCGAACCCAAGGTCTCAGTGCCGTCGGACGGACCGGTCGAGGCAACACCCGCGCCGGCCCCATCGGCTCCCGCACCGGAGCCCTCGACCCCGGCACCGTCAGGGTCGGACGCCGCCCTGGCCGAGCTCCTCGCCGCGTGGCCCGCCATCGTCGCCCAGTTGAGCGACAACCCACCCACCAAGCCACTCATCACCAGGTGCCGTCCGGTCGCCATCGACGGGAATATCGTCACCCTCGGATTCCCGGAGGAGCAGGCGTTCCTCAAGGACGCCGCGGAGCGCCGCAAGGCCATCATCGAAGCCGGGATCGGGTCGGTCCTCGGCCGTGAGGTCGGTGTCCGATGCGTCGTGGCCAACGTAGAGATCGTGGATGCCGATCCGGGTCTTGTCCTGGCCGAGGCTCGCCGCATCTTCGCAGACGACCTCATCGACGTCGGCGAGGTCAACTGACCGATCGCGGTCGAGACCCCTGCACGTGCGGACGGCATCCGGCAGACTGACCGAACCACTACCAGCACGAGGAGCCCAGCATGGGGATGGCCAATCTGCAACGGATGGCCCAGCAGATGCAGCAGGAGATGCTGCGCGTCCAGACCGAACTTGAGTCGACCATCGTCGACGGCTCTGCGGGCGGCGGCGTCGTGACCGCGACGGTCACCGGCAAGCAGGAAGTCGTCAGCGTCACAATCGATCCGTCCGCGGTCGACCCCGCCGATGTCGAGATGCTCCAGGACCTGGTGGTCGCCGCGATCAATGACGCCATCCGCGCCTCGCGCGCGCTGGAAGCGGAAAAGATGGCCGCGGTCACCGGCGGCCTGAAGATCCCGGGCCTGTAGTCGTCAACGCGTGTCCACTCCGCTCATCGAACCGGTAGCGAGGCTCATCGAGTCGTTCGCGCGCCTTCCCGGGATCGGGCCGAAGACCGCCCAGCGGTTGACGTACCACCTGTTGCGGGCACCGGACGCGGAGGCACGGGCACTGGCCGCCGCTCTGATCGATGTCCGCGACAAGGTCGTGTTCTGCGATCGCTGCTTCAACATCAGCGACGCGCCGCTGTGCCCCATCTGTCGCGATCCGGGTCGCGACCAGACGCGTCTTTGCGTCGTCGAGGAACCGCTCGACGTCCTCGCTCTGGAGCGGACGGGCGAGTTCAAGGGCCTGTACCACGTGCTCCACGGCGCCATCTCGCCCATCGACGGCATCGGCCCGGAGCGACTCAAGGTTCGCGAGCTGCTGGTGCGCGTGGACGAGGCGCAGCGCGACGGGTCCCGCTTCACGGAGGTCATCATCGCGACCAACCCCACACTGGAAGGGGAGGCGACCGCGATGTACCTCGCCGAGCGCATGGAAGCCGCGGTGGGCGTCGTCAGTCGGATCGCCCGCGGACTCCCCGTCGGCGGCGACCTGGAGTACGCCGACGAGGTCACCCTCATCCGGGCGCTCCAGGGCCGGCGCGCGATGGAGGAGTCCCGATGAGCAACCTGGTGTACGAGATCCTGCTTCGCCTGGCGAAGGCTGGAGTGGCGCTCGTCCTAGGACTGGTCCTCTACCTGATCCTGGTCGGCCCGCTCGCGGTGGGCGGTTCCGCGGAGCTGGCTCTGCTGTGCTGGCTCTCTGGAGCGGCGTTCGTCCTGCTCGTGGAGACAAGCCCGATCTGACACGGGCGACCGGCCATTCAAGCACGATCCACGCTCACCGTCCAAGGCGTTCGACTACCCGTCGGCGCGTTCATCCGACTCGCCGTCCCGCCGCCTCCACGGAGGTCGGCCGGACCATCCGCCCTGGTTTGACACCACGAGCGCCAAGCCCCATCATTCCGCGTCTGCGCCGCGGGCTGTCTTGCCTCGGACGCTGCACCTTAACAACTGAAGAGTGACAGGAAATCCGTGATAAAGATGGGCGAGTGGTCGAACCCTCGGATACAAGTCGTTGTCGCAAGACAGCGCACTATTCGGAGAGTTTGATCCTGGCTCAGGATAAACGCTGGCGGCGTGCATGAGACATGCAAGTCGAACGGACGATCGGGGCTTGCTCCGATCGTTAGTGGCGGACGGCTGAGTAACGCGTAGGTGACCTGCCCCGAAGTGGGGAATAACTGCCCGAAAGGGTGGCTAATACCGCATGTGGTGGTGTGTTCATTCACACCAGTAAAGCCGCAAGGCGCTTCGGGAGGGGCCTGCGTCCGATTAGCTCGTTGGTGGGGTAACGGCTCACCAAGGCGACGATCGGTAGGTGGTCTGAGAGGACGATCACCCAGACTGGGACTGAGACACG
>JBKJQY010000098.1:0-6665 GCA_046593725.1 Candidatus Limnocylindrales bacterium
CGGGGACGCAAAGCCAGGGATCTCCCCGGGGAGACCGCCCGGCCGCCGGAGCCTCGACGTGACGGACTCAAGGAGTCGAAATTCCATGAAGACGAAACTGGCGTTCTTCAAGGGCCAGTCCTTCCGCGCCCTGCTCGCCCTCTCCGCTCTCGCCAGCTCGGCGCTGGTCCTCGAGGCCGCACAGCGCTGGAAGTGAACGGAGCCGGCGTCCACGACGCCAGCAGGGGGCCGGGACCGTCGGGTGACCGACGGTCTCGCGCTTTTCGGTACTGGAGAGTGCCTTGCCGTTTCGGATCTGCGAGAGCGAACTTGCGGCCGGCTCACCGAGGTCCCAGGCCGAGCTCCGCGAGGCCATGGGCCCGAGGTTGCACGATCATCGAGCGGCTCGTAGACTGCGCGGACCACCCGGGTCGGCCGGGTCTGTATCGGGAGAACGATTCCTTGGGTCTGTTCGATGGCCGGAACCGACGTCTCGTCGCGATCGCGATCCGTGCGGATGGCCGTCGTGTGCAGATGCCGCTGAACGACTCCGGGCTGTCTGACGGCTCGCTCCTCGGTCTTCTTCGCTCCCTCGTGGTCGGGCTTGAGAGCCTTCTCGGGCTTCTCATTACCGGCTCCCGGCGGGAGAACGGAGGCAACCGGAGGAACGGGCGCTGAGGCGCAACGAACCACCGAGAACCGAAGGGACCCTCGCCGGGTGGCGAGGGTTTTTTGATGTCATGAACAGGTCGACGGTCCCGGCGATGGCACGGGAGGAGCGGCGCGGGGCGTCGATCCGGACCAGCGTCGACGGAGTCGAGAGGGCAGGCACAGACCGATGACGATGACGAAGGGGTCGAGCGGCCGACCGCCGAGTCCGACCGCGGGCGCGGCCGAGCCCGTCCGACGGAGCCACGTCCCGAGCGACGGCAGCGCCAACGCGCGGGCGGTCGAGGCGGCCCGCCGGGCGATGCTCGACGACGCCCGGCCACGGAACCGGACCCGGATCGGCGCCGACGTCGTCTGCGAGGCGCTCCTCCTCCAGGGCGTCGACGTGTTCTTCTCCTATCCGGGCGGCGTGATTCTGCCGCTCTACGACGTTCTCGGCGACTATCCCCAGCTCCGTCATGTGCTCGTCCGCCATGAGCAGGGCGGCGCCCACGCGGCCGACGGATACGCCCGGGTGACCGGCGAGGTCGGCGTCTGCATGGGGACCTCCGGGCCGGGCGCCACGAACCTCGTCACCGGGATCGGGACCGCCCTCCTCGACTCGATCCCGATGGTAGCGATCACCGGTAACGTCCCGTCGGCCCTGATCGGCAAGGACGCCTTCCAGGAGATCGACATCAACGGCATCACCCTGCCGATGACCAAGCACAACTACCTCGTCCGCGACGCGAACGACCTGCCGCGCGTCCTGGCCGAGGCGTTCCACATCGCCCGGAGCGGCCGGCCCGGCCCGGTCCACGTCGACATCACCAAGGACGCCCTCCAGCAGGAGACGAGCGCCCCGCACCCGACCCACGACGAGGTGGTCGCGGGCCTGCCCGGCTTCCGGCCCAACATGGAGGCCAACGGCCGTCAGCTCAAGCTCGCCGCCCAGGAACTCGCCAACGCGAAGCGGCCGGTGATCCTGGCGGGCCACGGCATCCTCCACGCCAAGGCATGGGACGAGCTCGTCGCCTTCGCCGAGAAGACCCAGACCCCGGTGGCCCACACCCTGCTCGGGATCGGTGCGATCCCCGAGGACCATCCCCTGAGCTACGGCTTCATGGGGATGCACGGTTGGAAGCACGTGAATCGGGCCATCCAGTCGGCCGACCTGCTGATCGCGATCGGAATGCGCTTCGACGACCGGGTGACCGGCAACGTCCGGACCTATGCGCCGTACGCCCGGATCGTTCACGTCGACATTGACCCGGCCGAGATCGGCAAGAACGTCGCGGTCGAGGTGCCGATCGTCGGCGATGCGAAGCGCGTCCTGGCCGCCCTCCTGCCGATGGTCGAGACCGTCGATCCGGCGACCCGGGCCGACTACCTCGCCGAGCTCGCGGCGTGGCGCGCCGACTCCGAGGGCGCCTCGTGGCACGGCTCGGGGGCGTGGCGCGACGGCGTCCTGTCGGCCGATTACGTGATCGACCGGATCGGCGAGTTGACCGCCCACGACGCCACCTACGTCGCCGACGTCGGCCAGAACCAGATGTGGCTCGCCCGCTATGCCGGGTTCCGCCATCCGAACACGCACGTGTCGTCGGGCGGGCTCGGGACGATGGGCTTCAGCGTCCCGGCGGCGATGGGCGCGGCGCTCGGCCGGCCGGATCGGGAGACGTGGGCGATCACCGGCGACGGCGGGTTCCAGATGACGAGCCAGGAGCTGATGACCCTGACCGCCGACAGGATCCCGGTGAAGATCGCCCTCCTCGACAACAAGAAACTCGGGATGATCCGGCAGTGGCAGGAGATCATCTACGCGGGCAACTACCACTCCGCCCACCTTCCGGGGCCGGACTTCGCGAAACTCGCCGACGCCTACGGGATCCCGGCCTTCCGGGCCAGGACCCCTGCTGACGTCGACGACGCGATCCGTGCCGCCCAGGCCGTCGACGGGCCGGCCCTCGTCTGGTTCGAGATCGCCGAGGAGCAGAACGTGTTCCCGATGATGCCGGCCGGCAAGGGCCTCTCGGACCTCATCGAGAAGTGGGACGGGCCGGACGAATGAGCGTCGATCCCGAATCGAACGGTCAGCTGCCGGCGGGAACCTTGCCCGCCCACAGCCAGCCGCCACCGCCCCGGGCCCTGCCGGGTGGCGGTGAACATCGGCGCCATGTCCTGATCGCGGTCGTACTCAACAAGCCGGGCGTGCTGAACCGCGTCGCCAGCCTCATGCGGGCGCGCAACTTCAACATCGATTCGCTGGCGGTCAGCCATACGGATCGCGACGACATCAGCCGCATGACGATCACGCTGCATGGCGACGACGTCGCGGTGGAACAGGCCGCCAAGCAGCTGTACCGGCTGATCGACGTCCTCAAGGTCCAGGACGTGACCGCCGAACCCACCGTCCAGCAGGAGCTGGCCCTGGTCAAGGTCCGCGCCACGGATTCCACCCGCGCGGAGATCCTGCGTTTCGTCGAGCTATCGCGCGGGCGGGTCGTCGACCTGTCCGATGGGTCGGTCATCGTGGAGGTGACCGGCACCGAATCCGAGATCGACGCGTTCGTCGCGCTGGTCCGCACCTATGGCATCAAGGAGTTGGTCCGGACCGGAGCCGTCGTGATGGCACGCGGCGCCGGATCCATCGAGGAGGCGATCAAGCGATGACGGCGACCATGTACTACGACAACGACGCGGATCCGGCGTCCCTGGCCGGCCAGACGGTGGCGATCATCGGCTACGGTAGCCAGGGCCACGCGCACGCGCTCAACCTGCACGAGAGCGGCGTCGATGTCGTCGTTGGCCTCGCGCCCAAGTCGCAGAGTCGCAAGCTCGTGGAGGACGCCGGCCTGCGGGTCATGGACGTCGCCGACGCGGTCCGTGCTGCGGACGTGATCATGATCCTCGTCCCGGACACCTCCCAGAAGGGCGTGTACGACGCGGAGATCGGGCCCAACCTGCGTCCCGGCCACCTGCTGATGTTCGCCCATGGGTTCAACATCCACTTCGGTCGGATCGACCCGCCGGGCATCGTGGACGTCGGCATGGTCGCGCCAAAGGGGCCGGGCCACCTGGTCCGCAGCGTCTACCAGGCCGGCGGCGGCGTCCCCGCCCTGTTCGCGATCCACCAGGACCAGTCCGGCACAGCTCGCGACCGCACGATGGCGTACGCCCGCGCCCTCGGCTGCACGCGCGCCGGGATCCTCGAGACGACGTTCGCCGAGGAGACCGAGACGGACCTGTTCGGTGAACAGTCCGTCCTGTGCGGTGGCACGGCGGCGCTCGTGAAGATGTCGTTCGAGACGCTCGTCGAGGCCGGCTACCAGCCGGAACTGGCGTACTTCGAGACGATGCACGAACTGAAGCTGATCGTGGACCTGATGTACCGCGGCGGCCTCAACTTCATGCGTTTCAGCGTCAGCGACACCGCCGAGTACGGCGACTACATCAGTGGCCCGCGGATCATCAACGACGATGTCCGGGCGACGATGAAGGCGGTCCTCACGGACATCCAGGACGGGACGTTCGCGAACCGCTGGATCGCGGAGAACGACGCCGGTCGCCCGGAGTTCGAGCGGCTTCGCGCGGCGGACCACGACCACCTGATCGAGCGGGTCGGCGCGCGGCTGCGCGGCCAGATGCCGTTCCTGAACCCGGTCGAGGTCCAGGCCGGCCAGGCGCAGGCGTCGACGACCACGCCGGGCGCCTCGCGATGAGCACCGCCGTACCTCGCCCCGCCGGGCCGTTCGTGCCGGCGGGGACCGTCCGAGTCTTCGACACGACCCTGCGCGATGGCGAGCAGGCACCGGGTGCCGGGCTGACCGCCGCGGAGAAACTGGAGGTCGCCCGCCAGCTGGTCCGTCTGAAGGTGGACGTCATCGAGGCCGGCTTCCCCGCCGCGTCGCCCGGCGACTTCGAGGCAGTCCACCGGATCGCCCTGGAGACGAAGGGCGGCATCGCGGTCGCGGCATTGGCGCGCTGCAAGGACGGCGACCCACAACGGGCGATCGAGGCGATCAAGGTCGCCGAGCGGCCTCACCTCCACGTCTTCATCGCCACGAGCGACATCCACCTCAAGCACAAGCTCCGCGTGGATCGCGAGACCGCGCTCCGCGAAGCGGTCCGCTGGGTGCGCTACGGCCGGGAACAGTTGGGGCGCGACGCCGAGATCGAGTTCTCCGCGGAGGACGCCTCGCGGACGGACCTCGATTACCTGCTCCAGGTGTACGAGGCGGTCGTCGAGGCGGGCGCTTCCACGGTCAATATCCCGGACACGGTGGGCTATGCCATCCCCAGCGAGTTCGGGGCGCTCGTCGAGCAGGTCGTGTCGCTCGTGGGGGACCAGGCCACGGTCAGCGTCCACTGCCACAACGACCTGGGGCTGGCCACGGCCAACACGCTCGCCGCGGTCCAGGCCGGCGCGCGTCAGGTGGAGGTCACCATCAACGGGCTCGGCGAGCGGGCCGGCAACGCGTCGCTGGAGGAGGTCGTGATGGCCCTACGGACGCGACCCACGCAGTTCCCGGACCTGGGCAGCCACGTCCAGACGGAGCAGCTCACCGCCGCGAGCCGGCTGGTCAGCTACCTGACCGGGTTCGCGATCCAGCCGAACAAGGCGATCGTGGGCGGCAATGCCTTCGCGCACGAGTCCGGCATCCACCAGGACGGCGTCATCAAGAACCCGCTCACCTACGAGATCATGACCCCGCAGTCCGTGGGCCTGTCCGGCAGTCAGCTGACCATCGGCAAGCTGTCCGGTCGGCGCGGCATCCAGGGCAAGCTCAAGGAACTGGGCTACGAGCTGGAAGGGGAGGCCCTCGAGGAGGTCTATCGCCAGGCCGTCGCCCTCGCCGACGCCAAGAAGGAAGTCACCGATGCCGACCTGCACGCCCTCGTGGAGCAGCGCGCATCCGAGGTGCCGGCGTCCGTCGCCCTTGTCGGCTGGAACGTCACCTCGTCACATGGGGGGAACGCGACCGGCACGGTCACGCTGAGCATCGGCGGGGAGGAGCGAACCTCCGAGGCGATCGGCAACGGTCCGGTCAACGCCCTGTTCGGAGCCGTGGATCTGGCCCTTCAGCCGGCTCTGGGCTGGCACCCCACCCTGACCGAGTACGAGATCAAGGCCGTCTCCGCCGGCGAGGACGCCCAGGGCCAGGCCCTCGTCCGCTGCCGCCGCTCCTCCGATGAGGGCCCGGGCGCCCTCATCGTCTCGGGCCACGGGCTGAGCACGAACATCATCGAGGCGTCACTCGACGCGTACCTGACTGCGGTGAACAAGCTCCACGGCGCCGAGATCAACGGGGTCGCGGCCGCGTTCGTCTCGCCGCGGACCGAGCTGGGCCTGCCGTGACGGAGGGCGATCTCACCTACCGGATCGCCACGATCCCGGGCGACGGCGTCGGGCCGGAGGTGGTGGCCGCCGCGCGACGCGTCCTCGATGCGGCCGGTGCGCGGTTCGGCTTCGCCATCGACTGGTCCGAGTACCTCGTGGGCGGCGCGGCCATCGATGCGTACGGCGTCGCGATCCGCCCCGAGGATGTCACGGCCTGCGGCGAGGCGGATGCGATCCTCCTTGGCGCGGTCGGTGGGCCCAAGTGGTCCGATCCGTCAGCCACCGTTCGTCCGGAACAGGCGCTCTTTGCGCTCCGTGGCGGCCTTGGCCTGTTCGCCAACCTCCGGCCCGTGAGCGTGCATCCGGCCCTGGCGGCCGCCTCGCCGCTGCGACCGGAGCTGCTGGCCGGCGTCGACATGCTCATCGTCCGCGAGCTGACCGGCGGCGTGTACTTCGGCGATCGGACCGAGGCGACCGGCGAGGGCGCCGAGCGAGCCGCGCTGGACACCCTCCCGTACTCCGAGCCCGAGATCCGCCGGATCGTGGAGCTGGCGTTCGAGCTGGCCGCCGGACGACGCGGCCATGTCACGTCCGTCGACAAGGCCAACGTGCTCGCGACCTCACGCCTGTGGCGGACCGTCGCAAATGAGGTCGCCGCTGCGCATCCCGCCGTCACGATGACCCACCAGCTCGTGGA
>JBKJQY010000125.1:0-11584 GCA_046593725.1 Candidatus Limnocylindrales bacterium
CACGATCGGGCTTCGTGTCCCGGATCACGCCACTCCCCGGGCGCTCGCCGCGACCGTCGGGCCGCTGCCCACGACATCGGCGAACCGCTCCGGTCAGCCCGAGGGTCGAGACGCCACAGAGATCGCCACCCAGATCGGTGACGACATCGAACTCATCCTGGACGGCGGCCCAGCTCGCGGCGGGTCGGCCTCGACCATCGTGGATTGCACGGGCGACCGGGCCACGATCCTGCGCGCCGGGGCGATCCCGACGGAACGGATCGTGGAGATCCTCGTGGCGGCTGGGATCGCGCATGCCATCGAGCCTGGTCGGGACTGACCCAAGTAAGCACGCGCGGCGCCGACGACGGTCCGGTGGCGACGCACAGTCATCGATTCGAGCGCGAGGGTGGTACGGCAGGCTCGGTCGGGTGCGTTCACGCCTCGATGGTGACCATCAGTCAACGATGGAGCGGTTCTGGCGGCCACTTGAGCCAGCGTGCACGCTTGCGGCCGGATTCGTTGACTGGCGATCAACACCGGCCGTGATGCCGACCAGGCGCGATCAGGCGCGACCTGCTGCGAGCGCATCTCGTTCGGGGCGGGTCTCCATTCGTGGGAAGATACCTCCCGAACGGGGTCCCACACGAAGGAGTCGGCGCGCCATGAGCCTCTCGCCTGCGAATGTGCCCGCGATGGAGACCCTCGAGCACGTGGATCCGGACCTCTGGGAGTCGATGCAGGGCGAGCGCCGTCGTCAGCACGACAACATCGAGCTCATCGCCAGCGAGAACTACGTGTCCGCCGCGGTCATGGAAGCCCAGGGCTCGTGGCTGACCAACAAGTACGCCGAAGGCCTCCCCGGCAAGCGCTACTACGGTGGCTGCGAGTACGTGGACGTCGCTGAGCGACTCGCCCAGGAACGCGCGCTCGCCCTGTATCCCGGCGCCGAGCACGTGAACGTCCAGCCGCACAGCGGCGCCCAGGCGAACATGGCCGCCTACTTCACGGTCCTGCGGCCGGGCGACCGGATCATGGGCATGAACCTGGCCCACGGCGGCCACCTCACCCACGGGATGGCGCTCAACTTCTCCGGGAAGCTGTACGAGGTCCACGCGTACGGCGTCCGCCAGGACACAGAGCGCATCGACTACGACGCGATGGAGGCCCAGGCCCACGAGGTCAAGCCGCGCCTGATCGTTGGCGGCGCATCGGCCTACTCGCGCACGTGGGACTTCGAGCGGATGGCCGCGATCGCGCGCGACGTCGGGGCGTTGCTGTTCATCGATATGGCGCACATCGCCGGTCTGGTCGCGGCTGACGTTCACCCAACGCCGTTCGGGCACGCGGACCTCGTGACTACCACCACCCACAAGACCCTGCGGGGACCTCGTGGCGGACTCGTCTTCAGCCGCAAGGAGTTGCCCGGACACGTTGACGCGGCCGACTACCCCGCCGTGAAGGTCACCCTGGCGGCCTCGCTGGACCGGACGGTCTTTCCGGGAATCCAGGGCGGTCCGCTCATGCACGTCATCGCCGCCAAGGCCGTCGCACTCAAGCTGGCCGCCGAGGAGACCTTCCGTGAGGACCAGCGCCGAACGATCGCGAACGCCCGGGTCCTGGCGACCACCTTGTCCGTCCTCGGGGCACGTGTCGTCTCGGGTGGGACGGACAACCACCTGTTGCTCGTCGACGTCACACCGCTCGGGGTGACCGGCAAGGAGGCTGAGCACCTGCTCGACGAGATCGGCATCACCGTCAACAAGAACGCGATCCCATTCGATACGCTTCCCCCGAATACCGCATCGGGGATCCGGATCGGCACGCCTGCCACGACGTCTCGGGGCTTCGGGACCGCCGAGATGGAGGCCGTGAGCCGGATCATGATCGAGGCGATCAAGCAGCGCGACGACGCCGCGGCCCAGTCACGGTTGGCCGGCGAGGTCCGCGAGATCGTGGCGCGGTTCCCCGTACCGGGGTTGCCCGCGGCGTGAGTTTCATCACCGGTGCGGGGGCGCTCATCGGGCCCATCGTCGCCGTCTTCGTCGGCGCAGCCGTGCTGTCGCTGTCGATCACGCCGCTCATCCGACGGTTCGTCGTCCACCACGAGATCGTGGACCTGCCTGGGGAACGCCGGGTCAACACGCTCCCGATGCCGCGGGCCGGTGGACTCGCGATCGCGGCCGGCTTCCTGATCACAACCTCGGTGTTCCTGCTGGCCAACGAAGCGCTCCAGGTCGTCGCCGTCGTCATCCCGACCAACGAGATCGTGGCCCTCCTGCTGGGCGGTGCGGCGGCGGCGGCCCTCGGCGCCATCGACGACTTCCTGGACCTGCGGGCGCGCTGGCAGCTCGTCGGCCAGGTGGCGCTCGCTATCTTTGCAGTCGCGACGGGCATCGTCATCGATTACATCAACAACCCGTTCGGTCCGCGGGTCATCTCATTCGGCGGCCCCTTCGCGGCCGGCTTCACCATCTTCTGGATCGTGGGGATGATCAACAGCATCAACTTCATCGACGGTCTCGATGGCCTGTCGTCCGGCATCGCACTGATCGCCTCGGTCACGCTGGGACTCATCAGCCTGTCCAGCCAGGTGGGCCAGCCGCTGGTCGCGATCCTGTGCTTCGCGCTGGCCGGATCGTTGCTGGGGTTCCTGCGCTGGAATCTCCACCCCGCATCGATCTTCAGCGGGACCAGCGGCGTCCAGTTCGTGGGCTACACGCTGGCCGTCCTGTCGATCCTGGGCACGGCCAAGGTAGCGGTCGCCCTCCTGGTCCTGGGCGTCCCGATCATCGATACGTTCTGGATCATCGTCCGGCGGCTGTCACAGGGGCGCTCGCCGTTCAGCCCGGATCGAAACCACATCCACCACCGGTTGCTTGACCTGGGCCTCTCGCATCGCCAGACGGTCTTCGTCATCTACGGCATCTGCCTCGCGCTGGCGCTTCTTGCCATGGTCCTCAGCGGTGTCGACCAGTTGTACGCGTTCCTCGGCATCTTCCTGGTCTTCGGGCTGGTGTTGTTCATCCCCACCCGAGGCTCGATCCGGCGCCCGGAAGAGCTCGAGGCCGACGCGTACGAGTCGGACACGACCGCCGGTCGAGGGTCCCAGTGACCCGCTGAGACCGGGAATCTGGGCGCCGCGGCGCACCGTTCTGGAGAGCTTCGGGGAGTCTGGTGCGGTCCGCTGGGGTACTGGTGGATGGGCCCTCGAAAGTACCGGTGCTAGCATCTGCGCCCGGGCTCCAGCCACTACCACGCGATGCCCGGGTCCGGGAGTCAATTGCAGGACGTTCTGATCGTCATCGGCGCCGCCATCTTCGCCAACGTCCTGCTGTTGGGCGCGATCGGCTGGTTCCTGCTGCGCGCCCACCGGCCACCCGAGCCCGCCTCGAAGGCCAAGTCAGGGCCAGGCTCGGCCAAGCCCGTGGTTGCCAGGGAGCTTCTGGCGGCAGCGGTCGTCGCAGCGCCACGACGCGGGAAGCGCGAGGCCCTGATCGACCTGGTCGATGGATCGGTGGGGATGTACCTGTTTCGACGGACCCTGGGGCGCCCTACCGCGCTGCGATCGAAAGAGCCGCAGATCCCGCTGACCGAGCTTGACGAGGACCGCATCGCCAGCCGGATCGGCGCCCTCGCCGCCGGGTCGCGGAGCGCGCCAACCGTGTCCAGCACAGCGTCCCCGGCCGCGCCATTCACGTTCCAGGAGCCGACCGGACCCATCGTCAGGCAGCCGACCCGACTGGTCGTCACCGGCTCGCCGATGGCCGCGCCGGTCGTCGCTGCCGCGGCCGGCTCGGTGGCCAAACCGGCGAAGCCCGCGAAGGCCCCCAAGCCGGCGCCCGCTCCGAGGGCGGATCGAACCCGCCTGTACCGGGACACCTTCGTCGCGGCGGGCGCGATGGCCGTCGTCCTGTTGTTCGTCGTCGCACTCTTGCCCGACATCCTGAAGCCGACCGGCGGGGTCCTGGGCGAGACAGCGACGCCGGAGAGTTCGGCTGCCGTCGTCATCACGGCCGCCCCGACGCCGACCCAGGTCGTGGTGATCGAATCCGCGTCGCCTACACCGTCGCCATCGCCCTCGCCTTTCGAGTCTGCGAGTCCCTCCCCGTCGCCTACCCCGACCGCGAGTCCGACACCGGCGCCGCCGCCGAAGCCGCCCAAGGCGCCAGCCCCGACGGCACCACCCACGCCAACCCCGACGGCACCGCCAACCCCCACCCCCAGGCCAACGGCGACGCCGACGCCGACGCCGACGCCCAGGCCTGCAGCACCCGTGGTGGTCATGTCGATCAACCACGTGAATGGCTCTATGTCGATCAGTGTCAACGGGGCCGGATCGCAGAACCAGATCACGTCGTACCTGTGGGCGTTCGGGGATGGGACGACGAGCACGCAGGTGTCGTCGACCCACGACTATCAAGAGCCGTGCATCTGCTCGGTCTCGCTTAAGGTGACCGGGCCCGGTGGCACAGACTTCGATTCGACGACGGTCACCATCCCGTGAACGTCGTGGGGCGTCGCCTGACCGTGGGAGTCCTGATCGCGCTGTTCGTCGCAGGCCTCATGCCCGCGACCGCGCTCGCCGTCGTCCCCGTCGCCAGCCCAGACAGCGTCTCGACGCCCGAGGACACCGCAAAGCTCATCACTCTTGTCGGCACGGATGGCGATGGCCACGCACTGACGTTCGCTATTTCGAGCGCTCCGACCCACGGCGGTCTTTCAGGGATCGGGGCGCCCGATTGTATTGGTATCCCTTTGACCTGCTCCGCTGATGTGACCTACACGCCGAACCAGTACTACAACGGGCCAGATGCCTTCATCTTCACCGTGGATGATGGCCTCGACCTGTCCTCGGCGACCATCACGATCACCGTCGACTCGGTCAACAACGCGCCGGTCGGGACCAACAAGACGATCACCATGCTCGAAGACACCGCGCACGTCTTCACCGAGGCGGACTTCGGCTTCACCGATCCGAACGACACGCCGGCCGACACCTTCCTCTCGGCCAGGATCACGACCCTGCCCGGTGTCGGCTCGCTCAAGAACAACAACATCGCGGTGAGCGCCGGAACCTTCATCAGCCTCGCCGACATCGTCGCCGGCAAGCTCATCTTCACGCCCGTGGCGAACGCCAACGGCACCGGCTACACGACCTTCACCTTCCAGGTCAAAGACGATGGCACCACGGCGAATGGCGGCATCGATCTCGATCCGACCGCGGCCACCTTCACGCTCAACGTGACCGCGGTCAACGACCCACCGGTGGCGAACGACGACACCAAGACGATCAACGAGGATTCCGGGCTTGGAGTGGTCGCGGTGCTTGCCAACGACACCGATGTCGACGGCCCTTCAAAGACCGTGATCTCCAAGACGAACCCTGCCCACGGAACGCTGACTCTGGTAGCGGGCGTGCTGTCGTACACACCAGGCCCCGACTACAACGGTCAAGACAGCTTCGGCTACACGATGAGCGACGGGACCTTCGACTCGACGGCGACCGTCACCATCACCGTCTTGCCGATAAACGACCCGCCGGTCGCCAACGACGACACCGTCAACCTCAACGAAGACCCGGGCGCAACGATCCTCAACGTCAAGGGCAATGACACCGACGTCGATGGCGACGCCCTGACCGTCACCTCCAAGACCGACCCGACGCACGGAACCCTGACGCTCGTGGCCGGTGTCCTGACCTACACCCCTACGCTGAACTACAACGGACCCGACGGCTTCACGTACACGATCAGCGACGGCGAGTTCACCGATGGCGGCACGGTCGGGATCACGATCACGGCGCAGAACGACGCGCCTGTGGCTGTCGATGACGTTCAGACGATCGTCCGCGATTCCGCTGCCACCGTTGTCGCGGTTCTTGCCAACGACTCAGACGTAGAGCTTGATCCGCTGCTCATCATCGCCAAGACCACCGCTGCGAAGGGCACGGTCGTGATCACCGGGGGCGGGACCGGCCTGACCTACGACCCGTTCACCGGCTTCAGCGGCGCAGATTCGTTCACCTACACCATCAGCGATGGGCACGGGGGCACGGCGACCGCGACTGTGACCCTCAACATCGCCGGGAACGATCGAGCCCCGAACGCGGTCAACGACGTCAGCTTCTCAGTGCCGGAGGGAGCCACCGCGACCAGCCTGGACGTGCTCGCCAATGACGACGACCCTGATGGCGACACGTTCTCGATCGTCGGCAAGACCAACGGCGCCCACGGCATGGTGACTATCGGGGCCGGTGGGGCAGGCCTCACGTACGATCCGGTCCCACTTTTCCATGGCACGGACACATTCACCTACACGATCAAGGCAGGCGGCCTGACCGATACCGCCACGGTCGTCGTCACGGTCACGAAGGACACCACCGCCCCCATCGTCGTGGCGCCGGCGCAGCGCTTCCTCGGCGGGACCGTAGGCACGTCCACGATCAAGGCCCGCATCACCTGGTACGCCACGGATACCGCGTCCGGGATCAAGAGCTACCTGATCCAGGAGAGCGTCAACGGCGCCGCCTACGTGACGGTCACCCCTATCACCCCCACCCGGAACTACATCGACCGGGTCCTGACGAGCGGCAAGTCCTATCACTATCGAGTTCGGGCCACGGACAAGGAAGGCAACGTCAGCGGCTGGCGATACACGAACACGTTCAAGCCGGCGATCTTCCAGGAGACGACCGGTCTGGCGAAGTACGTCGGCGCGTGGTCCACCTACAGGACCACAGCAGCTCTCGGCGGCACGGTTCGCTACACCCCGACCCTCGGCAAGACCGTCAAGTTCACCTACACCGTCTATGACGTCGCGCTGGTCATGACGAAGACGGCCACGAGCGGCTCGGCGGACATCTACGTGGACGACGTGCTCGTGCGGCGGGTCAACCTGCGCGCTACGTCGACGATCTACCGCCAGCTCGTGTTCACGAAGCATTTCGCTATCCTGGGCGCGCACACGGTCGAGATCCGGCCGATCGGTACCGGACGCGTGGACATCGACGCCTTCCCGGTCCTGCGCTGACCTCCGAACGGGGTTGCGACAGGGTGTCGGGCTGGCAGCCCCACGCTCGCAGCTGCTACACTGCGTCGGCCTTGTCAGGTCGCCCATGATCGAGTCCGGCGGGGGTGTGGCGTATGCCGCCCTCTTCACCGAGATCGGTCTCTCGCTCCTGGTCACGACCCTCATCGGCGCACTCGCCGGCCACTGGGTCGACGGCCAGTTGGGGACGAACCCGCTCTTCGTGATCATCGGGTTCTTCGTCGGCGCCGGGCTCGGTACGGTGATCATCATCAGGTTGGTCAGCCGGTTCCTGAAGGCGTTGGATCAGCCGGGTTCACAGTCCGGCCAGAAGTGATGAGCGCGGCGTCAAGCCGCGCTCGTGTTGTGGAGAAGCGTGTCGAGCGAGCAGGTCGAGTCCCGCGACGCCGCGGAGGCCCCCGCACCGCAGCCCAAGTCCAAGGGCGGACTGTCGTCGCGATGGTTCCTGATCATCGGCGCCGTCGTCATCTTCAATATCGTCGCGCTGATCTTCGCCCCGCCCTTCCCCAGGGAGGGCGCCCCAGGCGACGCCTGCGCCTTCCCGGTCTGCTACATCGAGGGCACCCTGGAGTTCCCGGCACCGCACGTCGTCTGGGCCCCGGAGGGAGCCGTTGCCCCGCCCGCTGACCAGCTGATCGTCTTCTATCCGAGCCTCAGCAACACGCTCTTCACGATGTGGATCGTCATGGCCATCGTCCTCATCATCTCGATCCTGATGGTCCGTGGCTCAAGACTCATCCCCGGTCGTGGCCAGAACGTCTTCGAACTGTTCTACGAGGGCCTGAGCGACTTCGGCGTGGGCATCGCGGGGGCCGCGGCCAAGCCGTACATCCCACTGTTTGCCGCCTTCTTCCTGCTGATCCTGTTCTCCAACTGGAGCGGCCTCGTCCCGCCGGTCGGCCGGATCGAACTGCTGCGGGCCCCGACGAGCGACGTGAATGTCACGTTGGGTCTCGCACTGGTGAGCTTCATCTACTTCGAATTCGAAGGCTTCCGTCGCCTCGGCTTCAAGGGCTACGCCGGCAAGTTCTTCCCGATCTATGAGTTCAAGAACGGCATCGCTGCCGGCGGGATCGCGCTCTTCGTGGGCCTGGTGGAACTCATGCTCGAGTTTGTCAAGCCCATCACGCTCTCCATGCGACTCTTCGGCAACATCTACGGCGGCGAGGTGGCGCTCGGCGTCATCACGGCGCTGACGCTCGCGTTCATCCCCGTGGGCCTGCTGGGCCTCGAGGTCATGCTCAACGCGATCCAGGCACTCATCTTCAGCATCCTCACCCTCATGTTCATCGTCCTCGCGATCGAGAGTCACGACCACGAGGAAGGACACGTCGCCGAGGAGGCGATCGAAGCGTTTCACGGGCAGGAGCCAGCTTCCCAGCCCGCTCACTGATCGCGCCACCGGGCGCACTCACCACGGTCCCAATGATCCCGAGCCGCAGGCTCGGGGAGTAGGAGGAAATCAGACGATGGATTACACAGGCGCCGGACTCGCAGCCCTGGGCGTGATCGGCCCGGGCATCGGCATCGGCATCCTCGGCGGCATGGCCGCTGCGGCGATCGGGCGCAACCCCGACGCAGCCGGTCAGATCCGCGGGATCGCGATCATCCTCGCCGCGTTCGCAGAAGGCCTCGGTGTCCTCGCGATCGTCGTCGGCCTGCTCGCGATCTTCATCCAGCCGGCATAGCCCCGGTGGATATCCTGGCCGTCGCCGTCGGGGCAGGCCGAAACGTCGTCCAGCTGACCGCGGAAGCGGGAGGGGCTGCGCCTGCGCTGTTCCAGATCAACTTGTTCTGGGTCATCGTCAGCGCGCTCAACTTCATCCTGTTCTTCATCATCATCTGGACGTTCGCGTTCAAACCTGTTTCGGCCATGCTCAGCCAGCGCAAGGAGCGCATCGAGCAGGGCCTCAAGGACGCTGAAGCGGCACGGGTCGATCGAGCCAACGGCGAGGCCGAGCGCATCGCCACCCTGGCCGAGGCTCGTCGCGAGGCGAACGACATCCTGGTGCGCGCCCAGAAGGTCTCTCAGGAGAGCCGCGATGCCGACATCGCCGCGACCAAGGCTGAGCTCGAACGGATGCGCGTCCGCGCCGCCGCCGAGATCGAGGCCGAGAAGGTCCGGGCCATCGCCGACGTCCGTGCCGAGGTCGCCGACCTGGCGCTCCTCGCCGCCGGGCGCGTCGTGGGCGAATCGATGACGGACGACCGCCAGCGGCGGCTCGTCGAGGAGTTCATCAGCAGCTCCGCCATCGGCGACTCGAGGAACTGATGGCCAAACGGGATTCGGCCGCACGGCGCTACGCGGAGGCGGCCTTCCAGGTCGCCCAGCGTGACGGCACGGTCGATGTCTGGCGTCGCGAACTTGAAGCGGCCGCGGCCATCGTGGACGTGGCCACCATCGGGCACACCCTTGCGAACCCGGCGATCGCGCTGGAGACCCGCGCCGCCCAGGTGGAGACCACCTTCGGACGCGTGGCCAGCCGGCCGGTCCTCAACCTGATCCAGCTCATGCTCCGGCGCGGCCGGATCGAGGACCTGGGACACGTCGCCGCGGAGTTCCGCCGACTCGACAACGCCCAGAAGGGCATCACCATCGCCACGGCCACCAGCGCCTCGCCGCTCAAGACGGACGAGGTCAAGGCCCTCACCACACGACTCGAAGCACTCACCGGTGGTTCGATCGAACTCGACGTCAAGGTGGATCCGAGCCTGCTCGGTGGCCTCGTCGTCCAGGTCGGCGACCGCTTGATCGATGGAAGCGTCCGGGGCCGCCTGGAGCGACTGCGGAACCAGCTCGTTTCGGGCGCCCTCTAGGAGATCTGACACCCATGGCCATCCGTTCTGACGAGATCACCAGCATCATCAAATCCGCCATCGACAGCTTCGACGCGGCCGCCGAGACCCGCAGTGTCGGGACCGTCGTGGAAGTGGGCGACGGCATCGCCCAGGTCTATGGCCTGGCGGACGCTGTCTCGTCCGAGCTGCTCGAATTCCCCAACGGGCTGATGGGCATGGCCCTCAACCTGGAGGAGGAGACGGTCGGCGCGGTCATCCTGGGCAACGCCACCGGGATCAAGGAAGGCGACATCGTCAAGACGACCGGACGGGTCGTCGAGGTGCCCGTCGGCCAGGCGCTGCTCGGCCGCGTCGTGGACCCGCTGGGTCGCCCCATCGACGGCAAGGGCCCGATCGCCGCGACTGCCACGCGGCCGGTGGAGCGGATCGCCCCGGGCGTCATCGTCCGCAAGTCCGTGGACACGCCGGTCCAGACCGGTGTCAAGGCCATCGACGCGCTCATCCCGATCGGCCGTGGTCAGCGCGAGCTGATCATCGGCGACCGCCAGACGGGCAAGACGGCCATCGCCCTCGACACCATCATCAACCAGAAGGGCAAGGGCCTCGTCTGCATCTACGTGGCGATCGGCCAGAAGCTGTCCACGGTCGCGAACACCGTCGCGATCCTGGAGCAGTACGGCGCGATGGAGCACACCATCGTGGTCGTGGCCGGCGCCGAGGATCCCGCCCCGCTCCAGTACCTGGCCCCATATGCCGGCGTGGCGATGGGCGAAGAGGTCATGGAGGTCGGCGTGACCGTCGACGGCCAGCTCGTAAAGGACGCCTTGTGTGTCTACGACGACCTGTCGAAGCACGCTTGGGCATATCGCGAGATGGCTCTGCTGCTGCGCCGTCCACCCGGACGCGAGGCCTATCCCGGCGACGTCTTCTACCTCCACAGCCGACTCCTGGAGCGCGCCGCGCGCCTGAACGAGGAGAACGGCGGCGGCTCACTGACCGCCCTGCCGATCATCGAGACGCAGGCCGGTGACGTGTCGGCGTACATCCCGACCAACGTCATCTCCATCACCGACGGCCAGATCTTCCTGGAGACGGACCTGTTCAACGCCGGCCAGCGGCCTGCGCTGAACATCGGCATCTCCGTGTCGCGGGTGGGTTCCGCCGCCCAGACCAAGGCGATGAAGAAGGTCGCCGGTCCGCTCAAGCTGGACCTCGCCCAGTACCGCTCGCTGGCCGCGTTCGCGCAGTTCGCGAGCGACCTGGACAAGGCCACCCGCGACCAGCTGACCCGCGGCGAGAAGCTCTCGGAGATCGTCAAGCAGCCGCAGTACCAGCCGCTGCCCGTGGAGAAGCAGGTCGTCATCCTGTATGTCGCCACGACCGGCAAGGTGGACGACATCCCGACCCCGCGGGTCAAGGAGTTCGAGTCCCAGCTCTACCGGTTCCTCGAGACCGAGCGCCCGGCGATCCTCAAGGAGCTCGGCGAGACCATGACCATGACCGACGACCTGGCCAAGGCTCTCGACGAAGCGGTCGATGCCTTCCGGCTGTCGTTCCTTGCCTGATCCGATGGGCGCCCCGCACCTGAGTTTGATCGATGGCTAGTCAGAGAGATATCCGCCGACGGATCGGCTCGGTCAAGAACATCAAGCAGATCACCCGGGCGATGCAGTTCGTGGCCGCGTCCAAGCTCAAGCGGGCCCAGGACGCGACGCTCGCCGCGCGCCCGTACAGCGAGAAGCTGGATGAGGTCCTC
>JBKJQY010000145.1:0-20811 GCA_046593725.1 Candidatus Limnocylindrales bacterium
ACACCGGACGCCCGATCGCGCAGGACGACGCGCCGGTACCGGCCGGATCGCGCGTGTCCTTCGGTGTCCACCCCCGGCGTCGCCGACCCAAGGATGCAGGCTGCGCCCGCGGCCGCCGCCAACCGGATCGCCACGTCTCGGGCCTGCAGCCGCGGCGTCCGGTCGCTCTTGTAGGCCGCGTCGTGTTCCTCGTCCACGATCACCACTCCGACGTCCGCCAGCGGCGCGACGACCGCCAGGCGCGTGCCGACGACGACATCCACGTCGCCGGCCCGGATCCGACGCCATTCGTCGGCGCGTTCGCCATCCCCCAGGGCCGAGTGGACGAGGGCCACGCGCACGTCCAGGTCGGCCCGGATCCGGTCGACGAGCGGCAAGGCCATCGCGATCTCCGGAACGAGCAGCAGGGCGGGGCGGCCACGCTCCAGGCTGGCGATGATCGCCTCGATGTACACCGCGGTCTTGCCACCGCCGGTCACGCCATCAAGCAGCAGCGGTGTCGGGTCGCGCGCGTCCATGGCGGTGACGACCAGGCTCAGGGCCGCGGCTTGAGCGTCGGTGAGGCCTGTTGTCGGCGGACGGCCGCCGCGCAGTCCCGGTGGCCGATCCGCCAGAGGACGACGCGGTCGTTCCCGGATCTCGGCCTCGGCGATCCCCCGACGGATCAGGCCGGTCAGGGCGGAGGCCCCATGGGCCGCGGCGAGCTCGGCACCCGGGAGGCCGCCCGATGGCGCCACGGCCAGCTCGGCGAGGACTGCCACCTGGCGCGGACCCAGTGGTCGTCCGGGGAGCCGTTCTCCGGTTGCCAGGGTCGCGCTCGCGGCACGCCCGTCGTCCGTCAGCCGCATCCACCGCTCGAACCTTGGGCCACCGGACGCACCACCCAGCGTCCAGTCGAGCACGACTTGGCCCTCGTCGGCCAGACGTCGGAGGCGTCGAAGCAGGCCGGCGCGGCCTTCCGGTGCAGCGAGATCCCGGACCGGCCGAGGGCCGTTCGAGAGCTGTTCCACAAGATCCGCATCCACCGCATCGCGGCCATCCGCCAGATCCGTCACGACGCGCGGCGCCAGCTCCGCGACCAGGTCCAGCCGTTCCAGCAGGCCCGGCGGCAGCATCGCGCGGAGCACCAGGGCCGGCGGGGCGAGATAGTGATCGGCGATCGACCGTGCCAGCGCGAGGGTCAGCTGCGGCAGCAGTGGCCCGTCCGCCCGGACGCGATCGACGATCGGCTTCGGCAGCGCGGTCGGGGCGGTCGCCGTCTCGCCCAGGATGACGCCCAACGCCTGGCGCTTTCCGAACTCCACGAGCACGGCCTCGCCCGCCACAAGGTCCGCCAGCCGTTCCGGCACGCGGTACGTATACGTTCGTGATCCGCCGGCGCCGGCGGCGTCCACCGCGACGTCCACCAGCCGGGTCGGCGACGATCCGTCGGCCGGGTCTGGCAGCAGGCCAAGCGTCACTCGCGTTCGCCTAGATGCTGATCCGTCGCGCGGGGTGGAGGCCGTGGACCTCGGCGATGATCTCGTCGATCCGGGCCGCGGTCCGTTCGACCTGGCCGGTCTCGTTGGTCACCACATAGTCGTAGTCGTCCTGGCGCGCCAGCTCGATCGCAGCGTTGCGCTGTCGAAGCTCGAGTTCATCGACGGTCTCGGTCGCGCGCGATTTGAGCCTCGCGAACAGCGTCTCCATCGACGGCGGCACGAGGAAGATCAGGAGCGCATCCGCGACCCTTTCCTTGACCTGCTGAGCCCCTTGGACATCGATCTTGAGGATCACGTCGTGGCCGGCCGCCAACGCCCCCTTCACCTGGGCGCGAGGCGTCCCGTACCAGTTCCCGTGGACCTCGTTCGCCTCGAGAAGACCGCCGGCGTCGCGCAGGGCCAGGAAGTCGTCGCGGTCCATGAAGTGGTAGCTGATGCCGTCGGTCTCACCGGGTCGGCGCGCCCGAGTCGTACACGTGACGACGTAGTGATAGTCGGGGTCGTGCGGTCGGCGCTGGAGGGCCTCGATGATGGTGTCCTTGCCCACTCCACTGGGCCCCGAGATGATGATCAGCAGGGCGTCAGCGGCGCCCGCTCCCAGGTCGCTCAATGGAGTCCTTCGGTCCGAAGACCCTGAAGCACGCCCTCAAGCTCCGGCGGAAGGGCGGCTGTGGCCCGGATCAGGTGGCCATCCGATGGCGCCGCGAGTTCCAGCCGCCACGCGTGCAGGAACATCCGGGTCAGCGCTGGCGGCCCGGCCGGCCCCTTGCGCGACGTCCCTGTGCCATACACGCTATCGCCTGCGACCGGGTGGCCGATGGCGTCGAGATGGACACGGATCTGATGCGTCCGTCCGGTGACCAGGTCCAATTCCAGCTCGGTCCAGATCGGGAACCGTTCGCGGACCCGATAACCCGTGGTGGACGGTCGCCCAGACGGCACGACAGCCATCCTCGTTCGGTGCTTCGGGTCGCGCCCGATGGGTGCCTCGATCCGGCCGACCGCCGCCGAGACACTCCCCTGGACGAGCGCGAGATAGGTCTTCTTGACCCGCCGCGCCTTCAATTGGGCCATCAGCGACGCCTGCGCCCCGTCGTGCTTCGCGACCATCAACAGGCCACTCGTGTCCCGGTCGAGCCGATGAACGATGCCCGGCCGCGCCACGCCCGCGATCCCACCGTATTCAGCACCGCCGGCGCGGCCGAGGAGCCCGTTGACCAGCGTGTCGTCGGCGTGGCCCGGGGCAGGATGCACCACGAGGCCGGCCGGCTTGTCGACGATGAGCAGGTCGTCGTCCTCGTATACGACCTCGATGTGGATGTCGGGCGCGGCCACGATATCCAGGGCTTCGACCTCGGGCACGTCAAGCCGCAGATCGGCAGCGCTGTCGACGATCGTGTTGGCCTTGATCGTCTCCCCGTGCGAGGTGAGACGACCGTCCGAGATGAGCTTCTGGACGTAGCTCCGGGACAGGCCGGTGGCGTCGGCGACGAAGCGATCGACGCGACCGCGATCGCCGTCCGGGACGCGGATCGTCCGAACCCCGGCGACGACCCCGCCGTCAGGCATCGGCCTCTCCACGCAACCCACCCGCGAGGGCCGGAACGAGCGCAGCCGCGAGGAGCATCAGGATCGCGATCGTGATCGCCGAGTCGGCGACGTTGAAGGTCCAGAACCGGAGGTTGCCCAGTCCGATGTCGACCCAGTCCACGACATAGCCGAGGCGCAGCCGGTCGAGCATGTTGCCGATCGCCCCGCCGAGGAGCAGGCCGAGCGCGAGCGACAGGTAGGCGCTCCGGCCGGCCCGAGCGTGATACAGCGCGATGAGCGCGATGACGCCGATCGACACCAGCGCGAACAGGATCGCCTGATCGCGGAACAGCCCGAAGAGCGCGCCGCTGTTCTGGCTCTGGACGAACCGGACGAGATCGCCGATGACCGACACGACCTCGCCCACTGCGACGTTCGCCACGAGCCAGGCCTTCGACAGCTGGTCGACGCCGATGACGGTCGCCGCGATGGCCATGAAGACGCCCCATCGAGCGCGACCAACAACCACCGGGGCCGCCTGTTCCGCCGCGTCCACGTGTACCAGTCCGTCCTCCCCGGTCTCGACGTCCAACGCCATCAGCCTAGCGGCCGCCCGACGCGCGGCGCAAGGCGATCCGGATCTCACCGTTGCCCACGGGGACGGTGGTCCGCGCGGTCGCGTCCGCTGGGATCGGCCCTTCGACGAGGTCCGACAGCGTGTCGGCGGCGACGTCGGCGAGGTGCGGCTGGACGGCCGGATCCACGCCGTCCACCCAGAGGTCGACCCGTTCGTCAAGGTCAAGCCCAGTGTCGCGCCGCAAGTCCTGGATCGCACGTTGGAGGTCCCGGGCATCTCCCTCGGCGCGCAGCTCCGGTGTCAGTTCGGTGTCGATCACGACAACGAGCCCATCGTCGTGTGCGACGGCCGTCCCGGGCCGCGGGGTCGCCTGGATCTCCACCTCATCAGGTGCGAGCGTGACGCCACCAAGCGTCACCGAACCGTCCGCCTCGAACGTGACGGCGCCCTCACGCGCGGCGGTCATGACGGCGGGGATCGCCGAGCCGAGGCGCTTGCCGATCTTCGGGAGCAGTGGCTTGACCTTGCGTTCGACGAGATCGGATCCATCGGCGATGACCACGACGCGTTTCACGTTGATCTCGGTCGCGACGATGTCCAGAAGCTCCTGATCAACCGCGAGGCCGCGGTCCGGCAGGGCGATCCACGCTGTCGCCAGCGGCTGGCGGGTCTTGAGCTTCGCGGAGCTACGCAATGTGCGGGCGAGGTCGACGGCTCGCTGCGCGATCGCCATCGCTGCTTCGAGGCCGACATCCACATGTGACGCGAGGTCGGCAGTCGGGAACGTCGTCAGGTGGACGCTGTCCGGCGCGGCGTCGTCCACGGCCACCACGAGGTTCTGGTACATCGCGTCGGTCGCGAACGGCAGGATCGGCGCAAGCATCCGGATCGTCGCCACCAGCGCCTCATGCAGCGTGGCGAAGGCCGCGGCCCGATCCACGGGATCGTCCGAGCGTGAGAACCGGCGGCGCGAGAGGCGCAGGTACCAGGTCGACAGACCGTCCATGAACTCACTGAGCGCCCGCGTCGCCCCCACCGCGTCGACGTCGCGCAGCCGATCCTCCACAACGACCGCGGTCGCTGCCGCGCGCGAGAGGATCCAGCGATCCAGCGCCGGCCGATCCGCGACCGTCATCGTGCCGCGGGCGCCCGGCGTCCAGTCGGCGAGGCGAGCGTACGTCGTGAAGAACGCGTAGACGTTCCACAGGATCAGCAGTTCGCGCCGTGCCTCGTCGGCCGCGTGCCACCCGAATGGGATGTTGTCCTCTGGCCGCGCCTTGGCGAACATCCAGCGCATGACGTCGACGCCCATCCGCTCGGCCGCCTCATCGAAGTCGATCGCGTTGCCCCAGCTCTTGTGCATCGGCCGCCCGTCCTCGGCGAAGACCAGGGCGTACCCGAAGATCGTCTTGTAGGGCGGCTGGCGGCGGAGGACCGTGGACATCGCGAGCATGCTGTAGAACCAGTTGCGGAACTGGCCCGGGAAGCTCTCGGTGATGAAGTCGGCCGGGAACCAGTCCGCCCAATACTCGGGATCCTCACGGAAGTGGAGCGTGGAGAACGGCACGATCCCCGCGTCCAGCCAGGGATTGCCGACGTCCTTGATCCGCTCGACGGGAGCCCCGCAGCCATCGCACGCGATCCGGACCGCGTCCACGTGCGGCCGATGCGGCGTGTGGCCTTCAAAGGCATCCCAGCCGGCCACGGCGCGCGTCTGCAGATCCTCGCGACCGCCCACCACCGAGACCGTGCCGCACGCCGCGCAGTCGTAGATCGGCAGCGCCAGGCCCCAGTAGCGCTTCTTGCTGATCATCCAGTCGTGCATGTTGCGGAGCCAGTCAAGCTCCCGCTCATGCCCGAAGTCCGGGATCCAGCGGATCTGGTCCACGACATCCATGATCTGGTAGCGCAGGCTGGCGTCCACCTGTTCGGGCGTCAGCGACTCCCGCGGCTGGTCATACAGCGGACCCATGCTGATGTACCACTCATCCACCAGGCGGAAGACGAGCGCGGTGCCACAGCGCCAGCAATGTGGATAGCGGTGGGTGATGGTCTCGAGGCGCTGGAAGCGGTCCTCGCGCTTGAGATGTTCGATGATCGGTTCGGCGACGTCGCGCACGTCGCGTCCGGTAAGCGACCCGAAGCCCGCGACGATGACGCCCGATTCGTCGAGTGGCGCGATGACCGGCAGCCCCAGCGACTTGCCGAGCTGGTAGTCCTCGCCACCGCACCCGGGCGCGATATGGACGATGCCGGTCCCCTCGTCCTCCCCGACCTCGTCCCACGCGACGACGACATGCTCGTAGGGCCGATCCGGGATGTCGCGCGTGCCGGAGGCGAACGCCTTGCGCACGGCATCGAGCTCATCGAACGGACCCTCGTAGCGCCAGCCGACCAGCTCCGAGCCCGAGCGCTCCTCGAGGACCTCGAACGGCCCCTCGAGCGCCTGCTTGAGCGTCCCACGGGCGAGCCAGAACCGATCTTCTCCCTGACGGACCAGGACGTAGCGAAGGCCCTTGCCGACGGCCGCCGCGACATTGGACGTCAGCGTCCAGGGTGTCGTGGTCCAGACCAGCAACCGCTCACCAGGTCGGTCCAGCAGCGGGAAGCGGACCGTCAGGCCCGGGTCGTCGCGATCCTGGTAGCCCTCGTTGAGTTCGGTCTGCGACAGCCCGGTCCCACAGCGGGTGCACCAGGGCATCGTGTCGTCGCCCTTGTACAGCCAGCCGCGTCTGTGGCACTCGGCCAGGAACTCCCAGATGAGGTCGTTGTTTTCGTTGCTGAACGTGAAGTACGATCCGCCCACTTCCGGCATCCCGAGCCGCCCGACGAGCATCTCCACGGAGTCCGTGACCGGCCCGCCCGGTCCGTCAAGGGTCGCCACCGCCGACGGATCCGACCCCAGCAGGTCGTGCAACCGGCGCAGCTCGGTCGGATCGTTCCAGTCCATCCACATCCCGAGACGGATCGACTGCTCGGTCTGCCGCGCCGCGTAGGTCAGGACGCGCTGCTTGCAGAGGGTGACGAACTCGGCGATCCCGTACGCCTCGATGTCGCGCTTCGACGTGAAGCCCAGATCGCGCTCGACGTTCACCTCGACCCACAGGCCCTGGCAGTCGAAGCCGTTCTGGTAGCGCTGGTCCTCGCCGAGCATCGCGTGGAAGCGCTGGTACAGGTCCTTGTACGAGCGACCCCAGGCGTGATGGACGCCCATCGGATTGTTGGCCGTGATCGGCCCGTCGAGGAAGCTCCAGCGCGGGCCACCGGCGTTCTGCGCGCGCAAGCGGGCGAACGTCCGCCGCTCGTCCCAGAGCGCGAGCATGTCGTGCTCCTGGGCGACGAGATCCGGCCTTGCGGGAACGGCGTGGAACATCCGACTCCTGTGACGTGGCCGGGCTGCGAGCGCCCTCCCTGGGTGCCCGAAGGGGTGAATCGGCGGGTCCGGGTATCCTACCCGCGATGCACGAATCGCAGGAGACGCGACCGCGCGCCCGTTCTCCCTTCACCGCAGCGTTCCTGTCGCTCCTGTTTCCCGGTCTCGGGCAGTGGTACGCCGGCGCCACGATGCGCGCCCTGGCGTTCGCGGCGGCACCGATCCTGCTCATCGCGCTGATGGCCGGGATCGGCCTGCGAATGGACCGGATCGCCCTGCTGGGCCTCGTCTTCGATCCGAACGTCCTCAACGCCATCTTCGTGCTCAACGTCGTCGTCCTGATCTATCGCGTCGTCGCGATCGTGGACGCCTATCGGGTGGCCGAATTCATGAATGCGCAGGCCTCGTCCGGCGATGGCCGCGCCGGCCGGGCGCGCCTCCGCCGCAACCCGTTGTCGGTCGCCGGCCTGCTCGCCGTCCTGCTGGTGATGGCCGCCAGCCATGTCGTCGTCGCCCGCTACGATTCGTTCGCCATGGCGCTCGTGGATCGTGGCTGTGACAGCATCTTCATCGGCGACGACTCTGCGCAGGACTGCCCTCACGACCCGAGCGCCATCGCCTCGGCAGCGCCTTCTGCCGATCCGTCGGGCGACATCCCGGCCGAACCTACGGACACGCCGACGGCCGTGCCCAGCCTCATCGGCACCCCCGTCCCGAACGTCTCGATCGCCCCATGGGACGGCAAGGAACGCCTGAATGTCCTGCTCATCGGCGCCGACGAACAGAAGGGCGGCCACAATACGGACACCCTGATCGTGGTCTCGATCGACCCGATCACCAAGCAGGTGGCGATGTTCAGCCTGCCGCGCGACACGGTGGATGTGCCCATCCCGCAGGGACCCGCCCGCTCGGTCTGGGGCCGAAGCTACTCGGGCAAGATCAACAGCTTCTTCGCCAACAATCGAAACCGCTCCGACCTGTGGCCGGGCAACGATCGCACCCGCGGTTACAACGCGCTGAAGTCCGTCCTTGGCGAGCTGTACGACCTCGACATCAAGTACTTCGTGGAGGTCAACTTCCAGGGCTTCAAGGGGGTCGTGGATGCGGTCGGTGGCGTGACGATCAACGTCCAGATCCCCGTGTCCGACGATCGGTTCCCGGGCGACAAGGGCAAGCTGATGCGGATCTACATCCCGTCCGGGATCCAGTACATGGACGGCGCCGCGGCGCTCCGCTACGTACGCTCGCGCCACTCCTCCAGCGACTTCGACCGTGGCCAGCGCCAGCAGCGAGTCCTGCTTTCCCTGCGCGAGCAGGCCGACCCGCAGAACCTCGTCCCGCGGTTGCCGGAGCTGGTAGCCGCCCTCAAGAAGACCGTCCGCACCGACATCCCGCTGAGCCAGATGGATGAACTGCTCGGACTCGCGTCGCAGGTCGATACCAAGGACATCCGGTCCTACGTGTTCTCTCCGCCGCTGTATTCGCAGGACACGTGTGCGGACACCCGCGGCTGCGTCGTGATCCCGAACATCCAGCGGATCAAGGCCGCCGTGAAGGACGCGTTCACGATGGATCCAGCTGATGAAGCCCTTCGCCAGACGCTGGCCGCGGAAAGTGCGGGCGTGTGGGTCCTCAACGGCACGTCGGACAGCGGCCGGGGCAGCGACCTGGCGGGGTACCTGGACTACTACGGCGTCGCCGCATCGGCGCCTCGCCAACGGCCGGACGGCGCCGTCCCGTCGAACACGCGGATCGTCGTCTACAACGGCGCGGACACGACGATGCTCGAGACGATCGCCTACCTGGAGCGAACGTTCGGGGTGACGGTGACGACGAAGGCGGATCCGACGATCAAGACGGACATCGTCATCACGATCGGAAACAAGACCCCTAGGCTGCAGGCGCCGAACGGCGCCTGATCGTCGCCCCGCCGGCTTGCCTCGACGGCGCGCTCTGGAGCGCCCGCTTGCGGTCCTGTGAGGACCGAGGTCGGCACGCGTCCCTCTTGGACGTTGACGATACGGACATCGGCTGTCGGATCCGGCCGATGGCCATGCACGTTCGTCCCGATCGCGGTCCCTCGAGGACCGTCTCGACTGGAGCGGCCAGACCGCCTCGCCTAGATGATGGGCGTCAGCCAGTGCTCGTATTCGGGCAGGCGACCGCGGACCGCATCGAAGTAGCGATCGCGGACCAACCGTCCGATCGGCCCGATCGCCCCTGAGCCCACCGCGCGGTGGTCCACCTCGATGATCGGCGAGATCTGGACGCCGGTGCCGCACAGGAACGCCTCGTCGGCGATGTACAGCTCTGAGCGGTCGATGGACCGGACCTCGACCGGGATCCCTTCATCGCGCATCAATTCCATCATCGCCTTGCGGGTGACGCCCTCGAGCAGGTCGTCACTGACCGGGGGCGTGATCGCCACCCCGTCGCGCACGACGAACACGTTGGCCGCCGAGGCCTCGTTGACGTGTCCGCCGGAGGTCAGCACCAGGGCCTCGTCGAACCCGTTGAGTTCCGCCTCCGACTTCTGGAACGCCATGTTCACGTAGCCGCCCACGATCTTGCCGCGCGCCGGGATCGCCTCGTCCGCGTTCCGACGCCACGAGGACGTCATCAGCCGACAGCCGGTCTCCGTGTCGACGTAGTTCCCGAACGGCAGCGCGATGATGTACAGCTCGTTCGCCAGGTCGTGCAGCCGGACACCGATGACTCGGCTGGACTTGTAGAACGACGGCCGAATGTAGGCGTCCTCGCGAAACCCGTTGCGGCGGATCGTCTCCACGATCAGCCCGGTCAGCTCATCGACCGACGGGATATCGTCCATCAGCAGGATCTTGCAGGACTGGCGGATCCGCTCGACGTGCTCGCGCAGCTTCAACCCGAACAGGACGCCCTTGTCGGCGTTCCAGTAAGCACGGATACCCTCGAAGGTGGCGGTGCCGTACATGAACGCATGGGTCATGACGCTGACCTTCGCATCGCGCATCGGGACGTACTCGCCCTCGAAATAGCAGATGAGGTCGTCCAGCGCGGCAGTGTCCGGCGCGTGGTGCGGGGAGGGCGCCTGGGTCTCCGTGGACTTCTGCGTGATCATGCGTCTGGGCTCCTTCGACGGGGGCCGGAGTATATCAGCCGCCTCCTGGCGCCCCTCCCCGACCGTCAGGCGCTGGTCATCACCACGCCCGCGACCAATCCGAGGTAGATCAGGTAGAAGACGCCACCCACCAGCAGCCCACGACCGCGCAGCCGACCTGACCGCACCATCGGGATGAAGATCAGGGCGGACGACAGGAACGCGATGCCGGCCGAGGCGAACGCGACGTACGACCCCGGCCCGATCACCCAGCTGTCCGCGGCGAACAGTAGCGCCACCACCGTGGGGATCGTGGACTGGAAGACCATGGCGCCGGTGATGTTGCCCATCGCCAGCGTATCCTTGCCCTGGCGGACCCAGATGACCGAGTTGAACTTCTCGGGGAGCTCCGTGGCGATCGGGGCGATGACAAGGGCCAGTAGCAGGCCGTCCACTTGGAGCGAGTCGGCGAGGTGCTCGACTGCGTTCACGAAGAAGATCGCCCCGAGGATGATCAGGGTCACCGCGGAGAGGACCTGCAGGTTGACCGCTCGCAACCGGGGGACGTCCGGGTCCTCGCGGAATGCCTCGCGATCCAGGCGCCGGAACCGAAGCGGCGCCAGGTCCTCCAGGTCGACCGAGGCGTCCGCCTCGAAGTGGCCCTTCACGTACCAGGCGTAGATGCCGAGCAACCCGGCCGCGACCACCCACTTCAGCCAATCCGGATCGAGCGGCAGGAACGCCGCCCCGATCGCGATCGCGTAGGCGACCGCGAAATACGTCATGTCGTGGCTCAGGACGTGTGTGTCGACGAGCATGGTGTCGCCGGTCGAGCGCTTGCGCGCCGAGTACAGCACTGCGATGCCGGTCACGAACATCGCCAGGGTGGCGAGCATGAACGGAGCGCCGAGGATGGCCCCGACGCCCACCTCGTTGGACGATGCGCCGGTCGCGAACAGGATCGCGATGATCGGGATCATCGTCTCGGGCAATGCGGTCCCGACAGCCGCCAGGACAGACCCGACGGCCCCTTCTGCGAGGTCCAGCTTGCGGCCGAACCACTCGATGCTGTTGGTGAAGAGCTCGGCACCGAGCAGGATGATGAGGAACGCGACGACGAGGATCGGGATGTCCACGGGGCTGGTCAGTGCTCCAGTACGATCGAGGTGGCGATGCCGATGGCGATGACGAGGAGGATGCCGACCCCGACTCCCACCATGCGCCATTGTCCCCCACGGGCGAATCCGATGGCCGCGACGGCTACGCGGACGATCGGCGTGGCAATGACGACGATGAGGCCCAGCCACAGGAACCCGACCGGCATCCCGGCGAGCAGGTCCGCCCAGACCCGGCTCGGGTCGAACGACGGGGCGCCGTCGAGCGGCGAGATCCCGGTCGCGATCATCAGCACCACCCCGATGGTCAGCAGCCCGACCGCCACGTAGGTCATCACGATCATGAGGCGTCCGATCCTGGCGTCGAAGCCGTAACCGTTCATCCGATGGCCTTGAACAGCATCTGCACCGATGTGTACGCGAGGACGAGCACGAACAGGGCGCGGAGATAGCGGAGGTCGACCCTCGGCGCGATGCGCGAGCCCAGGGTCGCGCCCAGGAATACGCCGATCGCCGTAGGGCCCGCCACGTATGGATCGATCCCGTCGTGGATGAGGTAGATGACGGCGCTCGAAGCTGCTGTGATGCCGATCATCAGGTTGCTCGTCGCGGTCGCGATCCGGAGCGGGACGCCCATGGTCAGGTTCATCAACGGGACCTTGATGAGGCCCCCACCCACGCCCAGCAACGCGGAGATCACGCCCGCGAACGTGGCGCCCACGACACCCTTGCCACGGTTCCGCACGACGTACCCGTCGGGAGCGCCCTCGGCGCCGGTGACCTCAGCGCCGGGGTCGGTCCGGCGCCGGACCATCGTGATCGCGATATAGGCGGACAGGGCCGCGAACAACAGGGCCAGAAGGCGTTCGTCCAGCAGGAATGCGACCGAGCCGCCGACAAGGGCCCCCATCGCCGTGAACAGCTCCAGGCTCATGCCCAGGCGCAGATTGGCGACGTGACGTTCCAGGTAGACGCCGGCGGCGGCACTGCTGGTCATGATCACGCTCACGAGCGAGACGCCGACGGCCTCACGCAGGGGCAGGCCGAAGCCGAACGTCAGGAGCGGCACGATGAGCACGCCGCCACCGAGACCCAGGAGCGAGCCGAACATCCCAGCGGCCGCGCCGCCGCCGAGCATCAGGAGCCCGACGATCACCGCGGCGTGCCGGGCGTGCGGGTCAGGCCGGACAGCCCGATCCGCATCTGATCAGGGGCGAAGGTGCTGCGGCGCGTACGGGAGCAGGGCCACATGGCGAGCCCGCTTGAGCGCGACCGCCAACTCGCGCTGATGGCCGGCGCACGTCCCGGTCTTGCGTCGGGGTTCGATCTTGGCACGCTCGGAGAGGTAGCGGCGGAGGCGGTTGACCTCCTTGTAGTCGATCTGGGCCGTCTTGTCGGCGCAGAACGCGCAGACCTTGCGACGTCGACGATCGCGGTATAGGTCATCGCGCTTCTTCGGTCGGGCGGAGGGGGGCATGTGGTCAGGTCTCCTGGATCAGAAGGGAAGGTCGTCGAGATCGGTGTCGTCGGACGCAGGGCGCGAGCCACCGGCCGGTGCGCCTCCCGCGTACGGGGCGCCAGAGAAGTTGCCGCCGCCAGCGCCGCCAGCGCCTTCGTCATCGCGGCCACGGGCCGCCAGGCTGATGACGTTGTCGGACACGACGTCCAGCGACGTTCGCTTGTCGCCGTCCTTGCCTTCGAACTCGCGAGTCTTGAAGCGACCCTCGACGAAGACCTTGGTGCCCTTGCGGAGCTGTTCTGCGGCGCGTTCGGCGCGATCGCCGAAAACGCTGACGCGGTACCAGTCGGTGCCTTCGTCAACCCAGCCACCCTGGCCATCAGGCTTGCTGTGGCTCACGGCGACGCTGAACTGGGTCACGGGCTTGCCGTTGGGGGTGTAGCGCATCTCCGGGTCGCGGCCCAGGTTGCCGATGAACATGATCTTGCAGAACGCCATCGTGCGCCTCCGTCAGTCGATGGCGGCCGGGGCCGCCTCGCTCTCGGACTCGTCGATGCGCTCGGGAATGTCGTCGTCCTCGTCCAGGTCCACGTCGGACGGGATGAGCGAGTCCTCGATGCCGTCGATGTCCGTGTCGTCGCCGTCGCCCCGGGAGGAGCGGCTGGGCCGTTCCACGCGCGTGACGAGGTGACGGATGACTTCTTCGGTGATGAGCAGGCTGTGCTCCAACTCCACGAGCGCCTCAGGGGGCGATTCGAAGAGGACGATCTGGTACGAGCCCTCGCGGTGGTGGCCGATGGGATAGGCCAGCCGACGGCGGCCCCACGGGGCCACCTTGATGATCTGGCCGCCGGCGGCCACGATCTGGCGAGTCGACTTGTCGATGACACCCTGGCTCTTGTCGTCCGGGACATCCGGGCTGAGCACGAGCATGAGTTCGTAACGGCGCATACGCGCAGACACTCCTTCCAATGGGTATGCCCCGCCGACGGCACAGCCGGCGCGGAGCGGAAAGGAAACGGACCGGTAGTCTAGCACGAGGTCCGCGGAGACCGGCTCGACGCCGGGTTTTTCCGGTCGCCGGGTTCCAGCCGACCGCCGGCCCGATGGTATCCTCTGGTCATCCCATCGGTTCCCTCGCTATCTCGGAGCGTTCGTGCCCGCCAGTACCGTCCTCCTGCTCGATGCCGACCCGACCTACGCCGAGTCGATCTCCTTGGCCCTGACCTCGGTCGGCTATACCGTGACGACCGCTGTTGACGCGGACGACGCGTTCAGCCATGCCGCAGACCACCACATCGTGATCCTCGACGTCGTGACCGGGTCCCGGTCCGCGGCCGACCTCTGTCGCGAGATCCGGAACACCCCGACGATGGCTGCCATCCCGGTCCTGTGCATCGGTCAATCGGACGATGTCGAGGAGCGCATCCGCTTCCTGGAAGCCGGTGCCGACGACGTCATCGCGAAGCCGTTCGATCCGCGCGAGCTCGAAGCGCGGGTCGAGGCCCTCCTTCTCCGGTTCCAGCGCTCGAAGGATCTGGCACCTGTCGTCTCGGCGGACGGCCTCACCCTGGCCAAGGTGCGACGTACCGTCGTCTGCTTCAGCCCAAAGGGCGGCGTCGGCACGACGACGATCGCCGTCAACATCGCCGCCACCGCAGCGGCCCGCCGGCCCGGACAGGTCGTCCTGATCGACCTGGACCTCCAGTTCGGCGGCGTGGCGACCCACCTCAACCTGACGCCCCGCCAGACGCTGGCCGACGTCGTCCGCGAACCCGCTGCGCTGCGCGAACCCGAGTTGCTGCGCTCGTACGTGTCCCAGCACGGGAGCGGGCTGCACGTCCTCGCCGCGCCGGCCACGCCCGAGCTGGCCGATCTGGTCACGCCGAACCACATCGAACATCTCATGAATGTCGCCCTCGAGGCGTACGAACTCGTCGTGGTAGACGCCGGCTCCTACCTGGACGAGCGCGTCATGACCGCCTTCGAGCACGCGGAGGCGGTCGTCCTGCCGGTCTCTCCGGAGATCGGGGCGCTCAAGGCGATGCACGGCTTGCTGGATTACCTGAACGAGGCGGGATCGGTCGCAGCGAAGTCCACGTTCGTGCTGAACAATATGTTTGCACGCGACATCCTGCGGCTGCGCGACATCGAGAGCGCCCTTGGCCAGCGGATCGCCGCGGACCTGCCATACGACCCGTTCCTGTACCTGAAGGCGGTCAACGAGGGTGTCCCGGTGGTCCTCGGGGCACCGCGCACCGCGCCGGCCGAGCAGTTGGTCAAGCTCTGTGCAGCGGCGTTCGGCGAGGGCGGCTACCAGGTCCCGGCCGATGTGCCCGCGAAGAAGTCGGGCGGACTGTTCGGACGTCGCCGCGGCTGATCCGCGCCGTGGCGGGGCCTCGCGTGGCCAGTTTTCCATCAGATGCCCATCCCCAGAGCCCGAAGCGGACGTCTCGACCGATCCAGGACCGGTTCGTGGGCTCTGGCGTCCCGGTCCAGGCTCAGTCGATCGCGCCTCGGGCCCCGAACCGGGGCACCTGACCGCCCCGCGCTCCCCCGATGAGCATCTGGCGGACAGATCGGCAGGTTCGGCGTCATACGCAAACCTCGGGAGCATTAGGCGTCGTGACCGGCGAACAACCCGTGTCGGACGCCCCGATCCACGCTCAGGCAAGCATCCCGACGACTCGGATCGAACCGATCGTGGCCGTTTCGGCGTCTAGCGCTCCCCCTGGCGGACATCTGACATCGGCTACCCTGTCAGGCAGGCCGGAGTGGCGGAATTGGCATACGCAGCGGACTTAAAATCCGCGGCCCGCAAGGGATTCCGAGTTCGAGTCTCGGCTCCGGCACCATCGCCGCAGAAATGCCACGCACGCATCACAGTCCACGGCTGGACGGAAGGCGAAGAGCCCGACGGCGGTGCGCTCACCGCGCACGGGAACCATACCGTTGTTCGACCTCGAGTCAGGCCGGATCGGCTATAGGCCCGAGCGCGGGTTCGTCGGGTCCCTCGATAGCGAACCCTCCCGGAGCTCGTGATGCCGACGGCGCTCAAGGGGTTGGTCCGGCGTTGTCGTCGGGCCAACCTTCGCCCCTGGAGCCAGCCCAGGAATCCTGCGTATGCGCCGACCCACGACTGGACGAATGGTCGACGAACGAACCGGCCGATGCAAGACGAGCGACCGGCGACCACCCTTGCGTCGCGAACTCGGAGCGCGCACGATCAGGACGGTCGACGATCCATGCGACTGACCAGGAGGACCATGATGCTGCCCTATCGACGTTCTCTCGGAGCCGGAAACCCTGCCCGAACCGTCACTGCGGCCTTCGCGGTTGCCATGCTGGTCGGGGCCTGCGGAGCAGCGGCGACCCCGAGCCCGAGTCCGACAGCCAACCCGACACCGAGCCCGAGTCCGACAGCCAACCCGACACCCACACTCATGCCGATCCTGAGTCCGTCCGCAGCCGCCGACCCCGCAACGGGTCTGACCATCGATCCGCCCTATGAGCTCACGGAGTTCGACGCTGCGACGAGCGCCGCCATGCAGTCGCAGATGCAGGCCGGGATGGGTGCCCTGGCGAGTATCGTGAGCGTGGGCGTTCGACAGGTGTCGAAGGCCGGCGTCCCCGAAGGCGCCGTCGTGGTCATGTCGTTTCCGACAGGCGTCCTGAACGACGCCGCGTACCAGGGGGCGGTCGCCGGTGTGGGTGCCAGCATGGGCGTCACGTTCGAGACAACGACCATCTCAGGCGTCGAAGAGTCCGTCGGATCGAGCGCGATCGCCGGCCTCGGCATATTCCGTACTGGCGATCACCTGGTTATCGTGATCACGCCGCCGGGCGACGCGGTCGTCCCGATCTCGACGGCCCTCATCTCCGCAAGCAGCTGACCGGGGCGCCTTCGTTCGGCGCTCTAAACCGTCAGGAAGTGGGGCGTAGGCGCCGTGGCGCTTCGAAGGCGTGGCGTCCGCTTGAAACTGAAGGGACTCCAGAACGGGGCCACGTTCGGCACGGGCGAGCCGGTGGCGTTCCGCGGCCTTCAGTGGCACCCGACCCCTTCAGTCGAGGTCAGGCACCACGGCGCGCGCGCTCATCTCATCCTCGCGGAGCTCGGGCTCGTCCGTATCCCAGGCGGAGTGCATGGGTCGTTCCCACCACGAGGCAGGCGCCATCGTCAGCTGCTCCAGGGCGCGCAGCACGCCGTCATAGTTCACCCGCCAACCGTTGAAGTCCCGCCACGCCTGGTCGCGGTCCGCCACCAGCGGCACGCCGGCGTCATGGAGGACGGCGAGCGCCTCGTCGAACCTCGCGCGGTCGATACTCGTCGCGTCCGCAGGCGACGGGTCTGGCTCGTAGGCGATCCGGAAGAAGGACCCGATCCGTCGCAGGGCGAGGTAGCCGCCGCGGATCGTGAGGTCCGCCTGCGCGTCCATCGGGATCGCGACAGAGGATCGCACCAGGGCGGCGGCGTCCATGATCGCGCCGGCCGAATTCACCCAAGAGTGATCGCTCTGCTGCGAGCGGTAGAAGACCAGGACTGGGAGCGAGGTGTGGGTCTCCTCGACTTCCGCAAACCACTGCTCCCAGCGCTCCCACAGCTCGTGCAACCCGTCCAGGCCGGACAGCCGATGCATCCGGGTGATCATGACGATCGGCGATGGAGGTGAATCCGCCCGCGCTTCAAGCATGTTGATGAGCAACTCGCGGCGGGAAAATGCCGCGTAGATGGTCGGCAGATATGACACCAGCAAGGCCACGAGAGCCAGTCCGATCGCCGCCTCCGCGAAGGCCAGTGCGGACCCGAACGGCACGTCCGGTCGGGCGAACCCGAGGGTCAGCAATGACGAGCCACTCACGACGAAGGCTTCGTTCGGGGCCAACCCCATCGCCCAGAACATGAGAGCGAAGCCCACGGCAAGCAAGACGAGCCAGTACGCCGGCAGGAGCACCAGCGCGATCGGGCCGTAGTACGCCATGACTCGATCCCGGTACTCATACGGTCGAGACGGCGAGGCGATGCGATCGAAGACACGCCGGATCGAGCGGAACGCGAACCGCGTGATCGAATCGTTGTCGCCGCGTGGGACGACGAAGGTCCGGACGGCGCTGAGCACGGTCCGCGCGACGATGGCGATGCCGAGAGCGAACGCAAGGACATGCAGGACGATCATGGCCGCATGGTACGGGCCGCGGGCCCGCCCGGTTCACAGGGCACGCCGGACAGCGGCTGCATGCCGGCTCGACATGGGTCCTTCAAAGCGAGCCCTCTACACGATAGGGATGCCATCGATCCGGAATGCCCTTGAGGTCGGGCTGGCCGGCAGCGGCGAAGGCGAGACCGGATCCGGCGACCAGGTCCTGCGCGGCGCAGGTCCACCTCCCCGACCTGCGAAGATTGTGGGGACTCGTTCCGGCGAAGCTCGCCCGTCGCGGTGGAGTGCTCTCATTCCGTACGATCAATGGGGTCCGATGTCCGTTACGCCTCGACCGCAATCGGATGACTGGCTGGAACCACGGCCGCTCGGGCGCTCGGGCGTGTCCATCGGGCGACTCGGACTCGGGCTTGGCCTGGTCGGGCCGGATCCGGAACGAAACCGACGCCTCATACGGCGCGCCTCGGAGGTCGGCATCCGGTATCTCGATGTCGCCCCGAGCTACGGTTCCGGCGTCGCCGAGGAGAGACTCGGCGAGAACCTCGCGGCCCTGGGACGAGATCGTGTCGTCGTTTCAACCAAGGCCGGCCAGCTCATTCGTGTGCGATCGCGCCACCACCGGTTGATCCATGCAGTCGACGAGACGATCACGGGAGGTCAGGCCGGGCTGCGACTCGTTAGAGGGCGGTTGATCAACGCGTCACAGGAAGTGTCCCAGGGCGTTCGTGAACGGCACCGACGGGGATGGTCATCAGGAGCGGAATCGAGCCCGAAGACCGCGGTCGCTGCAACGCACGAGACGCCCCGCGTTCGCCCGATGAGCCCGATCTGTGACTACTCCTACGATGGGGTCATGCGCTCGTTCGAGGAAAGCCTGCGCAGACTCGCGACGGATCGAGTAGACATCGTATACATGCATGATCCGGGAATCCACCGGCGCCAAGCCGTGCGCGAGGCCTACCGAGCCCTACACGACCTTAGGCGGAACGGGGCGATCAGGGCTCTCGGGGTCAGCATGAACGACGGAAGGGCCCTTGCGTGGTTCGCGGAACGGGGCGACTTCGATGTATTCCTGCTGGCCGGCAGGTATACGTTGCTGGACCAGTCCGGCGCCGAGTCGCTGTTCCCGGTCACGGCTGCTCGCGGGATCGGACTGATCGTCGCAGGGGTCTTCAACGGCGGTCTCCTGGCCGATCCCGTCTCGGCCACGAGCTACAACTGGGGTCCGGTTCGGGGGCACCAGCGTGAGCGCGCCCTGTGCGCGGCCGAGGTCTGCCGGCGCCACGCGGTGGATCTCAAGGCGGCGGCGCTGCAGTTCGCATTCGCCAATCCCGCCGTGTCGACTCTGCTCCTCGGCGCCACCTCCGCGGAGGAGCTAGACGAGTGCCTGGAACTGCTCCAAGTGCCTATCCCAGAAGCCCTGTGGGCGGAGCTGACCCATCTTGGTTTCATCCAGGCGGGGATGCCCGTCCCAACCGGCGCGCCGTAGCCGCCCTAGAGTCCGATCTGGTCACTGAGCCCACTCACGGCGCACAGCGGCGCAGACCCGACGTGGAGCAGCCGGTCCGACCGGGACCCGATCTGGCGACCCGACAATGACTCGACGACGGCCAGTCGGGAGCTCCTGGAATGTGGCCAGGAATTGCGCGACGGGGCCTCGCCGCGAGCAGCAGGAAGACGTTGTCCAGCATCCAGTCGTAGGACGTGTTCGAGGTGAGCTCGTGGCGCCGACCGCTCTCGAAGCCAGGAATCAGAAAACCGGCCTAGCGGGCCGGTTTCACGCTCAGGATGTGGAGGCGACGACCGGATTCGAACCGGTGAATAGAGGTTTTGCAGTTACCGGGGATAGCGTCCGCGGACATCCGTTGACGGTCCATTCACGAGGGAAGCGGCGACTCGCGCCGGTTCCGATGTTGCCGATATCCGCCTCTATGACTACCAGCGTGACTACCAGGCCCCCGGACGTACCGGCTCTGCTGCCCCTTTGCAGGCGTGGGAGCAGGGGTCGTTTCGCGGTTTCTAGTGGCAGCTCACGTCGGAGACTCGCGCCTTCTGTGCCCCTGAGTCGGTGGCTTGGAAGGTCATCTTCCCCCTCTGGCCGGCCGCCAACCCTGTCAGGACGTCGTTCGTGTAGCCGATCGCGGTGCCGCTGGCATCCATGACGGAGAGTTCGACGTAGAGGGTCGAGCACCCATCCTTTGTCACCACATCCAGGACCCAGCACCCTTCGAAGCTGGCGTCACATCCGCTGCCCCACTGCACGGCGACCGTGGCGTCCTGTGTCGTCGTCTCGAAGCCGGTGGGTGGGGTCCAGGTGTTGACCACGGGCGGTTCGTACGCCGGTGTCCGCGCAGGTGCCTCGGACACCCCCAGCACGGACGAGCCGACGTACAGGCCCCCGGCCACGAGGGCGAATAGGAGGAGGTTCCGGGCGCGATGCGAGCTCGATGGCCGCGGTGGCGTGACCCAGCCCACCGGACCAGCAGGCGCTACCGGCAGCGCGGGAGTGGCCGTCGACTGGTTGGGCCACGGCTCGGGGGTGTCCCACTGGCGCCCGCACGTCCCGCAGAACGCCGCGCCGACCAGCTTGGCGGCTCCGCATTGCGGACAGAACGCGGTGTCGGTCATGGTCCCCTCCCCTTTGGCTGTGACGAACTAGGTGACCGAAGTTACGACCAGTCTAGTAGGCTCCTAAGACGGGTCGCGGGGACCCAGGGCACCGCCACAGGCGGCTGGTGGCGTATCGACAGCCGCACGCTATGGGGTGTCCCTATGCCCGAGCGACCCAGCGAGACGATCCTGGCAGACATGGAGAGCGAGATCGAGGCGGCGGTCATTCGGGCTCGCCGCCGTCTCGCAGCTCTTGAGTCAGCGCCCGAGCCGTTGCCCGAGCGGCCCGGCGAGTCAGCTCCCATTCCCGTGGACTGAGTTCCTTCGGACTGACGAGCTCGGCTGGTTCGCAGTCCACCGCCTCCGCGATAAGGGCGACCTGCCACACGTCTGGAAGACTCACCTGATCGGGATCTTCCCACCGTCGGTAG